>CAXMRP010000102.1:0-4402 GCA_964196155.1 uncultured Polyangiaceae bacterium
GGTAGCAACAATCGGCGACCGGTTAAATATGACGCTTCACCCGAGATCGATTTCACCTTCCACAACATGTTCAAGGTCGGTGCCCTCGGCGGTCAGAACGGCGCGAACGGCGAGCTTGCCGCTGCCGCGCAGGCCCTTCTCATCGATCAGCGTTTCCAATTCGCGCTGCGAAGTCACGCCGACCTGCTTGAGAAATTTTCGAAGCGACATATTCAGCCGATCCTGGTTGAAATCCTCGCTCATGGCACTGTCTCCTGTCAGATTGATTCAAGATGTTCAGATTGTGATTCCGGCGCTTCGCAATCCGATTCAGATATTCATACCAAGCATATGATATTATTGGCCAATTGGCACCTTTATCGTGACAATTTCGCCAACTCGCAAAACTGATAACGCCAGGCCGTCCTCACCGGCGGCAAGCGCAAAGGCCGCCACCACATCATCCGGTCCGCGCACCCTGCGGCCGCCGGCTTCGATAATCACATCGGCAGGTTTGAGGCCGGCTCGGGCCGCCGCCGAGTCCGGCGCAACATCAACGACCGCCGCGCCCGAACGCCCGGTCGCACCGCGCGGCGGGTGCGGGCGAAGCCGGGCGTCCAGCGCCGGCCAGGATGTCTTGGTTCGCGAGCGAAGCCGGGCGAGTGCGGTTTGAGAAAGTCTTGCTGAAACGGCAAAATTGACGCCGATATTGGCATCCGACCGCTTGGTGAAAATCGCTGAAAGCACGCCGACAAGATTGCCATCACGATCAATCAGCGCGCCGCCTGACATGCCCGGATTGACGGCCGCATCGGTCTGGATAAAATCCTCGATTGAATTGAACCCGGTGCCCGATTTTCTAACGGCCGAAACAGTCCCGCAAGTGGCCGAGACGCCGAGACCAAAAGCATTGCCGAGCGCGCAGACCGGTTCGCCGATAGCGACCTCATCGTCAAAGCGCAAGGCCGGCAAGGGCTGGTCGACCGCAAGCAGCGCCAGATCCGTTTCGCTGTCGCGTGCCAATATCCGGGCAGCGCGAATATCGCCTTCAATGGTGCGGATGCGAACGCCAACGGGATTACCGAGAATGTGGTCGGCAGTCAGCACCAGCCGTCCATCGGCCACAACAACGCCGGACCCTTCCGGTTCTTCCGCCGATGGCGGGCGGCCGGCCCACGCAGGCAGGACACTGACGACAGAGCGCATGGCCTTTTCAAGAGCCGGCGTCCTAACGTCGTCGAATGCCTGGGCATCATGGGGCAGCACGGCGATGGCCGCCAAGGCGAGGACAAGCCGGCCGGCCAAAAACCCACGCATTTTTCGAAAAACCGCGCTTGCGGCGTTATCTGCGCCTCAACCGTCGCCAAGGCGGACGGAGCCGCGCTCGGAGGTGAACCGGTCCTGCGATGAAAAGCCCAGGGTATCCAATACGACCATCGCCCCCACGGCAATCACGATAATTGCGACGATGCCGCCGATAAATGCCTTCATTGTTCCTGATCTCCCAATCCATGTCGTTCATTGTCCGGCGCCGTCGCGGTCTTCAAAAAGGCGATCAGCGCATTGCGGTCGGCCGGACTCTTCAGCCTCTGTATCGGCATTTTCGTGCCGGGCGTTACAACATCCGGCCCGTGATCGAACAGCCTGGCGATGCTTTCCTCGTTCCAGGCTATATCGGATTTTAACAAGCCTTCCGAATACGAATAACCCGGCAGCGACCCGGCCTTTCGCCCGAAAATGCCGAAAAGCGTCGGGCCGGCGCGGTTGCGATCGTCTTTAACAAGGGTATGGCAGACGCTGCATTTGCGCTGGAACTGACGCTCGCCCGGACCCATGTCGGCGGTTATTTGAAAGCGCCTTGGATAGACCGTCTTGGGCGGCTCAAAAGCCTTCCTCGGCTCGACCTGCCACAGCACGGCGAAGTCGTCGAGGCCGCTGTGGTAGACCGTCTTGCCTCCAGAATCGGCAAATGCCAGCCCCCAGACCGGACCGTTGGGGTTGCTGTATTGCTCCGCTGGCGCCCAGTCCGCAATATTGAAGATGCGGATCAGCCCGTCGCCGTCACCGACAGCGAGCCGACCGCCATCTGCTGAAAGGCAAAGCGACAGAACCGGGCGCTCGGCCTTGGCGAGTTCGTGCACCGAACCGGTTTCAAGATCGATACGCGCAATTGTCCCGTCGAGGCCGCCAAATACAAGCGATTGACCGGTAAGAACGATCGCGTTGATGCCCCAGCCGTGATTTAGGACAAGCGCCGTTTCCTCGCCGGTCGCGGTGTTCCAGGCGCGGATCGAGCCATCGTAGGAACCGGTGTAAAGCGTCGCAGCATCGCCGGACATGGCGACGGCGTTGACGTTGCCGCGATGGCCCTCGAAGCGCTGGACTTCTGACAATGAGCCAAGATCAATCAGCCGGGCGGTGCCGTCCCAGCGGGCAATGGCGGCAAAGCGGCCGTCGGCGGAAACAGTGACATCGAGAACCTTGTCGCCGGTGTCTTCAAGCCGGCGGATCACCGTGCCGTCATTGAGGTCCCAAACAATCATCGAGCCATCATCGGAGACCGAAACGGCTTTTTCGGCGCCGGGCACGAATGCCACGTCGTTGACGGCGGCATTGTGACCGATGAGCCGGTGGCGGACCGTGCCGGCTGCGCTGTGAATGGCGCCATCGCCGTTAAGCGACCACAAGATGACCGAATAGTCGAAGGACGCCGTCAAGACACGGCCGGTCGCCGGATCGACGTCGATCCCCATGACGGGGCCGCCGTGGCCGATCAGCGTCTCCGGCAGGCGCGCTTCTTCAGCTTTTGCCATTGCCGGGAGGCCATATCCGATCAGACCAGGGGCGCTCAGCAAGCACAGGCCCAGAGCGGTGAGCGCGCCGCGGCAGGCCGCGCGCGGCCTGACCACGGTACTTGTTATTGTCGATGACCCGCTACTCGGCCGGTTGCACGGACGATCCGCCATGTTTGGCAGCATCCTCGTCGAGTTCCTGCTCGAGCTCTTCTACCCACAAACTGTGGTGCTCGCGTGCCCAATTGAGATCGACTTCACCGGTACCCATCGCATCAAACGCGCCTTCCATGCCGAGCGAACCGATATAGACGTGAGCGATGATTACAGCGGTCAGGAAAAGGCCCATGGCGGCATGCCAGATCTGGTTCATCTGCTGTTCGACTACACCTGTATAGGGCGGGTCGGGCAGGCCGAGCCAGGCCGGAAGATCAAGGCCAACCGTCTGTGACATCTCCATCATCCAGGTCATGAGGGAGGTGGTGAACGGAAACAGCAGCGACCATCCCGACAGCGATACAGAGGCTCCACCCAGGATCGTCAGCCAGAAGATGATTTTTTGCCCGGCATTGAATTTGCGGGCCGGCGGATGGACGTTCTTGACCAAAATTCCGCCGCCCTTCATGAGCCAGAAAATGTCACTGCGGCTCGGAATGTTGTGCAGAACCCAGTGGAAGAAAATGAATATCAGCCCGGCGATAAAGGCGAAAGCGACATAATTGTGGATGTATTTTCCCCATTGGGCGATTGCGGCATAGGCGTCCTGGCCAATGACCGGGATGACGACGCTGCGGCCATAAAGAATATTCAAACCGGTCAAGGCAAGCAGCACAAACGAGCCTGCCGTCAGCCAGTGGCCGCCGCGCTCCAGCGCCGAAAAGCGCGTGATCGTGATCCCGGCAGGGCCGTTGTCGATCTTCACCCGGCCAAAGACGGCAAAGAAGATCGCCAGCAGAACGATTACGCCGAGAATGGCCCAGGCGCCATAAAGCGGCACCATACCATTGTGGATCTCCCGCCAGATCTGGCCTTCATACTGAACCAGCATACTGGCCTTTTTGTCGGGAATGGAGACCTTGCCGGCGGTGCCGCTCTTGACGGCACGCCAGAGTTCGGAATCCGATGTCGATCCCAGCGCGTTGCCCGGAACCTGGCCCGATACGGATGGATCAGAAAAGCCGGTATCGGCGCTCGTCGGCGGGCGAACCGAGCTTTGCGCATTGGCGTTCGAAAACACCGCCAACGTGGCCGTGATCGTAAATGTCAAAATACAGACGGCAAACAGCAGACGCGCTGCACCGCTGATGCGATCCGCCAATCGGTCGCTTCGCATTCGCATTCCTCCGCTTAGCGTAGGGACCCTAGATATATAGCCGCGCCCGAAGGGGCGCGGCCATGCATTGTTTCAAAAGCCGGATCAGCTTCCGGATTTCTGTCCGTAGGCCGTGCCCCAACCCCAGGCACCGGAACCGAATCCACGGGCGACAACGCGTTCGCGGTAGATATTGGATACCACGTTACCGTCGCCGGCCAGCAGGGCCTTGGTGGAGCACATTTCCGCGCAAAGCGGCAATTTGCCCTCCGCCAGGCGGTTGCGGCCATATTTCACGAACTCTGCGGAGGAATTGTCC
>CAXMRP010000103.1:0-5863 GCA_964196155.1 uncultured Polyangiaceae bacterium
GGCGTCTGTTCGCGGCTTGCCGGTGCTTCGGGCTCAAAGTAGGCGGTGAAAAATCCGTCCGCATCGATCCGCACCGGGTCAAACCAGCGCTCAAAAAAAGCGCGTGCCTGATTTTTGTCAGGCGCTGCGCCATGATCACAATTGGCAAGGTCAAGGGCCCGCCGGGCAACATCGACAAGATTGCGGCCATCGATACCGTGGGCACGAGTCTTTGGAATAATGGCGGGTGGCGGAACAGTGGCAAGTGGCGCTTCGGCTGCTGATGCCATTTTCGCCTGATCGCCGATCAGGTGGGCGGCGCTTTTCAGGAAGGCGGCAAAGGCCGGCCGGTGATCGCCATCGGCCCAGCCATCGAGCGATGAATAGTCCACCTGATGATAGCCGGCGGTCGCGGGTTCGGTATTGTGGCGGTCAGACGTCACCGATCTGATCTCAACAGATCGTGTGGGCGAACGTGCAAGAGATTTGGCCAGAGCTTCATTTGGCAATTCGTCTGGCGGTCAGCGAGTGGTAAAATCGTAGGCGCTTTAGACGGCCTCGGTTGCCACCAGTTTCCAGTTCGGATCCTTTGCCCGCAAATCGCGGGCGAACGTCCACACGTCGCGCACGGTCTGGACAGCGGTGGGGTCGCCCTCGATGATTGCGCCATCGTCGTTCTTGGTCGCTGAAATCAGTTCGCTGACGAAGCGAACACCAACCCGGGCCGTGCGGTCTTCCAGTTCGGCGGCGCTGATCTTGGCGCTCTCGATGCCGACAAAGGTCGATTCCACATGCTCTTTGCGCGATTCCCGGTCATCAATGGCGGAAACAAACCCGTCAAAAACATCCTTGTCGAGAAGGTTTTCCAGCGTGGCGCGATCGCCATCGGCAAAGGCCGTTACAATCATCTCATAGGCCATTTTTGCGCCAGCAAGAAAATGATCGGGATCGAAATCACTGGTCGCCGCCGAAATGGCCGTCATGCCATCATGGGTCTTTGTGCCCGGCTCGGCATGTTTGGCCAGTGCCGCGGCATTCACCGCCGATCCACCGGGCGTGGCGGGTGCATCATCGCGAGTGGGCAAGGGGACAACATTATCATTGCCGGATGCGGGCGGGGATTTTTCGATCCGCCGCTCAAACGGCGTTGGCTCGCTGCCAGTCCGGCGACCGAGCACACTGCCCAGCCGCATGAAAATGACCACTGCAATAACCAAAAAGATGATCGAATAGATGTCGAACAAGCCACTCATGCGCCGTCTCGGCCCTGTACATATGGGAGGGGATACCACTGGCTGGCATCTTGAGTCCAATGTAAGCACGAATGCGGCATTGTCCAGCAAAAGGCCCGATTCTTGTTGCGGTTGGCCCATGGCAGCCCATATTGGACTAATCCGGAGTTCCCCATGCCCCTGTTTCTCATTTTCCTTGCGATTCCCATTCTGGAAATAACCGCCTTTATTGTTATAGGCGGTCAGATCGGGATTGCCGCGACTTTGGCGATGATATTGTTAACCGCCATCGCCGGGACGGCGCTGTTGCGCCACCAGGGGCTGGCGATGATCGGCCGTATCCGTGACGATCTGGCGGGCCAGCGGGTGCCGGCCAAGCCTCTGGTGGAGGGGGCGATGATCGCCGCGGCCGGCCTGTTGCTGCTGACGCCGGGGTTCATAACCGACGGAATCGGTTTCTTGCTGTTCGTTCCGCCGGTGCGGGCGATGTTGTGGCGGGCGATCGCGACGCGGTTCTATGTCAAAGCAGGCGGGTCGATGGCCGGCGGGGCGATGGCCGGCGAGTCGAATGGCGGCGGGTCGAAGAGCGGCCCGTCACCGGATGGCCGGGCCGGAAAGCGGCCGCCGGAGACCATCGACCTTGAGGAAGGGGAATATTCCGCGCGGGCCGATCCGGATAGCCCGTGGCGTGGGCCGGACGAGCAATAAACGGACAGAATGAGGCCATGCGAAGTAAGGCCCTGGCGGCCGATATCCCGGTGCTGCAGGGCCGCACCATTGTCGCAAACCGGCCGGCATGGTAGGCGGCAGCGAAATTCCAGTGAACGGATACGAATATGAGCAACGACGATACAGACAAAAACGCAAATGGCAGCGGCGCGGCGAACAATGGTAACGGCGGGAACGGTGGCAACGGTACGCCGGCGGCGAGCACCGATACGTCGAAGGCGGCGGCCCCTTCCGATATCCAGCAAGCTGCGCCCGGTGGCCAGAGCGCGCCCGGTGCGCAAACCGCTGTTGCCCAGCCGGGCATTCATGTCCTTGGCCAGTACATCAAGGATCTGTCGTTTGAAAATCCGGCTGCACCGCAATCGCTGGCACCCAGCGAGACCTCGCCAAGCCTCGACGTCAATGTGAATGTCAATGCGCGGGGCCTGTCCGGTAACGACTATGAGGTGGAGCTGAAGCTGGAGGCGACAGCCAAGCGCGGCGACCAGCCGATGTTTGTTGCCGAGGTGACCTACGCCGGAGTGTTCCAGATCCAGAACGCGGCACAGGAACATCTGCATCCGATCCTGCTGATCGAATGCCCGCGCCTGCTGTTTCCGTTTGCCCGACAGATCCTGGCCGATGCCACCCGGCAAGGCGGCTTTCCTCCGTTGATGGTCGATCCGGTGGATTTTGCGGCGCTCTATCGGCAGCGGGCCGCGGAAAAGGCGCAGAAAAATCCAGTGGCCAGCGCGCCGTTGGCCTGACGATCCGCCCGCTGAATATGGATTGAAACAGGCTGGCCGGTCATCCGGCCGGCGCGCTTAGAGCGTATTTCGTGATTATTGAATCACTTTATGCGCTCTATCTTATTGATTTTACGCGCATTTTGGTCCGAAAACCGGTTCCCACTTTTCGGAATGCGCTCTAATCGGCGTCGCGGTCAAGCGTCTTCCACAGGGCGGTGACCGGAAACGTGTCGATAAATTGCGCGTGGCGGTCGCGCATATCCTGAGTGAGGCGTGGCGGCAGCGGATGCGGGCGCTGCGGGGCCGCACCGGCTTTGCCGGCGCGTTCGGCGGCGGTGGTCTGCGCCCGCAGCGCCAGGCTCGCCTGACGACCACCCAAAAGTTCAATATATACCTCGGCGAGAATTTCAGCATCAAGCAGGGCGCCGTGCTTGTCGCGGGCAGAATTGTCGATGCCGAAACGGCTGCACAGGGCATCAAGACTGTTTGACCCGCCCGGATGACGGCGGCGGGCCAGCGCCAGTGTATCGGTGAACTGGCTGGCCGGAAGCGGGTCGCGGCCGTCGCGCTCCAGCTCCATATTGATGAAGCCGCGGTCGAACGAGGCGTTGTGGGCGACCAGTTTGCTGTCGGCGGTGAAGTCCAGAAATGCGGCGGCAATCCTGGTAAAGACCGGCTTGTCTTTCAGGAATTCGTCGCCGAGCCCGTGAACGGCCTGGGCACCGGCAGACATCGGGCGTTCGGGATTGACATATTGGTGAAACGTGCGGCCGGTCGGGATGTGGTTGAGCAATTCGACGCAGCCGATTTCGACCAGCCGGTCGCCGCTGGCCGGGTCGAGGCCGGTTGTCTCGGTGTCGAAAACGATCTCGCGCATGGCCCACTTACCGCCGCCGGCGATGCAGAGGCAAGCCCGGCGCGCACGGCCTTGTGGATAGTTGCGGCGGGGCGATGATGTCCGGTTGTTGATCCTGCGCAAGGACGGTTGTGGCGCAATGTGGCAGGCTTGGTTTTACCGAAAGCAAACTTGGGCACACCGATGAACCACAAACACCGCAAGACGCTTCACCAACTGTTCGACCATCCGATCAACGGCAATATCAATTTCAAGGCCATCATCCATGTTCTGGAAGAGCTGGGCGCGCAGGTCGACCACAAGTCCGGCAACCGGATCGGTGTGATGTTAAACGGCCACTCCGCCGCTTTTTCCAACCAGCATCACGATCTGCCCCGCGGCGAAGTAATGCAGACGCGGCACTTTTTGCAGGCGTGCGAAATCAGCCCGGAGGATTATCCGGTCTAGGAAAATCAGCGCATTCCGAAAACTGGTGTCCACTTTTGCCGAATGCGCTTACATTGTCGGTCGCGCATTTTATCCGAAAACCGGTTCCCACTTTTCGGAATGCGCTTTAAATCGCGGCGACCAAGGCCCGGATGATCGCGGCGACCTGACGGCCGGCGGCATCAAGACCCCTGCCGGTGTCGACAAGCAAGTGGGCGCGGGCGCGCTTTTGCGCATCGGACATCTGGCGGGCGGCGAGCGCGGCGTATTTGTCCGCCGTCATGTTGGGGCGGTCGAGAACCCGTTTTTTCAGGGTCTCCGTATCGGCGGTGGCGACGATTATTACGTCTACGGAACGATCTCCACCGGCTTCAAATAATAACGGGACATCCAGTATGACGGCCCGGATATTGTTTTGTTTCGCTTTTGTAATGAACTTGTTTTTATGTGCTGTCACAAGTGGATGGACGATCGCCTCAAGGCGTTTCATGGCCAGTTCATCGCTGACTACCGCTGCCGCCAGCTTGCTGCGATCGACTGATCCGGCGTTAGTTGTGCCGGGAAATCCGGCCTCGATCAACGGTGCCGCAGCCCCGTCATAAAGCGCATGGACGCAAGCGTCGGCGTCATGAACCGGGAAACCGCGCGCGGCGAACAAGGCCGCCGTCGTGGTTTTGCCGGCGCCGATCACACCGGTCAGCCCAATGATGCGCATCAGCCGGCGTCCATATCGGCGATCACCATGGCCCGCAATTCTTCGTCGACGCTCGGCCGCCGACCAAACCAGCGCTCAAAACCCGGCACCGCCTGGTGCAGCAGCATGCCGATGCCATCGCAAATGCGCAGGCCGGCCGATTGTGCACCGGCCAGAAACGGCGTGATCAGCGGCACATAGACAATGTCGGCGACCAGCGCGTCGGGATTGGCGCGCTGCCAGTTGATGGCCAGCGGTGCGGCGCCATGCAAACCGGCGGACGTGGTGTTGACGATGACCGATGCGGTGGCGATGTGGGTGTTGATGTCATCAAGACCGGCGATGGCGACAGGATGGCCGGCGCCGCCACCGGAAACAGGAATGCTGGAAACGGGAATACCGGAAACCGGATCGCTGGCGGCGGGGATTTCAAAAACTGGAGCCAGATCATCTGCCAGGCTTTGCGCCCGCTCGCGTGTCCGGTTGACCACGGTGACCGGTGCAAGGCCCCGGCTCAACAGCGCATGGACGACGGCGCGGGCCGCGCCCCCTGCCCCGATCACCACCGCCGGCCCGCCCTTGTCCCAGCCGGTTGCGCGGTCATCGAGATTCGCGAGAAATCCGTAAACATCGGTGTTGTCGCCGCATAAAACCCCGTCCTCCAACCATAAAGTATTGGCCGCCCGCAGCTGGTCGGCGATATGTGTTGGCCGGGCCAGGCAGCGCCAGGCACACTGCTTGTGGGGCAGCGTGACGTTGCAACCGATATAGGAGCCGGCGACGGATGCCGGATTGCCGAGGTCTTTGAAAAAGCCTTCCGCCGATGCCTCGTCCAGCGGATGAAGGACATAGGCGCCGGCAAGATCATAGGTCTTCAGCCAGTGGCCGTGGATGAGCGGCGATCTGGAATGGGCGATCGGCCAGCCGACGACACAGGCTTTTGGATCAGCGCTCATGTGTCGATCAATTCCTTGTCGCGCAGGAAAGCCAGAAGCGGCAGGATCGGCACGCCGAGGATGGTAAAATGACTGCCGTCGATGGCGGCAAACAGCCCGATGCCGCACCCCTCGACCTGATAGGCGCCAACGCTGGACAGGGCCACCTCGCCGGCAGCCGCCAGATAGCGGCCGATCGATTGCGGTGTCAGGTCGCGCATGGTCAGGCGCGCGGTGTCGGCATCCTGCCAGACGATCTGGCCATCCCTGGCGCAGACAATGGC
>CAXMRP010000104.1:0-4099 GCA_964196155.1 uncultured Polyangiaceae bacterium
GACTGTTACAAGCGAATCCTGAGTCAGGCCGATGCCGCCATGTACCGGGCGAAACGGTCGGGGAAAAACACCGTCTGTCTTTTCGACCAGTTTTCCGACGCGACGGCGATCGAGGAGCATCAGATCGGACGGGAAATCCGGAGCGCGCTGCATAGCGACGAAATCGCGCTTTATTATCAGCCAAAAATTTCCTGCAAGGACGGCAGGGTCACTGGCCTGAAGCCCTGATCCGGTGGCAGCATCCCGAACGCGGACTACTGCTTTCCGGTTCGTTCGTGCCGTTTATCGAGACGTCCGATTTGATCATCGAAGTCGGCGAATGGGTGCTGAAAAACGCCGCCAACCAGATTCTTGATCTGACCAGGAAAGGTCGGTCAATTCCGATCTCCGTCAACATCTCAGCCAAACACTTTGCCAACAGTGCGTTTGCGGACCGGGTGGTTGAAATTGTCAATGAGATCGGGATCGAACCATCTTTGCTTGAAATCGAAGTGACCGAAGCGGCTGTGCTCAGAGATCTCGACCGTGCCAAGAGATCAATCCAAAAAATCCGAGATATTGGCGTCCGGGTCGCAATCGACGATTTCGGAAAAGGCTATTCCAATCTTTCGCGCATTGCCTTTTTGCCTTTCGACGTTCTGAAAATCGACATGTCGTTCATTGTAAGGATTACGACGGAAGACCGGATGCGCGTGATTGTGGATTCAATTATCGATCTTGCCTCCGGCCTGAATTGCATAACCGTTGCCGAAGGCGTTGAAACCGAGGAACAGGCTCAGTGTCTGAAAGAACTGGGCTGCGACCAGATGCAGGGCTTTTTATACGCCGTGCCGATGCTCATGGACGACGTGGAAGAATGGCTTGCCGATCGTCAGGTACATGCGGTGTCAGATATGCAGGACATGATCGCCGATAATTTTCAAACCAAAGTCGCCTGACTGGGCCGTTTAATCATTCGGGACGTGGCGGCCGGATATCCCGCGCTTTTGCACGCCACAAGTCTGTCTTATCGCGCAGACGTATCCACTGTGACCGCCCGTGCAAACGCCGCCATGTGGAAGGCGATCTGCGCGTCGTCATATCGCCAATCCCGTCCCACCGGGCAGGCATCGCGCGCCTGGCAGCCGGCGCTGAGGCACGACCCGCCTTCGATGCCCGCAAGATATTCCGCGCAGGCGGGGACATCATAGCCCGCGGTTGAAAAAGCATCGACGGGACAGGCCGTTAGACATGGTTTTTCGGTGCACGAGTCACACGGATGCGCTGGCGTCTCTTCACGTATCGATTCAAGTGCCTCATATTCTGAATCAACGTCGTCATTAAAGACCAGCACGGCGCGATAGGCGTGCCACAGGCCATATTGCGGGTGAATGAGAATGCCCAATGGCGAAGGCCGCAGCCGCTCGGCCCGCATTGCCCAGCGCTGGATGGGCGGCGGCGGATCGTCAAACGGATAAACCGCCCGCGCCCGTACCTGATCCGCAACCGGATCGACAATGCGACGGGTCCAGCGGTCAAGCGGATTCGGATTGTTTTCGATGAGCGGCTCGAAGGCCCGCCACATGGCCGCACCGGCATTGCCGATCAGAACGAGCTTTGAAACGGCGTCGATTTGCAGACTGGTTCCCGCCAGGTCGGCGGTGGTCGGCCGGAAGGCGCCACGGATGATCAGACCGTGTTGTGCCAAGACCGCGATCAATCTCGTGAAAAGACCGGTATTCACGTTGCCGAGTCGGGCAGCGACGCCTTTTTCTGGCCGATGAGGTCCTGCAAAGCTTCGTCGATACCTTCATCGAGCGGTGGCGCCTCATAGTCGGTCAGCCATTTCTTATAGAGCGTGTTGGCGCGCTCTTCGGCTGATCTGGACCCTTCCGCCAGCCACTGCTCAAACGAATTGTTGTCGGCGATCGTGGAGCGGTAGAAAGCCGTCTCGAAATTGGCCTGCGTATGGGCGCAGCCGAGATAATGGCTGCCGGGACCGACTTCGCCGATGGCGTCCATCGCCTGGCCGTTCTCCGATAGATCGACGCCGTCGGCAAAACGCTGCATTATCGCCAGCTGATCGCAGTCCATGACGAATTTCTCGTAGGACGAGGACAGCCCGCCCTCTAGCCAGCCGGCGGCGTGGAGAACGAAATTAACGCCGGCCATCAGCGTCGGGATCAGCGTATTGGCGCTTTCATAGGCGGCCTGGGCATCCGGGACCTTGGCGCCGCACAGCGAACCGCCCGAGCGGAACGGAATGCGCAGGCGCCGGGCAAGTTGGGCCGCGCCATAAAGAACCAGCGCCGGTTCCGGCGTGCCGAAGGTCGGCGCCCCGGATTGCATGGAGATCGACGACGCGAATGTGCCAAAAAGGACAGGCGCTCCGGGCCGGCAGAGCTGGGTGAAGGCGGCGCCGGCAAGGACTTCGGCCAGAATTTGCGTCAGTGTGCCGGCGACCGTGACCGGCGACATGGCGCCGGCCAGAATGAACGGTGAGACGACGCATGCCTGTCCGGCCCGGGCATAGACCTTCAGCGCCCCGAGCATGGTGGCGTCGAACACCATTGGTGAATTGGCGTTGATCAGATTGATCAGGACGCAGTTTTCATCGACGAACGCATCGCCAAAGACGAGCTTGGCCATGGCAAGGGAATCCTCCGCCCGCAGCGGATGCGTGACGGAGCCCATGAACGGTTTGTCGGAATAGCGGATATGGCTGTAGACCATGTCCAGATGGCGTTTGTTGACCGGAATATCGACCGGTTCGCAAACGGTGCCGCCGGAATGATGCATGGCCGGCGCCATGTAAGCGAGTTTTACAAAATTGCGGAAATCCTCGATCGTGCCATAGCGGCGGCCGCCATCGCGGTCGCGCACAAAGGGCGGGCCGTAGACCGGCGCGAACACTGTCGCCTTGCCGCCGATCTGGACCGACCGGTCCGGGTTGCGGGCATGCTGGGTAAAGACTTCAGGCGCGGTCTTGAGCAGCGACCGGCAAAGGCCCTTGGGGAAATGCACCCGTTCGCCGCGGACATCGGCGCCGGCGTCCTTCCACAGCGCCAACGCTTCGGCGTCCTCGCGGAATTCGATGCCGATCTCTTCCAGAACCGTGTCGGCATTGGCCTCAATCAGCGCCAGGCCATCCTCGTCTAGAACGCCAAAGGGCTCCAGCTTGCGGGTGATATAGGTCAACTGCGTCACCAGCCCGCTTTGACGGCGGGCACGCCGCGCATCGGCGCCGCCACTGCGCCGCCTGCCCTGACGGCCCTCGCCTGCGGTCTCGGTGTCGGTATCCGGCATGATCAGGCCCTGATTTTCTGCCTTGGCGGCTGTTTCGTCGACCGTTTCACGTCACGTTAAAAACCTATACTTTCGGCAGATCGTCCACAAACGGCAAGCCATGCCGCCGGCTGAACAGTACCGAATGACCGGCCAGCCGAAGGGATTGTCGCAGAAACGAAGAACCGGCGTCGTTTCCAGGTAAGGTTTCCATGAGGAATTGGAGACTATATTAGCAGTGAGAGCCGCCGGATTGTGCGGCATATTTTTAAGAGCATCGCTATGGCCGACGACGATATCGTCCTTTCCGAACTCTCCGACGATGACCTCGTCGCGCAGATGCATGACGACCTTTACGATGGCCTGAGAGAGGAGATCGAGGAAGGCACGAACATTCTCATCGAACGCGGCTGGGAGCCATACGACGCCCTTACCAAGGCGCTGGTGGAAGGCATGCGGGTTGTCGGCGAGGATTTTCGCGATGGCATCCTGTTCGTGCCGGAGGTGCTGTTATCGGCCAATGCGATGAAGGGCGGGATGGCGATCCTGCGACCGCTGCTGGTCGAAACCGGTGCGCCGAAGCTGGGCAAGATGGTCATCGGCACCGTCAAGGGCGACATTCACGACATCGGCAAGAACCTTGTCAGCATGATGATGGAGGGCGCCGGATTCGAGGTCATCAATCTGGGCATAAACAATTCGGTTGAGGATTTTCTCGCCGCAATTGAAGAGCATCAGCCGGACATTGTCGGCATGTCTGCGCTGTTGACGACAACCATGCCCTACATGAAGGTCGTTATCGATACGCTGAAGGATAAGGGCATGCGCGAGGATT
>CAXMRP010000105.1:0-9593 GCA_964196155.1 uncultured Polyangiaceae bacterium
TATCTTTCATCGTGCGCTCTGCGGCATCCTGATGCCGTTTTGATCTCTGTCTCATCGTTCACTCCTGATCCGTGACGATGAGCCAAAACACTCCCTTATGAAAATACCTCAGTCTGTTCCATGAGCGCTGACGCCGGACAAGTGACCCTCCCCCCGGAAAATCTCCAGCCGGGTGGTCCAAGAAGGGGTAGCAGCTCAGTCTGACAGCACCCGCGCGAACTACACCAGCGCGGTTCCCGAATAATGCGCCAGCGCCTGCTTGATTTGCGATTGCCTCATCAGGCAAAAGCCGGTCGAAAGCCCGTCCGCTATCGCCGCAAGGGGCGATGTTACGGTGATGCTTGCGCGCGATTGCGTCGGGTTACCAGTGCGCGGATCAATGATGTGACTGACCCGGCCTTGCGAATCAAACGTCGTGCCGACAGGGTCCGATGTCGCCAGCGCCATATTGTCGAGATAGGCGATGGTGCCCGCCCGCCGTAAGCCAGCATCAGCGGCGATGGTCACCGGCCACCCGGCGGCGTCGCCGCGGTC
This sequence comes from uncultured Polyangiaceae bacterium, assembly GCA_964196155.1. Classification (GTDB taxonomy): domain Bacteria; phylum Pseudomonadota; class Alphaproteobacteria; order Rhizobiales; family Afifellaceae; genus CAXMRP01. Next base: position 535 of record CAXMRP010000105.1, read on the forward strand.
TCTTTCAAGACCGCCGAGCGCGCGATATTCGCCCGCGTGCACCAGTACATTGGTGAGGCCCGCCCGCCGCAACAGGTCGGCAATCTTGTCGGTGATAAACCCTTGCGCGATACCGTTGAGTGTCAGCGCCATACTGGGCCGGGCGAACGCGATGATTTTTGTGTCGAAACGCAGATCTGTGAAATTTCCCAAAGCCGGGCCAGGATTTGCCATGCTGGCGTCGGCACCGTTTCGGCTGTCGGCATGATGTTCTGCAAGCGCTGCCCAGGTCGGCTGAACGGTTGGATCGAATGCGCCACCAGTTGCCGCGTGAACCGACCGGGCGAGGGTCAGGATCGCCAGGAAATCCGGATCAGGTCGGGTCAGACGTCCCGTTGTATTCAGCCGTGAGAGGGCGCTATCGGCGCGGTAAAGACTGAACAGATCTTCCAGGCGATCAATCTCCCGCCGAACCGCGATCACAAGGCGCGCGCTGTGGCGCGGGGAAACCCCATCGAACCAGATGGCGGCTCGGGCACCAAGTGCCGTCCCCTTCCACGCCGCGCGCGGCGGGCCGACACTGGCAAGCCCGGTGCTCGGGCCAACAAGGGCGGCGGACGCGGTGATGGCGATGAACCGCCGGCGCGACAGGTCGGCCATCTTTAACTCCCGTCTGTTTGGTGCATGTGTTGACCGTCATCAGAACGCGCATCGCCACCGAGTTCCACATCGACTGGGGCGAGCACCATCGTGTCGTCGATTTCGGCATAGATTATTATCGAGCCACCATTGTTTGCGGCAAACCGCTGCGCCGCATCACGGGTAGAAAACGGCACAAGTTCCGGCGCACCCATACCGCCGCGCAAGGCGCTGCCATGGACGAAAAACGCGTCCTCCGCCTTGATCCAGTTGTCCCGTCCCGGATCGTCCCATGTCGCACCGGCCGCACCGATATCGCTGACATAGATGACCGCCACATCGGCGCTCTCCTCGGGCATCCGGTCATAGGCAAAGGCATCGCGAACCTGGGTAAACCACAGGGGTTGCACGCGCCCGGCAAGGTGAATTTGCGCCTTCGGGCCAGCATGAACGACAACGCTCATGCCGCAATAATGACCGGTGGCATCGTCGTTCAGCGAAATCGCCACTGGTGTGACCGCCATTTCGGGTTCGCCGCAGCCACCAAGGACAAAAAGCACCGCCAAGGATGCAATAAATAGCTTCATGGTTGTATTCTCCTCAGGGCGGCCCCGGCGGCGGCAAGCACGATAACCGGCCACAAAAACAGCGAAATCAGCGGCAGCAGGCCGGGCAGTGCAAGGGTCTGGACGGCGCTGGTCAATCCGCCGGCCGGAAATCCGGCTTCGATCGCGGTGATGTTGTAGAGACGGAAGGCATCGGTCGGGCTCGCCACCAAAAGCCACGGGAATATGGTTTTAGTGAAGACGCCACCATCATCGGCGACCAGCGCCGACAGCAGCGCCACATCCAGCATGACCACCGCCAATATCCACACGGTAACGACAAGCGCGGCGGCGGTTCCGGCCTGTTTGCAGCAGGCGCTGATCAAATTGCCGATTCCAAGGAAAACCCCGCCAAGCAGCACCGATGTCGCGATCAGTCGGCCAAAGTGAACCAGCCCCGCGCCTGTGACCCCGGCGGTGAACCAGATCGCCAGCGCGGCGGCGCCAAAGCCGATAACAGTGGCGACAAACAGCACCACAAGCTGGGCAGCAAATTTGCCGAACAGGATTTCGTGCCGGGCCACCGGATAGGTGAACAGCAGCGGCAAGGTGCCCCGGTCGGATTCGCCGGCGATGGAATCATAGGACATCAAGAGGGCAATGAGCGGGATGAGATAGACCGCCAGCGTCGTCAGGCTGGAGGCGGTCACCGTCAACAGGTCGATACGGGTTGACCCCATCGGCGCTGATCCCGAGGAAGCCAAAAGCAGGCTGAAGGCAGTCATCAGCACGATCGACGTCGCCACCCAGCGGTTGCGCAACAGGACGCGGATTTCAGTGCCCATGAGAGCAAGGATGCGGGAAATCATTGGCTGTTCTCATTCTGGCCGGTGCGTGGGTCGCTGTAATAGCGGTAAAGGTCTTCAAGGCTCGGCGGTAGCAGATCGATATCGGCGATCGCATTGGCCAGCCCAGTGATTTCGCCAAGCCGGGCGACTTTTTCTTCCGGCGGCACCAGTATCTTGACCGTGTGACCGTTGATCCGTGTCCCGCCAAACCGCGCTGCCAGCATATCGCCCTGTCCGGGCCGCGCTTCCACATGAACCCGGATCGGCAGACCGGCATCGGCTCTAAGGTGCGAAAGCCGCCCGTCGGCGACAACCGATCCATTGCGAAGAATGACAATCCGGTCGGTCCGCGCTTCCAGTTCCGTCAGAACATGGGAGGACAACAAGATTGCCGCGCCCTGTTCGGCCAATTCGGAGGTGATCTCGTAAAAGCTGTCGCGCGACACCGGGTCAAGACCGCTGGTCGGTTCATCAAGGATTACCACCTTGGGGGATCCGATCAAAAGCTGCGCCAGGCCGAGCCGCTGACGCATGCCCTTGGAATAGGTGACGATGCGGCGGCCCTGCGCTTCCAACAGGCCAACCCGGTCCAAAAGGGCCGGAACAGCGCCAGTGCCAGCGCCCTTCAGCCGGCAAAACAACTTCAGTTGCTCCCGTCCGGTCAGCGATTTGTGAAAGGCAAGGTTTTCCGGCAGGAAGGCGCATTGCCGGCGGACCGCCATGGAGCCCGGCAGCCCGCCCAGCACCGAAATATGGCCCGATGTCGATTTGAGAAGGCCCAAAATGGCTTTGATCAACGTGGTCTTGCCGGCGCCGTTATGGCCCAACAAGGCGATGCGCTCGCCCGGCGCAATCGACAGATCGACGCTGTCGAGAGCCGTGAGCGCGCCGAACTGTTTGCAAAGCGCGCGGATTTCGATTGCCGGTTTACTCATTGGCCGATCTCCACCATCTGCCGGACCGCAAGTGGCGGTTTCATCATCGGCCGGCTGTCGATAACACCGCCGGGCAGCAGCGAGGGAAATTTTGACTGCACCCAGCGCAGGAGCTGGATCGCCGGACTGCCCAGCAAAAGCCGCGCCGAAGGTTGCGTCCACAAGATGTGATCGACCAGATCGTTCGGCCGGTAGGGCATGTCGGCCAGATCATCGCCGTTCAGATCAAAAGCCGTGTGATCGCTCCAGTAATTGCCCCGCTCAGCCGAGCTCCATTCCAGCCAGCGCGAGCCGACATATTTCACCTGTGTCCGGTTGCCGATAAAGCCGTTGCCCGACAACAAATTGCGCTCCGAGCCGGCAGTAAAATGGATACCGATCGGGCAGTGAGAGAAAATATTGCCGACAAGTTCGTTCTTGTTGGCGTTGTACATGAACAGGCATTTCTTGCTGCCGCGCACCACCAGATTGCTTTTCAGCAGCGTGTTGTTGACATAGTTGAGCATGATGCCGTGGTCGCGATCGCCTTCGGAAACATTGTTTTCCACCACCAGATCGCGCGAATTCATCAGCGCATACCCGGCGTGATTTCCCAACGACCGGTTGCCGGCGATCACACTGTCATGGGTGTACATATAGTGGATCGCAAAGCGCAGATCGGAGATCTGGTTGTCGATGAAACGGTTGTCGCGGCTGGTATTGACGAAAATGCCGTCGCGGCCCTGCCGGATGATGTTGCCGGCAACGACCGTCCCTGGCGCGTTCCATACATAAACGCCATTGCCGCGCGCATTCATGCGGTGGTCGGTCCGGCCGATAATGGTGTTGCCGCGCACTTGAGTGTCGATGCCGCCATGCACGTCGACGCCATAAAGGTTGCCGACAATCCTGTTGTTAGAAATGACAGCGCCGGCGACGCCTTTTGTAATCTTGACGCCGGAATCCAGGTCCTGGTGGGACGAACCGGAACCGGAAATTTCAAGGCCGGAAACAGTTACATTGTTTGCCTGCACGGTGATCACAGTGCCGGTATCATTGCCGGCAATCGCTGCGCCCGGATGGCCAATGAGACTGATTGATTTGGTGAGAAAAACCGGTCCGCGATGGGTTCCAGCTTCCAGTAGCAGCCGGTCGCCCGGCGCCGCGAGTATCAATGCGGTGCCGAGCGATGTTGTTGTCGAGACGGGGATGTCCGCCGCATCCACGCCCTGACTAGCCGCACCGAGGATCAGTGCGGCCAGAACGCGTAAGAGGCGGGGATGCCAGGTCATCGTTCAGTACCGGTCAGCTTGCCCGGGGCTCAACGAACATCCGGCCGCGCATTTCCATGTGCAACGCATGACAGAACCACTGGCAGTAGTACCAGTGAACGCCCGGCCGGCTGGCAATGAATGTCGCCGAGGCGGTCGCCTGAGCCCCGATTTCAAAAGCGATGCCGTGATTGCCCAGCGTAAAGCCGTGAGTCAGGTCATCAACATCGTCAATGTTGGTGACATAGACCGTGACTTCATCGCCCTGTTTGACCGAGAACTGTTCAAGCCCGAAGACCGGGGCGGTCGAGGTCATGTAGACGCGCACCTTGTTGCCGTCGCGGATGACGATGTCATCGCCTTCCAGATCAACGCCATCCAGATCGGCCTGCTTTTGCGCCTCTTCCCACATCGGGTCGCCGCGCTCCCAGATCGACAGCGGATTGACCTTTGAAGTGTGAACGAGGATGCAGTCATGGGGCTCGGCAAAGGTCGGACCGTCATGAACAACCACCGGCTGGTCGAGCGTGATATCGATCAGCTGTTCGTTCTCCGGCTTCAGCGGCCCGACATTGATAAACCGGTCCTTGGAGAACTTGTTCAGCGAAATCAGCCACTTACCATCCGCCTCTTTGGTCTCGCCCATGGAGGTGTGATTGTGTCCGGGCTGATAGTGAACATCGGTCTTGGCCAGGATCGGGTCGACATCCTCTCCGGCAAACTGCCGGATCGCCAGATCAAGGTTCCATTTTGCCATCTGGCTGTCGAGGAACAAAGTCGTGTAGCAATTACCATCGCCATCGAACGCAGTGTGGAGCGGGCCAAGGCCCAGTTCCGGTTCGGCGACCACACAAGAGCGCGGATCAGCGCCGTCAAAGACCGCATCAAATTTGCGCACATCGAGCACGGTGGCGGTTGGCGACAGCTTGCCATTGATGACGATATGATTGCCGTCCGGTGCCGTGTTGCACCCGTGCGGGCTGTTGGGAACGGGCACATAGAAAGTGTATTTGGACCCGTGCCGCCCATCCAGAACCGGTACACCATTGTGTTCCTCAAAGTCGCCGTCTTTGACGCCCTGTTCGATCCGCGCGATGTTGAAGACGACCGCCCAGTCGGTTTCGTTGGACGTCATGTCGGCAAGCGTCACGCCTTCCTCGGAATTGTAGCAGGTCGAAATCGCGTATTTGCCCTGATAATCAGCATCGCAATTGTCGAGATTGCCATCGACGACCACCTGCCAGGCGACCTCCATCGTATCGCCATCGATGGCCGAGAAGATCGCGACATATTTTTCCGGATCATCGAGGATAATGCCATCGTTGGGCAGCGGGACTCGGTGTTCGCCATTGGCAAAAACATACCCGGTTCTGGGGAATTTTTGCGGACGCAAGCCGTGAATGTCGCTGGCATTGGGGATTTCGATGATCTTGTCGCATTTCATGACATCGCAGCGAATGCGGGCAACCCGCGTATTCGCCTTGTCGTTCATGAACAAATAGCGACCATCATAGGTCCCGTCGGTGAAGGACATGTGGGGGTGATGAAGGTCACCATTGTCGTAGGTCTTCATGCCCCGTTCGGCCAGGAATTCCTTGGTCTCCGGCAACAGGCCTTCAGTCAGCACCTTGAGGCTTTCATTGGTGCTGCCCCAGCCGGTCGCGCTGCACCGGTTGAACACCGGGACACGCATCAGTTCGCGCATCGAGGGAACACCGATGATCCGCACTTCGCCGGCCTGACCGGACGACCAGAAACCGTAATATTCGTCCAGTTCGCCTGGTGCGAGCACGTGATGCCCGTTGGCAGATTGCGCTGCGGCCGGGCTGTTCGCACCCGATCCAACGAGGACCGCACCACCGCCAACGGCGGCCGCCCCGGCAACCAGTGCCGTGGTCGCCGTGCCGCCTAGCATTCCCCGCCTTGTCACCGGCAGTGGGCCGACGCTCCGTTCGTCTTTCTCTGTTTTCTTTGTCATGACATTCTCCTTTTCCAATTCTATTCAGGAACAATTCAGTTCGACGCGGGCTCGCGTTTCGCTTTCTCCGCCGCCATCTGCCGCAGATACGGCTCGCGCCGCTTCCAGACCTTGATGCAGACCGGGCATTTCTGTTTGTGCTGGTAGAGAACCTGGCAATGCAGGCAGTACAGGCACTCGTTGGGATTGATTTCGCCGGTGGGGTGTATCGCCTGCACCATGCATTCGTTGGCGCATCGCTGGCAGGATGTGCCGCATTCCCTGTAGCGCTTCAGCCAGTCGAAGGTTCTGATGCGGGCCGGAATGGCGAGCGCCGCGCCAAGCGGGCACAGGTAGCGGCAAAAAAAGCGTTCGACGAACAGCCCGGCGCCCAGAAGTACCCCCACATAGGCCAGGAACGGCCAGGACCGGTTGAACTTCAAGATAATCGCGGTCTTGAAGGGCTCCACTTCCGCGTAGGTTTCGGCCAGCGGTAAGGACGCCAGCGAAACACCGAACAGGCCGAGGAATAGAATATATTTGATCGGCCACAGCCGTTCGTGCAGCCCCCACGGCAATTGCCATTGGGGAATACGGAAGAATTTGGCGATCCGGTTGGTGAGTTCCTGCAGGGCGCCGAAGGGGCACATCCAGCCGCAATAGACGCCACGCCCCCAAAAAATGAGCGAGGCAGCCACCGAAAACCACAGGATGAACACCAGCGGATCGAGCAGAAAGGCATCCCAGCTGAATCCCGATCGCAGCGATCCGGCAAGCGCCATGAGATTGACGATCGACAGCTGCGCATTGGCGTACCAGCCCAAAAACACCAGCGTTGTGGTCAAAAATCCGATGCGGAACCAGAACACGACCCGCTCGGATCGGGTGATGAATTGCTGGAAGAAAAACACCAGGGTGAGGATGCCGAGCATGGCTGCGGTGCCGGCAATCTCCAACCGCCGATCGCGCCAGATCCGTTGCCACAGCGCCGTTTTCGCTTCGGCCTCGGTCTGCTCCTGGGCACTGTCCCGGGTTGTCTGGGCCACCGGCGCGCCAACTTCGTGCACATATCGGTCCGGCAGGCGGTAATTGAGATCGAATGTCAAAAAGGATTTCTTGACCGGTCCGATGGCGCGCTGGGCCAACAGTTGCAGCCGCCACGCCATCGTCGGATTGAACCCGGTGATGGCTGGAATCCTGAAGATGTCCAGTTCGGGAAAGGACGGCGCGCCGCGGGCCGCCAGATTGCCCAGTCGCCAGTGATCCTTGTCGGAAAATCGGGCGCCACTGTCGCCCTGGATCAGCTGAATCCGGTCAAACAGGCCGCCCCGGACATAGCCCGATCCCTTGAACGAGTAGCGGCCCCGGCCCATGACCAGGATCGCATGCTCGCCAGGCAAAAGTCTTGCGGCGAGGCTCTCAAATTCGATATCCCCCATCAGCGCCCGGCCGATTGCCGGCACGCTGACCAGCGCCGCCTTGAGATCAATAAAAAGGTCCGAGGGTTTACCACTCTCCGGCCGCGCTGCAGCCTTGGCATCGCCGGCGGCGCCAAACGCCTCGTTGATCTGGCCGATATCCAGCGACAGCTGGCCGATCGATTCTTCCTCGATCAGCGCCTTCCAGTTGTCGGGAGCCGACACGGACGGATCGATATCCAGTGTAGTGTTGCTTGTTTGCGGGCGCGCAAGGCCGCCCAGTTCCAGAAACCGGGCGACCTTCAGACCGGCGCGAACAATGGAATCGTCAATGATGATGATCGTGACAGTAGCGCCGGAAACGATATCAAGATCGTGGCCGGAACCCTGTTTTACTGCCTCCAAAGTGAGGTCCAGCCCGGCATAGGCTGCGGTCACCGCCCTGATTTTCGATTCCGGGATGCCGATCAGCACGATCGGCTCGGAATGTTCGACCAGCCGCACACCGGTGACGATGGCATCGTCGTTGATGGCGACCAGTGTATGGATCGGTTTACCGGAATAACCGGTCGTCGAAACAAAGTCCGATGTCAGAAAGACCCATCCGACGCGCTCCAATCCCGACCTCAGTTCAATAACAGGGATATCCTGGCGCAGCGGGCCATAGGTATCGGCCTGCGGATTGAGTTCATGCGGTGCGATTTCCTGGGTGAAACCCTGCAACAGATCGCTCGGCGCAGCCAAAAGATTGCCCGACAGAAGTGCCAGTATGACAAAAGCAAGGAATGAGCGAATGGGAGCCATCGCGAGAAAAATCCAGCAAACCAACAAATTTATCAGTCTGGATTATCGGGCGATGGTAACGCTGTATTTGATATCGGTCAATTGATCGTAGGGGGAAAACCTTCTTGCTTCAGCTTTTCACGGTGAACCTGCTCACCCAACGCGGCCGTACTTTCGGTAAGGGCGGACTGATTTCTACTGTTTTCGTGGCGATCATGGGCGCATTCTGTATTGTCGGCTCTGACGATAATCCAATCGATGAATGGATAATACCAGCGGCGTTGAAGTTTGAATCAATAGGGATTCCCAAATCAGCTCTGTCAGAGTAAAATTCCGGGTTCAAATAACTCGAGGCAACGGTAATTATGCAGCAAGAAGCCGGCGCCATTTTGCAAGTGCCGCAGCGCGGGATTTCTTGAAGGTGGTAGGGTTGGTGAGAGTGCGGTCTGAATTAAAATGATTGTGAACTGAGGAATGGACTGATGCGAACTTCTGTAGATGCTGTCACGTTATCGAACCGCAGCCGCGTAAGTCTGGCGTGGAAGTTTAGGTCACGCCGCGGCCGTCACGGTCTGCCAGACGCTCATTGTCTCGCTGCGAAACTGGCGTAATGTTCTTCGGGAAATCAGATGGCGTTGGACGTTGAAGACATTGTAGATCGCAGCGTGGGTGGAGAGAAATCGCTGGGCTGATCCAGCCGATTTG
>CAXMRP010000106.1:0-5421 GCA_964196155.1 uncultured Polyangiaceae bacterium
GGCGACGGCCTCGGCCTGGCTTTGGGCAGGTTTTGCGGACTTGGCTATGTCAGTCTCCAAGACGTATATCGGCAATGGCGGCCTTGACCCGGCCGATGGCTGTCGGCGACACCGACAGCGAGCGCAGACCGGCGCGAAGCAGGCCCGCAATGCGGTCTGGTTGGCTGGCAAGATCGCCGCAGATCGACACATCGATGCCGCTTGCGCGACCATAGGCGCTAAGCTCCGCCACCAGCTGTTCGATGATCGGCAGCACACTATCGGCCAGTGGCGCCAACGCGGCGTTGTCACGAGCCGCCGCAGCGATGTACTGGATCAGATCGTTTGAACCGATCGAAAAAAACTCCGCCGCCTTGAACAGACTCGGCGAAATCGCCGGTGCGGGGACTTCGACCATCATGCCCAGTTGCGGCCTGGCACAGGAAATACCAGCCGCCTTTAACGCGGCCAGTTCCTCGTCGAACAATCGGGCACAACGATCCAGTTCGCTCGGATCCGTGATCATCGGCCACATGATTTTCAGGTTTCCGTGCACAGCAGCGCGCGCCAGCGCCCTGAGTTGCTGGCGAAACACCTCTTCGCGCGCAAAGGACAGCCTGATGCCACGAACACCGAGGAATGTGTTTGTCTCGCCATCCACGGTAAGCCCGGCAATGGGCTTGTCGCCGCCAGCATCGAGTGTGCGGATCGTCACAGGTTTGCCGCCCGCCCACTTCAGCAGCCGGCAATATGCAGCATATTGCGTATCTTCATCGGGCAGCGCGGCACCATCGCGGAACAGGAATTCGGTGCGCACAAGACCTATTCCGTCACAAGTGTCCACGTCGATCGCATCGAGCTCGTCCGGAGCGGCGATGTTGATCAGGATGGCGATCGACTTGCGATCCTGCGTCCTTGCAGGCTGTCCGGCAAACCCGGCCTCGAACATTGCGGACCTGAGCGCCTCGACGCGCAAGACCTCGAAGTGAGCGAGCGCCGCTTCATCCGGACTAAGCACAACATGACCGGTGCCGCCATCAACCAGTGCTTCGCTGTGACCGCTGATCTTGCCATTGGCCAGGCCGATCACCATGGGAACGCCGCGTGAGCGCGCAAGGATGGCGACGTGGCTGGACGCGCTGCCTCCAGTCAGCAGAATGCCGCCGCCATAACTCCAGTCGGTCTCCAGGAAGCGCGTCGGGGTCACGTCCACGCCAACCAAAACCGCGCCGGCTTCGATAGCGCCGAGACTGGACCCTGTCAGGTGCATGATCACCCGGTCACGCAAGTCGCGCAGGTCCGCCGACCGCGCGCGAAAATAATCGTCATCGCTGCCTTCGTAGTCGGCAATCTGGGTGTCCAAGACGGCCATCCAGGCAGCATCGGCCGGTGTGCCGGCATCAATGGCCTGCCATGCCGGATAAGACAGCTCAGGGTCCTCCAGCATGGCGATCTGAAAAGCTATGATGTCGGCGCTGTCTTCTTCGCTGACCCTTTCGCCAAGCCCGGCCAGATCGGAAATCGCCCGATCGATCGCGGCTCGCAGGGCTTCGCTCTCCTCATCGGGCGAGCCGGAGGAGCGCGACCCCTTGGCCACCACATCCACGCTCACCAGCGGGCCGCACGCAAGCCCGGGCGAGGTCGGATATCCTTGCAGTTCAACCGTGTGAGGCATTCTTGTGGCCCTCATCGAAATCCTGAGCCACCAAATTGGCCAGAGCCTGCACGGCGGCTTCTGCGTCTTCTCCATGGGCACGGAAATGCAGGACCGTGTCCTTCGTCGCCTTGGCGGCCATCACCTTCACTATGGACTTTGCATCGATCCACGGGCCGTCGGCGGTCATCGCCATTTGGATCTCCGACGAGAAACCCTTGGCCAGCTTGGTCAACTTCACCGATGGCCGCGCATGAAGTCCGATTTCATGGGCCATCAGAACCGATGTTTGAGTTTTGCGCATGGTCATTCCTCAACACACCGACGATAGTTCTTCAGCCGTGGCGCGAACTCCCGATAGGGTCGCGCCGCCCCAAGACTCTGTAGCGGCCATCACGGCACCCTCGACAATTGGCGCATTGCAGATGGCCACCTTGCTCTTCCGGTCCGCCGGCAACATTTCGATGGCCATCTCGCTGTTGGTCTCGGCGCCGCCAAGATCGACGAGAACGGCGACGCCTGCCTGGGACCAGACCTCATCAATGGCGGCCATGATCTTCTCAACGCTGGTCCCAAGGCCACCCTCAGGATTGCCGCCGCAATGCGCGAGCGGCACTTCGGCCCCCACCATCTGCCGGACCATATCGGCGGTACCACGGGCAATATCGGGCGAATGGGAAACAATAACGATACCGACGCGTGCGCTCATGCCAATCTCTCCATCTGGTCCGCCACTGCAATTATTATGATTTCAGATGACCGGGCACCCGGGTCCATGTGGCCGATCGACCGTTCGCCGAGGAAGGAAGCGCGCCCGCGCATCGCCAGCATCGGCACTGTCGCCTGTGCCGCTTGCGTGGCAGCTTCCCGGACCGCCATCAAATCGCCGCCGGCGGCAAGCGTCTCGTAAACGGGAATCAGCACATCGAGCATGGTCTTCTGGCCCTGCTCGGATTTGCCGCGCGCTTTGACGGCATCAATTGCAGCAGAGAATTGGGATACAAATTCGTCGCGCGACGGATTTTCCGGCAACGCCTTGCCAAATGCCATGAACAGCGTCCCGTAGAGCGGGCCGGAAGCACCGCCGATCTTCATGACGAGTTCCATGCCAGTCTTCTGCAAGGCATCGGGCAGCGGCAATTCGCAGATATTGGAAAGCTCGGCCAGCACCGCATCAAACCCGCGCTTCATGTTAAGGCCGTGATCGCCATCGCCGATCGCCTGATCGAGTGCGGTCAGTTCGTCTGTGCTGGCGATCACTGCTTCGGCAACGGCCCGCAACCCGGTCTCCAAAGTTGTCTTTTCTATAACCCTCACCGCATACGCTCCCCGTCAGCACCGAAGAACAGCGGCTTGGTTACCTGGACATTGACCGGGTCATCGCGCTTCAGGTCGCTCTGCGGATCGGCAAGCGTAACAAGCGCATGATCGCCGACTGAAACGTGGAGATGGTTCTGGTCGCCCAGATGCTCAACCCAATTCACTATGCCCTGCGCCTTGTCCTTGGCGACGCGCCTGATCTCAACGTGCTCTGTGCGCACGCCCACGGTTTTCGTGCCGGCAGGAACCGAACCGAGCTCGAGCAGGCCCTCGGGCACGAGATTGATGGTTGGCTGGCCGAGCCGGGTTGCTACATAGATGTTGCGGGGATCGGTATAGATTTCGCGCGGCTTGCCGGTCTGGATCAGGCGTCCATTGTCGAGAATACCGATCCGGTCCGCCATCGTCATGGCCTCGATCTGGTCATGTGTCACATAGAGCAATGTCGCGTCGATATCTGCCTGAATGCGCTTCAGTTCGATGCGAAGTTCAGCCCGCAGCTTTGCGTCCAGCGACGACAGCGGCTCGTCCATCAGATAAATTGACGGTTGGCGGACAAGGGCGCGGCCGATGGCTACGCGCTGCATTTCTCCGCCAGAGAGCTGGGTTGCGCGGTTATCGAGCTTGTCGGAGATGTGCAGCATACCGGCGATTGCTTCGATGCGTTCGCGGATTTCCGGTTCCGGCACGCGGCGTGCTGGAGCCCTCAATGGAAACGCCAGATTGTCGTAAACGCTCAAATTCGGGTAGAGCGAATAGTGTTGGAAGACGAAAGCAACGTCACGGACCGCAGGTTCCACGCGGGTCATATCGTAATTGCCTATGATGACGGACCCTTCATCGGGGCGCTCAAGCCCGGCAACCAGCCTCAGCGTCGTTGTCTTGCCTGCGCCGGTTGGGCCCAGCAGGACAAAGAACTCACCGTCCGCGATATCGATTGTCACATCGTTGAGGGCAGTGAGGTTGCCGAATTTCTTGGTGACTCCCTTGAGCGATACATCAGCCATGGGCGCCCGCCTGCGTCAGTGCAGTCGGAACTGCCTGGCCGCTTTCCTTGTCAAAGAGCGATAGCCGATCACCGGTAAGAGCGAGGCCCACGGTCTCGCCCACCCGGACCTGTTGGTCCGCGGGTATCCGGGCGCGAACTATACCATGGCCAGTTTCGAGCGTGACGATTTGCGTGGTGCCAAGATATTCGCTGCCCAGTACCTGGGCGCGCAACCTGGAGGCATCCGATAATCCGATGTACTCCGGCCTGACACCAAGCACGAGATCGCTTTCGGCGCGCGCCTCGTGCACCGTCGGAACGGCGATCGTCTGTCCATCCATGACGATTTTCGTCGCGCCCTTTTTGAGGCTACCACGGAACGGCAGCAGATTCATCGAAGGCGAACCGATAAAATCGGCCACGAACATCGACGCCGGAAGATCATAGATCTCCTGCGGCGGCCCCATCTGTTCAATGATGCCCTTGTTCATGACCGCAATCTGGTCGGCCATCGACATGGCTTCCAGTTGATCGTGGGTAACGTAGATTGTCGTGGCGCCGATACGGTCGTGGAGATTGCGCAATTCCTGACACATCAGGTCGCGGAATTCGGTATCGAGCGTACCCAGCGGCTCATCCATGAGGAACGCCTTGGGCCGTCGCACAATGGCGCGCCCAAGTGCCACGCGCTGGCGATCGCCGCCGGCAAGACCGGACACCGGCAGGTTGAGAAGATGCTCAATGCGCAGGAGTCGGGCGGTCTCCTCTACGCGTTGCCTGATTTCCCGGCGCGCAACACCCTGGCATTTCAGCGGATAGGAAATGTTGCCGCGCACATTCATGTGCGGATAAAGCGCAAAGAGCTGGAACACGAAGGCGATGTCGCGCTCCGATGCGCGATTGAACGCCATGTCCTCGCCATCAAGCAGGATGCGTCCCGATGTCGGCAGTTCGAGCCCCGCAATCATGCGCAGCGTGGTAGTCTTGCCGCAGCCAGAGGGGCCAAGCATTACGAAGAACGAACCATCGGGGACCACAAACGACGATTCCCGCACAGCCGAGAAGTCGCCGAACATCTTCAGCAATTTTTCGACGCGAATTTCAGCCATGCGCGGTCATTTCGGGAACTTCGTCACGATGATGTACATGACGGTGCCGGCCAGGGTCGTCGCCGGTGAATATGTGTAGAGCGTCAGCCAAAAGGGCTGCATCAGCATGAACACGCCAAGCGCGATGATTATCGTTGCGAGCGTCTCCATCGGGCCGCGACGCAGCAACGCTGGCCATGATGAAATTGTGTGGTTCTGATCCTGGTTCATTTGCGCACCGCGCCAAAGGTGATGCCGCGCAGGAGGTGCTTTCTGAGCAGGACGGTGAAGACGAAGATCGGGATCAGGAACAAGGTCGTGCCGGCGCCCACCGCCGGCCAATCCATGCCGCCTTCGCCGATAATCGTCGGGATGAAGGGTGGCGCCGTCTG
>CAXMRP010000107.1:0-10496 GCA_964196155.1 uncultured Polyangiaceae bacterium
CGATCTGGCGATTTCGGCTGGCCGGTTTGCCTATTGCGGGGCCAATGCGGATCACACGATCGGGTCAGACACGATTGTCGTTGATGCGGGCGGGCGCTATCTGGTGCCCGGCCTGTGCGATGCGCATCTGCACGTGGAAAGTGGCATGGTGACGGTGAGTGAATTTGTACGCGCTGTCATTCCGCACGGCACGACATCGCTGTTTATCGATCCGCACGAGATTGCCAATGTGCTCGGCCTTGCCGGGGTGCGGCTGATGCATGACGAGGCGGTCGGCATGCCAATCAATGTCTATGTGCAGATGCCAAGCTGCGTGCCCTCGGCGCCGGGTTTGGAGATTGCCGGCGCTGATCTTGGACCCGCCGATGTGGCCGAGGCGATGACCTGGCCCAATATCATCGGTCTGGGCGAGGTGATGAATTTCCCCGGCGTTGCGGCCAATGACGCCAAGATGACCGGCGAAATAGCGGCAGCGATGACGGCGGGCAAGACCATTGGCGGCCATTATGCCGCGCCTGATCTCGGTCTGCCGTTCCATGCCTATGTGGCCGGGGGGCCGGCGGACGACCATGAAGGCACACGCATGGAGGATGCGATTGCCCGGGTGCGGCAGGGGATGCGGGCGATGCTGCGGCTCGGTTCGGCCTGGTATGATGTGGCCGAGCAGATCAAGGCGGTGACGGAACGTGGCCTCGATCCGCGCAATTTCATCCTGTGCACCGACGACAGCCATTCGGGCACGCTGGTTTATGAGGGCCATATGGACCGGGTGGTGCGCCACGCCATCGGGCAGGGGCTCGATCCGGTTACAGCAATCCAGATGGCGACACTCAACAGCGCCCAGCATTTTGGTCTGGAGCGGGAACTGGGTTCGATCACACCGGGGCGGATTGCCGATTTTCTGCTGGTTTCGGACCTGCCAGGGCTTGTTATCGACACGGTGTATGCAAGAGGCACGGAAATGGCTGCCGATGGTGTGCTGGCGATCGATATTCCGATCGCCGATTACCCGGCTTCGGCGAAAGATACGGTTCATCTGAAACGCCCGCTGACGGCAACCGACTTCGATATCGCCGCGCCAGAAGGCGCCAGCACAGTTCGGGCGCGGGTCATCGGTGTGGTGGAAAATCAGGCGCCGACGGAAGCGCTGGAGGCCGATCTTGCGGTCTTGGACGGGCTTGTGGCGATGGATATGGCGGCGGATGTCTGCCAGATCGCACTGGTGGAACGTCACCGCGCCACCGGCGATGTCACCAACGGTTTTGTCTCCGGTTTCGGCTACA
The DNA here is from genome assembly GCA_964196155.1 of uncultured Polyangiaceae bacterium. GTDB lineage: Bacteria > Pseudomonadota > Alphaproteobacteria > Rhizobiales > Afifellaceae > CAXMRP01. The sequence goes on from CAXMRP010000107.1 coordinate 1,284, forward strand.
ACAAGCCGTGCGCCATGGCCTCGACTGTTGCCCATGACAGCCACCACATGATCGTTGTCGGCACCGACAAGGCGGATATGGCGCTGGCCGCCAACCGGCTCGGCGAGGTTGGCGGTGGCATTGTGGTGATTTCCGAAGGCAAGGAACTGGCGCTGGTGGAACTGCCGATTGCCGGGCTGATGTCGTATGAGCGGGCCGAGATTGTCGCCGACAAGGCCGCCGGCATGGTGGAGGCGATGGCCCGGTGCGGCTGCACGCTCAACAATGCCTATATGCAGCACTCGCTGCTGGCGTTGGTGGTTATCCCGGCTTTGCGGATTTCCGATCAAGGTCTGATCGACGTCACAAAATTCGAAAAAACCGCGCTATTTGTCTGAGTGCGCCGGAATTCATGCCGATTATTGCGCCGCTTTGGCCTGAATGCGCCGGGCATGCAGGATTGGCTCGGTATAGCCGTTGGGCTGTTCCTTACCCTTGAACACCAGATCGCAGGCAGCCTTGAAGGCAATTGATTCCTCCAGATCGGACGCCATCGGCTGATAAGCCGGGTCGCCTGCATTCTGGGCGTCAACGACCGCCGCCATGCGCTTCATGGTTTCCATGACCTGACCGGATGAGCAGACGCCGTGATGGAGCCAGTTGGCGATATGCTGGGAGGATATGCGCAAGGTGGCACGGTCTTCCATCAGGCCGACGTCATTGATGTCCGGCACTTTGGAGCAGCCGACCCCCTGATTGATCCAGCGCACGACATAGCCAAGAATTCCTTGTGCATTGTTATCGAGTTCGGCCTGAATATCGCCGTCGGGCCAATTGGGGCGCTCGGCAATCGGTACGGACAGAATGTCATCGAGGCTGGCGCGAGGGCGGGATGCCAGTTCGGCCTGGCGCTCGGCAACATTGACCTGATGATAGTGCAGCGCGTGCAATATGGCCGCCGTTGGCGAGGGCACCCAGGCGGTATTGGCGCCGGCCATCGGATGGGCGATCTTGGCCGCCATCATGTCGGCCATCAGGTCGGGCATCGCCCACATGCCCTTGCCGATCTGGGCCTTGCCAGCAAAGCCACATTCCAGACCGATGTCGACATTCCAATCCTCATAGGCTTGAATCCACGGCGCCATTTTCATGTCGCCCTTGCGGATCATCGGGCCGGCCAGCATGGAAGTGTGGATCTCGTCACCGGTGCGATCGAGAAAGCCGGTGTTGATGAAACAGATGCGGTCACGGACGGCGCCAATGCAGGCTTTGAGGTTGATCGTGGTGCGTCGTTCCTCATCCATGATGCCGATTTTTACAGTATTGGCGGCAAGGCCGAGGGCGGCCTCAACGCGGGCGAATATCGTATCGGAAAAAGCAGCTTCGACGGGCCCGTGCATCTTCGGTTTGACGACATAGACCGAACCGGCGCGGCTGTTTTTATGGTTGCCGCCCGGGCCAATATCATGCAGCGCGATAGCCACGGTCATCATGGCGTCCATGATGCCTTCGGGTACTTCAAAGCCTTCTTTGTCGACGATCGCCGGGTTGGTCATCAGGTGGCCGACATTGCGCACCAACATCAGGCTGCGGCCGTGCAGCGCGATTGATCCACCGTTGACGGCGGAGTATTCGCGGTCCGGATTCAACCGGCGTTCCACGGACTGGCCGGCCTTGTTGAAGGTTGTGGCGAGATCGCCCTTCATCAGGCCGAGCCAGTTGCGGTAGGCAATCACCTTGTCTTCGGCATCGACGGCGGCGATGGAATCCTCGCAATCCATGATGGTGGTGACGGCGGCTTCAACGATTACATCGGCGACGCCGGCGGGGTCGGTTCGGCCGATCGCATGGTCGCGGTCGATGACGATCTCGGCGTGGAGGCCGTTTTTGCACAGGAGCAATCCTTCCGGCTCGGCGGCCGAACCGCGATAGCCGACGAACTGTGCGGGATCGGCAAGGCCAGATTGGGAATCGCGGGTGAGGGACGCCACCAGAGCGCCATTGCCGATCCGGTAGGCCACGACATCGCGGTGTGAGCCATCCGCCAGCGGTGCCATGGTGTCCAGCATGTCGCGGGCGCGGCCGATGACCCGGTCGCCGCGGATCGGATTATATTGTCCCGGCACCACGTGGGCGCCGCCATCGTCGGCAATGGCATCGGTGCCATAAAGCGCATCGTAGAGGCTACCCCAGCGGGCGTTGGCGGCGTTTAGCGCGTAACGGGCGTTCATCACCGGAACAACGAGCTGCGGGCCGGCGATCGTGGCGATCTCCGCGTCGACATTGTGCGGGTCGATGGCAAACGCCTCGCTTTCGGGGAGCAGATAACCGATGTCAGTGAGAAAGCGTTTGTAGGCCGCAGGGTCGGTCGGGCTGTCCGCGTGGTCGTCGTGCCAACTGTCGATTGTGGCCTGAAGCACATCGCGAGCGGCAAGCAGGGCGCGATTTTCCGGAGCCAGATCGTCGACGATGGCGCCGAATGCCGCCCAGAATGCGTCGGCCTCGATCCCTGTGCCGGGCAGGGCTTCGTCATTGATGAAGTCAAACAGCACCGGGGCGACTTTCAGGCCGCCGGCAGATACATGGTCACTCATAGAAAAACGCTCCCTGCAACGATGGCGCACCGATTACCGGCGTCACCGGCAGCGGTTTGCCCGCCTGCCAAATAAATTGTCGGCAATTTGCCGGATTGCTTTATTCCATATGGGCGGGGAGTGAAACAGTGTTCAAACGGCCGTGCGCTGTTTTTTGGATGTGTGCGGTCCGGCAACACGCACCATCAGGCTATTTTCCGGTACCTGGAGCCAGAGTTACTTTCAGCCCATCCATCGCCTCGGTCATGATCAACTGGCAGGACAATCGCGAGCCGTCTTCCACCGCAAAGGCTTGATCGAGGCGGTTTTCTTCCTCGTCGGTTACTGTCGGCATCTTTGCAGACCAATCGCGGTCGACATAGACATGGCAGGTGGCGCAGGCGCAGGCGCCGCCGCACTCGGCCTTGATGTCCAGACCCCAGTCGCGGATGACCTCCATCACCCGCCAACCGGCAAGCGCCGGCAACCGGTGCTCACCGCCGTTGCGGTCAATGACATGAATGCTCAGGGCCTCATCGAGTCCAGCCGTGTCTTCGGGAACGCGCAGGGCTGTGGCATTCATTGCAAATATCCGATCTATTCCTGGTTGGCGCGTTCAGCTGGAAAAATTCAGCGGGTGACTGTCTGGCGGGCCCATGGCCGGGTACCGGCGGGAATTTCGTTTGATCTGCCGGTGGAATCCGCCGGCTGATAGTGACGGCGGACCTCGACCAGTTCGCCGGCCTGCAACGCTTTTAGCGTCGGCGCGTGGGAGATGGAATAGGCGTTGATGCCGCACCGACGCATCAAGGGTATCTGGTCGGCGAGCACTTCGCCAACCGCGCGCAGCTCACCGGAAAAGTCGTACTTCTCTCGCAGCAACCGGGCGGTGGAATAGTTGCGGCCATCGGCAAAGCTGGCAAATTCCAGCGCGATCAGCGCAATCCTTGCCAGATGCGGTACCAGCGGTGCGATATCGCCGCCGCCGGGCACATAAATTGCAATCTGCTGACCGGCGCGCAAAAACGCCTCCTGATTTTCAGCAAACCGATCCAGCGGTACGATTGTCGATTGCGCCTGTAACGCTGCATCTTCCGCATCAGGATTGGCCATGCGCCAGGGATCATCGACCAAAGCGCCGTCTTTCCACACCGGGATCTGCGCTGAACTGTTCATGCTGCTTTTCCGTTCTCATTATTCAGCGTCGGTGCCGCTGCCGCGCGGACAAGGCCGGCGCTACCAAAATGAATGCCGCACTCGGTCTTGCCGGAGCCGCGCCAGCGGCCGTCGCGGGCGCCTTCGCCGGGGTCGGTCGGGCTGGTGCAGGGCTCGCAGCCAATGGACGAATATCCCTCAGCGACCAGCGGATGAGTTGGCAGATCGTGACGCCGGATATAGGCGTCGATGTCGCTGCGACTCCAGTCCGACAGGGGGTTGATCTTGACCCGACTATCATCGGCCTCGACCATTGGCAGGCCATTGCGGTCGCCGCCATGAAAGCGCTTTCGTCCGGTGATCCAGGCATCGAACTCGTTCAGCGCGACCGTCAGCGGTGCAACCTTGCGGATAGCGCAGCAGCGATCCGGGTCGGACTGGTACAATGTTTTGTCCGGGTCTTCTGTGCCGAGCAGCGTTGCATCAGGGGTTGCCGTGCGGATATTTGTGAGTCCGAGCCGTGCGACCAGTGTGTCGCGATAGGTCGCGGTCTGGCCAAACAACCGACCGGTGTCGATGAAGATTACCGGCGTTGCTGTATCGATCTGCGAAATCAGATGCAGCAGGACTGCCGATTCGGCACCAAAACTGGATACCAGCGCGATCCGTCCGGCGAATTCCGATTTTATCACGTCGGCAAGCAGGGCGGCGGCGCGCACTTCGGCCAATCGCGACGACAAAACAACAACATTGCTGTTCTGGACCTCGCCGGCCGGTTTTCTGCTGGCAGCACCCGGATCGTGGGGGATGGTGACCTCAGGCATCGGCATACAGCGCGGTTTTGAACGGCTCGGGGCCAAGGCGGCGATAAGCGGCGAGGAAATTTTCATCGGCGCCGTCGCGGCGATCCAGATAGGTGTCGACGATGGTTTCCACCGCATCGACGACCTCATCGGTAGAGAATCCGCGACCGACGATCTCGCCGACCGAGGCGGTTTCATCGGCGGTACCGCCGAGCGTGATCTGGTAGAATTCCTGGCCCTTCTTCTCCAGACCGAGAATGCCGATATGGCCGGCGTGGTGATGACCGCAGGCGTTGATGCAGCCTGAGATCTTGATCTTCACATCACCAATATCGCGCTGGCGAACCGGGTCGGCAAACCGCTCGGTCACCCGTTCGGCAATCGGGATCGAGCGTGCCGTGGCCAGCGCACAGTAATCCATCCCCGGACAAGCGATGATATCGGTCACCAGACCGGCATTGGCGTTGGCAAGGCCGGCGGTGGCCAATCCAGCGTACAGCGCTGCCATGTCATCCAGTGGCACGTTGGGCAGAACAAGGTTCTGCTCGTGGCTGACGCGGATTTCGCCACCGGAATGACGCTCGGCCAGATCGGCAACGGTGTCCATTTGATCGGCGGTGGCGTCGCCCGGAGGGCCGCCAATTGGCTTCAGCGAAATGGTTACAATGCCATAGCCAGGCACCCGGTGTTCGGCGACGTTGGTTTCCACAAAACGGTCGAGGCCGGCGTCGTTTTTGCGAGCAGCATCCAGCGCCGCGCTCTGCTTGTCCCGATCGAGATAGGGTGGCGGTGCAAAATAGGAGTCGATACGGCGGATTTCCTCGGCCGGCAGTTTGAGCACGCCATCCCTGATGCGATCGAACTCGGCTTCGATCTCGGGGCGCAGCGTATCAATGCCGGTCTCATGGACGAGGATTTTTATCCGGGCCTTGTATTTGTTGTCGCGGCGACCGTGCAGATTGTAGACGCGCAGGATGGCCTCGGAATAGGCCAGAACATCGTCTTCGGGCAGGAAATCGCGAAGCAGCTTGGCGACCATCGGCGTGCGGCCCTGACCGCCGCCGATATAGACGGCAAATCCAAGCTTGCCGTCCTCATTGCGCTTCACCTCATAGCCGATGTCGTGAAACTTTATCGCTGCCCGGTCGTTGGGCGCGCCGGTCACGGCAATCTTGAATTTGCGCGGCAGGAACAGGAACTCAGGATGGAGCGAGGACCATTGCCGCAGGATTTCGGCATAGGGACGCGGATCGGCGATCTCGTCGGCGGCAACGCCGGAGAAATGGTCAGCGGTGACATTGCGAATGCAATTGCCCGATGTCTGGATGGCGTGCATTTCGACTTCGGCCAGTTCGGCCAGGATCGCCGGAATATCGCCGAGTTTCGGCCAGTTGTACTGGATGTTCTGGCGGGTGGTGAAGTGGCCGTAGCCCTTGTCGTAAACCCTGGATATATGGGCGAGTTTGCACATCTGGCGGGCGCTCAGCGTGCCATAAGGGACGGCAACCCGCAGCATATAGGCGTGCAGTTGCAGATAGACGCCGTTTTGCAGCCGCAAGGGCTTGAACTGTTCCTCGGTCAGATCACCGGCCAGACGGCGGCGGACCTGGTCGGAAAACTGGTCCACCCGCTCGCTGACAAAGCCGGCGTCAAATTCATCGTAGCGGTACATAAGGTGCGATCCCGACGGTCAGTTACAAATCTCAGTGGCAACTCAGCGGTTCTCCGACCGCTCAAGTGGCCGGGGTTTTTTGAATACAGTGCCTGCGTGCGTTTGTCTGATCAGGCGGCGTGTGCGGTAGCGGGCACCGGCACATTTGCCAGATGGGTGCTGCCGGTTGTCGGACCGGACACACGGATGCGTTCGCGAAAGCGCACTGGAATTGGCGATCCGCCCTCAACAGTGATGTCGATCTCGTAGGGTTCCACGACGATGTTGGCATCGACGTCGCGGGCGGCGCGGGCAAGACCGGCTGCCGTCGCGTCACTGTCGGCAAGCAGTTGCGCGCGGGCGATATCGCTGACCCACCCGACCGGGGTCAGATAGACGACAAGGCCGTCGACAAGATTGTTGGCTGATATGATCTGCATTGTTTTTCTCCCGGTTACGCGGCCAGCGTGCGGTCTTTGGCCGAACGCTGGATTTGGATGATAGTGTCGGTGCCTGCCCAATGGGCGAGGGTGAGGGCATCGGCCAGCGCGCCATGGGCGACCGACGGGCCGATGAGGATCAGCGCCGGATTGCTGCTGGCGGCGCGATTAAATTCGTCTGTTTCCGGCAACGCGGATAATTCGCCTATTGTGCCGGCAAATGTGCGGGCCTCGTCGCGGCTGGCATTTTCGACGATCGCAACCAGCGTTTTCGGGTCAAGCCCCGCGGCGATCAACCGTGTCGACACCGAAGAAGCCACGGTGCGCGCCATGTAGACGGCGACGCTGGCGCCGGACAAAGCCAGATCAGCCCAGTCAGGCAAGGTGTTTGAATCTTTGTCGTGGCCAGTGGTGAATACCAGGCTGGATGCGGTGCCGCGCAGGGTCAGCGGAATTTCCGCGGCGGCGGCGGCGGCCAGAGCCGAGGTGATGCCGGGGACGATCTGGAAGGCAATGCCGGCCTTGCGCAGCGCCGCGATCTCCTCGCCGGCGCGCCCGAACACCAGCGGATCGCCGCCCTTCAGGCGAACAACATGGTGACCAGCGGCGGCCTCGCGTACCAGAATATCGTTGATCTCAGACTGGCTTTTTGAGTGCAAGCCCTTCGACTTGCCGACATCGATGCGCCGGGCGTCGCGCCGACCCATGGCAATTACCGCATCGGGCACCAACCGGTCGTGGACAATGACATCGGCTTCCTGAAGCAGGCGCTGGGCGCGCAGGGTCAACAGATCGGTCGCGCCGGGGCCGGCGCCGACCAGCGCGACCATGCCTATATTGCGATCCGGCGTGTGGTTTATCAGGCGGTTGGCGCGGCTGCGGGCCAGGCTTTCCTTGCCGGCATAGACCGCATCGGCGACGGGGCCGGAGAAAAATTTCTGCCACAGTTCCCGGCGCGGCTTGCCGGCGGCCACGAGCTTTTCAACCGTCTGCCGGAAACCGGCGGCAAGCGCCGCCAGTTCACCGACACGAGCTGGCAATACCTGTTCGATCTTTTCGCGGATCTGGCGCGCCAGAACCGGACCGGCGCCGGTGGTTGATATCGCTATGGCGACCGGTGCGCGGTTGACCAGTGCCGGGGTCAGAAAATCGCACAGGTCGGGATTATCCACGGCATTGACCGGAATGCCGGCGGCACGGGCGGCAGCGACGACAATGCGGTCGCTCTCCCGGTCGCCGGATGCGGCAAAGACCAGCGCCGCATCGTTGAAACCGGCGGGGAGGTTAGCGGCGTCAAATTCCTGTTCGATCAGGGCCAGCGATCCGCCAGAATTGCCCGCATTTTCGGCAAGGGCGCGCAGGGTCGGCGAAGGGTTGGCGCTGATCACAATCAAGCGCGCGGCTGTCTCGCCAACCAGCCGGGCCTTGGCCACGGCTTCCTCGCCATTGCCAACGATCACGACCGGGCGGCCGGCGACGCGCACAAATGCGGGGAATATGTCGAGTTTTCGCGCCACGCTGAGACCCTTTGTTGAAATCTCCTTCTATATTGGCGTTGTGACGCTCAATCTCATAGAAACGGAACGGCGTAATTTGCCTTTTGGTAGAAAAAATTGCCTCAAACTTCACAATTGAAGGAACAAGGCGGTTTTTGATCGGCTCGCTGTCTGAACTAGCTGCTCATTGCGTCAAAAACCTGCACCAGTTTTTCGGCCGCAGCGGCGACGTTCCGGGCGCTGATGCCGGGTTTATAGATGTTGGAACCGAGGCCAAATCCGGCGCATCCGGCGCGGGCGTATGCCTGCATATTGTCCGCATCAATGCCGCCTACGCCGTAAACCGGCATATCGGCGGGCAAAACAGCCTTCAACGCCTTGATGCCGTCCGGTTCCAGCTTAGAGGCGGGAAACAGTTTCAGCCCGTCGGCACCGGCATCGATGGCGGCGAAGCACTCGGTAGCGGTAAACACGCCGGGAAAGGCGCCAAGGCCTGCTGTTTTTGCCGCGCCGACAACAGCCGGATTGATGTTCGGCGAAACCATGAATGTGCCGCCGGCATCGACGAGGCGGTCGACGTTGTCGGTCGTCAACACTGTTCCCGCACCAATTTTTGCCCGGTCGCCGAGTTCGTCCTGCAATCGGGCAATGCTGTGAAAGGGTTCGGGCGAATTCAGCGGTACTTCGATCAGGGTAATGCCCGCCGCGACCAGCGCGGCACCGATATCGGTTGCTTCATCGGGCCGGATGCCGCGCAAAATGGCAATCAGGGGCCGATGCCCATCGATGGAAAATTTGGTCATGCATTCCTCACAGCGTTTGGTTCAGGTGGGCGTGAATAGCGCCCAGTCCGGCAAGCGTTGCATCCTTGCCGTCGATCAGTCTTGTCGTGATATCCATTGCATCGCAGGCAGTCCTGTAGCGATCGGCAAGGCCGCCGGCAGCTATGATGGCGAGGTTGCGATGGCCGGATCGACTGGATGTCTGCCCTCCGGGCAAGTGGTTCAGTTCGCTGACAATCTCAGCCGCGATCAGCAGGCCGGACAGGTAGCCGGCATTCCAGGCGGGGCTTCGGTCCAGAAGCAGATCGCCGGCGCGAACATCAAACAGATGGGG
>CAXMRP010000108.1:0-20361 GCA_964196155.1 uncultured Polyangiaceae bacterium
TTGCGGACGCATACGCCGCCGATATCACCGGCAATTGCCCGCGAGGCGGCAAGCGTTTTCATCAGTTGGAAGGGTGCCGCCGGACCCTGATCGCTGGCGGCCGGCAAGATCATGACAATGGCTCCAACCGCCATGGCGCTACGTAGAAAAAACATCAATCTGTCCCGATTGTCCCTGAATATTGTCTCTGGGTATTGTCGCCGAAAATTTCGCCGAATGTGCGTCCGGGGCGGATCTAAGCACAACGCGGTGAAATCGCCGTTTCGTCGCTCGGTGCATATTTATGGAAATTGTCGCAATCCCGTTTACCGGATGAAAACGTTTGCCCCCGCGCGCGGTTCCCCCGGGCGATTTCCACAAGGGTTTGTTAACCGTAACAACAAGTGCCGGCGCATTTTTCAGCCCAGACAGCAGTGCGCCAGACGATACCGGCCTTATTTCATCCTTCGTTAAATCCAGGCTGCAATTTTAGTTGCCGATGTAAGGCGTTTGGCAAGGTTAACGATTGATGTCTGTTTGGCCTGACAATTCCGGATCCGCGTTCGATCCCCGGCCAGAGAGCAATTTGGCGAACAGGCCCGCGCATATGCTCCCGCAATTTCCCGGTCAATTGTCCGCTGGCGGGCCCAACCATCCACTGCCCACCGGGATCGAAATTCTCGCTGGCCCCCTGATGCAAACCGGTCTGGTCGCGCTGGCGATATTGCCCTTGCTGCTGGCGTTCTCGCTGGCGGCCGATATCGCTGTGGCAATGCCTGCCGTATTCGCCCTGATGGCGCTGCCTGCCGGACGGTGCGCGGCAAGCGGTCGCCATGGCCTGTCTGTCCTGTTTGCATTGACCTTCGTTCTGGCGCTGATCACCCACGCCTTCGCCGCCGCGCATCTGTACAGCGGTTCGGTCGCGGTGATCGCCAATGTCGTCATCGGGGCAGGGCTGCTGACACTGCCTTTGGTGATTGGCCTGGCAGGCTGGATGCGCCCTGGCGGCAAACGGCCGGTGGATGTCGCGTTATCCGGCGCGATTGCCGGCGCCGATGAGTCTCTTTGCTTTGAAACACTCACTGCCGGGCGCGCCGTGGTCATTTTCGACCGGGACTTTCGCTGCGATCAATATAACCAGAGCGCCAGCGACCGGTTTGTTCTGGCCAGCGGTCACAAGGATCGTGATTTCCTGTCGCACATCGCCGTGTTCGACCGGCCGACGCTCCTGAATGCGCTGCTCGGCGTCGAGCGCGGTGCTGCGCCGGCACCGGTACAACTGCGCCTGGCCGATCCGGCCCATCCCTTGGCCGGCCGCCATGTCATGTCCGTGACTATCGAAACTTATGGCGGCGATCGCTTCATGATGACGATCCATGACGATCCGCCAGACTCCATCGAGACAATCTTTTCGCCGATCGGCATCGAACCGGGTCACCAAACCGCCGATCCCGATTCCAATATCGTGCGCTTGCGCGAGACCGAGATCGCCGGTGCCCATGCCAATGCTTCCGGCGAAGTTGCGGAGGCAGTAACTTCAAGTGAATCAATTTCTGAACCCGATACCGCGTTCGCCGGTATCGCCGAGCCAGATGTCACCGGGGCAACAACAGTCTACGGGCCGCCAGCGCAGGCGCCCGAGCCGGTCGTCACCTCGCCCACCCCACCGCCGGTGCTGGACGAGGCCACTGTCGACTGGACGATGCCGGACCGCGCCGCCGCGTTTACCAGAAGTTACTCGCAATATGATCCGCTAGGCAGCCAGGCACCTGTGCCGGTTGGCTGGCAATAAGCCGCGCCGGGCGCGACAACAGACGATAAGCAGAAAGATATTCATGGCGAATTTTCAAAAGATTCTCTCGGTCAACGGCCTTTCCTATATCGCCTTCGGCCTGATCGCCGCCGGCATCATCGCCAATTCGCTGCTCATCCAGACCGGGCGGCACCCGGCGCCGTTTTTCCAGACGCGGGCCTTGCCCGAGCCTGTCGCCGTTACAGTGAACAGTCCTTCGATCGGCGAGCGGGCGCTGACCGCTGCGGTTCAGGAACAGCTCCGCGCACTGAATTACTATTCCGGTGCCATCGATGGCCTGACCGGCCCCGAAACACGGGCGGCAATAGTCGCCTATCGCAAACGTATCGGCATCGGTGGTGGCGACCAGCCGAGCGCGGTTTTGCTGGAAGCCCTGTCGCGATTGCCGCTGGCCAATGAGCAAGCGCTCGCCCGCCCCGGCCGGGCAATTCTTCCCGATCCCCGCCCGGAAATGTCGACCCGGCTGCGCAGCGATGAACGCGCCGATCCGGCGGTGCTGTCGGTGCAAAATGCGCTGGCGCGGGCCGCCTATGGACCGTTGACCGCCGATGGCATCATGGGCGATGAAACCGGCGACGCAATTCGCCGCTTCCAGCTCGACAATGGTCTGGCGCTGACCGGTGTCATCGATGATCTTTTGATCCGGCGCATGGTCGCAACCGGCGCGCTGGGAGAACAAGGCCAGGCCGGTGTGATGGCGGCAAGGACATCGAATTGAGCGGCAATAGTTTGAGCGGCAGAACACTGTTGAGCAGCAGAAAAAAACCCGATGCCTCGGGTTAAAACCGATCTGTGGGTAAACGCCTGGTGCCGGCGCGCCCGCGCAGAAGGCGCCTTTGCAACGGTCGCAAAAAAAGGCGCCGCCGAAGCTGGCACGATCTTTGTCCTGGTCAATCGGCTGGATGGCGCCTTTGATCTGTACGGCCCGGCGCCGCAAACCGCCTTTGATGAAGACCAACCGCTGGACCGGCAATTCTCACATCTTCTGGTCAACGTCAGTGAAGATGACACCGCCAGCCGCATTGCTCAGGAACGTCGCTTCGACAGCGATTTGTGGCTTGTCGAGGTCGAGGACAGGGCTGGTCGCGCCTTCATCGTCGTGGCCGATTAAACCGATCGCCACTCTTGTTCATGACCCGTTAACCATAAATGGGCGAACCTGCGTTTCGAACAGGGTCGGCGCTCGCCGGTCCGCAGACGCCGGAGCCGACATGGCACAGATACTGGTTTACCCCGATGCCGATACACGGAAGAAGCCGTCCAGAGCGCAGTTTGGTCCCGGCCAGATTGTGATTTTCCCGGGCATTCGTGTGGAGTATCACGACGATGCAACAACCGTCGATCTGAGCAAACGCTACCCGCCAGCCGGTCGAAACCGCACGATGTTATCCAGCGCTGGCTGACAATTCTTCAAAAGCCTGGCGGCCTCAAGCCAACCGAATTCACGGGCCGTCGCTGTCGGCCAGCGCCGTGCAGGATGCGCCGGTCAGGAGATCGGTAACCTGTGCCTGGTCAATCGCGCTCGGCGCGTATATCCGCAAAACCACAACCAGTTCATCCTGATCCGTCTCGACAATGATATTGCGCTCGAAGGCAAGTGGATCGCGCTCGCGAATGCGCGAGTTCTGGGTGGCGGTGACAAGCAGGAAGCGGGCATTGCCGCGCTCGACTGTCCGGTCATTGAGGCTGAATATCACGCCGTTGAGGTGATTGTAGACACCCAGGGACCAGAAACGGTCCGGGTCTGAAAATTTGATTTCCACCGGCGCCCCTGTCGTTTGAACCCGGCAGGCCGCCTGAACGAACAACGGATCGAGACCGGTGAGATTCGCCTCGCCGACCTTGCCGGTTTCCTCAATCTGGCCAGATTCCAACATTTTGCCCATTTCCAGAATTTTAAAAGAAAAGTATCCGGCACTGACTTCAAGACGCGACCAGGCATCCTTCTCGGCAAAGTGGGGCACCAGCATAACGGCGGTGATGTGGACGATCCCGGCGCCGATGAAAATCAACAGGCCGTGGTAAATATACCGGCGCATCCGGTTGAAAAGCCGCTCGCTCCAGCTGATCGGGATGAAGTGATCGATCATGAACAGCCCGTTTCGGTAACCAGGGGCAATTCCAGATTGGCGGTGAACGGCGCCGAACGGGCCGTCGTGTCATACAGGCGCAAGACAATCTGAATTTTCGACAGGTTGGATGAATCAAGCCAACTTCCGGTCGCCGGCCGCGGGCCGACATTGATCGAAAATCGATCATCGGGACGCCGCACGATGGCGTCGCTGCCGATCGCCGCGATGGTGCCGGCATCCGCGGCGCCGGCTACCGGTTTGCCCGCAACCTCCAGCGTCCACAACCGGGCAGGCGGTGTTTGCCCGGCAATCTGATAAGAGCACCGGGCGTCGAGCAGTTCGCCGGCGCTGGAATGCCGGGTGGAGAAAGTCAGGCCCTCGCCGGACCCCAGCGGCAATTCGCCGGCCTTTGCCATATTGGCCCGCGAGTAGGGGTCCCAGGCTTCCGTGCCGGCATTCGGCCAGGCCCGCCATTGCCCGACCCGAATGGTATCAAGGCTGGTCGCCGAGCGGACAAAATACCAGGCCGATACCAACCCGATCAGGGTCGCAAGCAGGATCGAGAACACGAACCGCAGTGGGCTTCTCATCTTGAATCCTGAACTCGCCTAAAAACAAAGCCATAATGTGTTTTGAGTGATTCCATAATCACGAAAAACGCTCCAGGCGCTAGTTCGTCTGGGTATTCACTGTGGTGATACGCGGATCATCAATCACCGTATTGGCGGCTTGCGAGGGATTTGCCGGTTTGGCGGCACGGCGCAGCCGCCGGCCCAACGCGTCCAGCGCCCGTGAACTGGCAATCGGCAACTGGTTTGTGCGCGGCCTTGAAAATAGATCATCCGCAACCTCTTTGCCGTTCTTCTTGGTCCGGTCAAAATCCTTCGGATCGACCACAAGATGGGGAATGTCCTTGATGACGGTATTGACATGGGCGGCGCGCATGAATTTTTGCCAGGTCTGCGCCGGCAGGCGACCGCCGGTCAGGCGTTTCGTCCCGCTGAAATTGTCATTGCCGAACCACACCGCGGCGGTGAAATTTCCGGTGAACCCGACAAACCACGCATCGCGATAGGCCTGTGTCGTGCCGGTTTTGCCAGCTGCCGGTATACCCGGCAATTGCGCCCGGCGGCCGGTTCCGCGAACCGTCACATTGTGCAGCATTTCGACCATGCCGGCCGCCACTTCGACGCTCAGAACCCGTTGATTTTTCGGTCCATCTTCCGATCGCCGGTACAGCACTTCGCCGTTGGTGGCGGATATCTGGAGAATGCCGGACGGATTGGCCCGGTAACCGCCGCTGGAAAACGCCGAATAGGCATTGGCCATGCCCAGCACCGTGACTTCCGATGTGCCAAGCGGCAGCGACCGGGTGACCCGCAGCGGAGTCAAGAGGCCCATTTTTTCCGCCGTGTCGGCAATCGGCTGCCGGCCAATCGTCAGCGAAAGCCGCACCGGGATCGTATTGATCGACTTGGTGAGGGCGGTTTTCAGCGTCACCACCCCGCGATAGGAGCGGTTGTAGTTTTGCGGCGACCATTTGCCGATGCGGATTGGCGCATCGACGATGGTACTTTCCGGAGTGTAGCCATTGGCCAGCGCGGTGGCATAGACGAACGGCTTGAACGATGATCCCGGTTGCCGCAGCGCGTGAACGGCGCGGTTGAACGTCGAGGTGCCATAGTCGCGGCCACCCACCATTGCCCGCACTGTCCCGTCCGGATCCATCGCCACAAATGCCGCCTGGTTCACGCCGAAAGCCTCGCCGGATTCGCGCAGCGACGTTTCCACTGCCGCGTCGGCGGCGCGCTGCAAATGCATGTCGATCGACGTGCGCACGACAAGAATACGGTGATCGCCGCGCACCAGATCCTTGACCTCGCCAAACGCCCAGTCGAGAAAATAATTTGGCGCGGCGGCGATATCCCGCTCCACCACCTTGGCCGGATTGCGCCGGGCGCCGATCACCTGGCCTTCCGACACGAAGCCGGCCTGAACCATATTGGTCAGCACTTCGTTGGCGCGGGCGCGGGCCGCCGGCAGGTTGATGTGCGGTGCGTAGCGCGCCGGCGCCTTGAACAGGCCGGCCAGCATCGCCGATTCGCCCATGGTGAGGTCCCGCGCCGATTTGCCAAAGTAAAATTCCGTGGCCGCGGCAACACCGAAAGCGCCGCCGCCCATATAGGCGCGGTCAAAATACAGTTTCAGGATCTCCTGCTTGGTCAGGTTGGCTTCCAGCCACAGGGAAAGATAGGCCTCCTTGATTTTGCGCTGCAACGTTCGCTCGTTGCTCAAAAACAGGTTCTTGGCCAGTTGCTGGGTGATCGACGACCCGCCCTGCACCACGCCGCCGGCGCGAGCGTTTTCCACCATCGCGCGGGCCAGACCGAACACATCAATGCCGAAATGCGAAAAAAACCGCCGGTCTTCCGTGGCCAGCACTGCCTTGATCAGATGGTCAGGCAAATCTTCCAGTTCGACCTGATCGGAGTGCAAAATGCCGCGTTTGCCGATTTCATTGCCGTGACGATCAAGGAATGTCACCGCGAACTCGTGCTGGGCGCGCCAGTCGCCGGAAATCTCGTCGAAGGCCGGAACCGCAAAGGCCGCGGCGACCAGTCCGCCGGCAACGGCCAGCGTCATGCCTTCGGACGCCGCCTCATTCAGCCAGCGGCCCAACCCGCCAATCTGGAAGCGGCGAAAAAAGACGATGACCGATTCGTAGAAATGGCTGAAATCATGCCCGGAATTGTGCAGCGTGCTATCGACATAGGAGTCGATGTCGAGCGCCCGGTTGCGCCACCAGCGCCGGCCGACAAGCCGGTTCCACCAGCGCTTTTTGCCACTTTGAGTGCTTGATCCGAATGGATCGCGCATTACGCAAGAACCTTCCGTTTGCCCGCCAGATGCCGAAACACCAGATTCCGGTAACAACTTCGAGTTTCAGTCTATAAATTTGTTAGTGCTACACCGTCAAATGCAATTCGCGCCTTAAAGTGTACGTGAGCGGCGACTGCGGATGCCGAAAATCCGGGCAAATCGTCATGACTGACCAACCATTCTGGAAAACCAGGTCCCTTTCCCAGATGAGCGATGCGCAATGGGAATCCCTGTGCGATGGCTGCGGCCGCTGTTGCCTCAACAAGCTGGAAGACTGGGACACCGGCGCAATTACCTGGACTGATGTCGCCTGCCGCCTGCTCGACGACGCCACGTGTCGATGTCGAGATTATGAAAACCGCACATCCCTTGTGCCCGATTGCCTGCGCCTGACGCCGCAAGGGGTACCGGCCATGACCTGGCTGCCGCCGACATGCGCCTACAAGCTGGTCGCTGAGGGCAAGGATTTGTACTGGTGGCACCCGCTGGTGTCCGGCGATCCTGACACGGTGCGCGCCGCCGGCATTTCGGTGTCGGGCCGCACCGTCAGCGAAAACGATGTGCCCGATGACGAACTGGAAGACCACGAGGTAAGCTGGCCGGGCGAGGCGGACTGAATTCTGATAGGCACAATCGCTCAGGATCCGGTCGCCGCTTGGCGATACGATTGCCACAAGGCATGGGCGCCAACAGAATCGCCGAAAACTAATGGCGCATCGGGTATATCAACCGGCTTCCGGAGCGGTGCAGTGCATCGCCAGTGCGGCGATATGTTCGGTCGATGAACCGCAACAACCGCCCAAATATGCGATCCCAAAAGCCCTCCTCAATGCGAAGACATTGCTGCCAAAGTCTTCAGGCGCTTCGGTATCAATTTCAGTAAGGCCGTCAAGTTCTTCAGGCGTTTTCGCTGATGTATTTGCGTCGATGCCCTGGACCCGTGCAGCAGCAGCGTTGCGATCGCGGATCGTTATAAGGGCCGAAGAAAAGACCGATGTGTGCACGCAGTTGATATTGTAGCCTTGCGGCGCGCGACGTGTTTCGTTGTCTATAGTTTCGATAACCAGATCGAGCGGGGTCCCGTCAAGCAGGCAACCGTCGCGCCGGATCACGAAGCTCATGACATAGGGCAGCCCGGTTTCGGCCAGTACCCGGGAAATGCCACGCGCTTCGGCAAAACTTGGCAATGTCTGTACTTTGCAAAAATCTATGCCGGCGTCGGCCAACGCTTCGATCTGAGGTTGGTGAAAAGTCACAGCAGTATCGGTGTCGGGAGCCTCTTCAGGCTTATAACCATCGCCCATTGGTCCGGTGATGCCTGCAATAAGAATAGGCGCTGCATCCGGGCCATAAGAATCGCGCAGTTCCTTCATAAATAGACAACCATCGGTATTCACCCGTTTGCCCGCATGTGCGGACTTTTCGACGCGGTTCGCATTGGCGCGCCATGTTGGCGTTCCGGCAACCATCGGCAATCCATATCGCTGACCGATGTCGAGATACTCGCGATGCGTTGCTGCAAGCACCTGTCTGCCGGTCTCATCGTACAACATGCCGGCATGGGCAATTTCGGGATCGAACGCTTCGCTCCCCCCACGCCGCAGGCGCTCGTACATTGATCCCTCTCCAAGAACGATCGGATACTTATCCAGAAAAACATGTCGCATGGCGTCTCCTCACTGCCGATAATGGCGGCGAATGGTTTTCAGTCCCGGACCTTACGTCGCGTCCATATCCTGAAATTCCTCGACCCGCGCAAAGGCGTCCCGCAGGGCTTCCGACCAGGCGGCGGACAGCGTGCGGAAATAGGCGTCGTTCTCGTCAATATGGCGCTTTTCTCCAATGTGCAGCGTGTCGGTGCGGTAGATCAACAGATCGATCGGCATCCCCACCGACAGGTTGGAGCGCAGGGTAGAATCGAACGACAGCAGCAGCAGTTTCGCCGCTTCGCCCATGCGCATCTCCGGTACGGCGACCCGGTCGAGGATCGGCTTGCCGTATTTGTGTTCGCCGATCTGGAAAAACGGTGTCGCGTCCGCCGCTTCGATGAAATTGCCTTCATTGTAGATCTGAAACAGGCGAGGGGACTCGCCGGCAATCTGGCCACCGAGAATGAACGAAGCGGAAAAACTCTCCGCATTCGGGCCATTGTCTTCGCCATCAACCCGCCGCACCTCTTGAAGCGCGTTGCCGACCAGGCGCGCCGCCTGAAACATCGTCGCCGCGGTCATCAATGTCGGGTGATCGTCCGCCAGACCCGAAATCTGTTCTTCAAGCAGGGACACCACGGCCTGGGTGACCGCAAGATTGCCGGCCGACAACAACACGATGACCCGCTCGCGCTGTTTTTCCCAGACCCGCATCTTGGAAAACGTCGCGATATTGTCGAAGCCGGCATTGGTGCGGCTGTCAGAGGCGAACACAATACCGCGGTTGAGTTTCAGGCTGACGCAATAGGTCATGGGGGATGCACTTTCAGCAAAGGGCGCCGGTGTTTGCGCGGCGATCACCGTTAGAGCGCATTCGAAAAAGTGGGAACCGGTTTTTCGATTAAAATGCGCGCAAATACAAAGAACTAAAGCGTATTGAGTGAATCAGATTTCACGAAATATGCTCTAGTCGCCCATGTCCTGGCTGACAAGATGTTGGCGTATCTCTGGCGCGCTTCACCGGGATGCATCACGGGGCGCACAGCAGGCGCGCACCACGGGTACGCACCAACTCACTGGTTCGATTGCTGCACGTCGACGTCCACCGACAGGGCCTCGCGCCCGTACCCCAGCCGCAGGCCCCGCACCGGCGCGGCGCTGTCGGCATCCAGCCCGCAGCACAGCCGCACATATCGTTCCGTCGGGCAGACATTGTTGGTGGCATCAAAGCCGACCCAACCCAGCGCCTTGATCCAGATCTCCGCCCAGGCGTGCTGCGCCTCGGCGCGCACTTCGTCTTCCAGAAGCAGATAGCCGGTGATATAGCGCGCCGGCAGGTCCAGGTGCCGGGCCACGGCAATGAAGATGTGGGTGAAATCCTGGCACACGCCCTGACTGGCCGCAAAGGCCTGGCTGCCCAGCGTCCGCGAGTTGGTCACCTGCGGATCGAAATTCATGCCACTGTACAAATGCGCCATCAGCCGGTGCATCCGTTCCACATCATCGGCGGTTTGCGCCGCGATATCGTCGGCCAGTGCCTGCATGTCGTCGCTGAAATCGCTCAAATCCGTTCGGCGCAGGAAAATGCGCGGCGGCGGCTCGTTGGCCAGCCGCCCGGTAATGCCGCTATTGTCCGACGTTTCCGCCACGCCATGCGCAACAATCGCCATTTCGCCTTCAAAGCCGGACTGGGAGCACAGATGCACGATATTGCCATAGCCGTCGCGATAGCGCGGCGCATCCTCAATGCCCGGCGCCTCGATCGCCCACGACCGGATAATCTGCCCCGGAAATTCCGGCGGCGTCAGCGCCAGCCGCTGGACCGCGTGCGGCACCGGACCGTCGTAGGTGTAGCGGGTTTCGTGGCGAATGGTGATGTGCATGGGCCGGTTCGGTTGCCTGGGTTGGGTTGTAAAAGGGCTCAGTAGAAATTGTACTTGTCGGCAATCATCGCCGCCAACCGGTTGTTCTTGGAAATGAAATCCTGGAGGAATTCGTGCAGGCCGGTATCGATCAGGCTCTGCACATCGGACTGGTCGAACAGACCCAGCGTTTCCGACGCGATGTCATGACAGACGGTCTGTTCGCCGCATAATTGCTCCAGTTCGCCAAATGTCGTGCTGATCTGGCCGTAGGAGTAGCACAGCGAGCGCGGCATGATCGCCTTGAGGATCAGATAGTCGGCGACATTCCAGGCCGTCAGCGGCCCATGATAGACATGGCGGTAGGACCGGTAGGCCGAGACGGCCCGCAGGATCATCTCCCAGTGATGGGTATCGATGTCACCGCCGATCATGTCGGCCCGCGGCAACAGCACGTAATATTTCACGTCCAGCAGCCGCGCCGTATTGTCGGCCCGCTCGATAAAGCAGCCGAGCTGCGAGTACAGATAGCCTTCATTGCGCAAGATCGTGCCCAGCAGCGCGCCGCGAAACTGGTTGGAGGCGGCCTTGATCCACTCCAAAAGGTCAGGCAGGCGGTTGCTGGTCATGCTGCCGGCTTTGATCTCGGAATATTCCAGCCAGGTCGAATTGAGCGCCTCCCATATATCCTTGGTGATGGCGATCCGTTCGGTTCGCGCGTCGGTGCGCGCCCGGCGCAGGCAATTGCGCACCGAGGAGGGATTGTCAGGATCAAACAGCATAAAATCGACAACAGTGGCCAGATCCGCTTGATCATGCGTTTCAAAAAATGTCGCCCCGAGTGCCGCCGCGTCCAGAACCGAGCGCCATTGGTCGCGATGGCCAGCGTCCAGTCCCGGTGTCAGCGACATGCGGCAGCCGGCATCCAGTAGCCGCGCCACATAGTCGGCCCGCTCCATATAGCGCGATATCCAGAACATGTGCGCTGCGGTTCGCCCCAACATACCCTAGTCCTCCAGCACCCAGGTGTCCTTGGTGCCGCCCCCTTGCGAGGAATTGACCACCAGCGATCCCGGTTTCAGCGCCACCCGGGTCAGGCCACCCGGTGTGATCCGCACCCGGTCGCCGACCAGCACATAAGGCCGCAAATCCACATGCCGCGGTGCCACGCCCTGCGACGTCCACACCGGCGAGGTGGAAAGCGAAAGCGTTGGCTGGGCGATATAGTTGGCCGGATTGTTCTTGATGCGCACCGCAAAATCAGCCCGCTGCTTCCTGGTGGAGTGCGGCCCGACCAGCATGCCGTAACCGCCCGAACCGTGCACTTCCTTGACCACCAGTTCGCCCAGATGCTCCAGCACATAGCCGCACTGGTCCGGCTCGGCGCAATTGTAGGTCGGCACGGTCTTCAGGATCGGCTTTTCGCCGGTGAAGAATTCGATGATGTCGGGGATATAGCTATAGATCAGCTTGTCATCGGCAATGCCGGTGCCCGGCGCATTGACCAGCGTCACGTTGCCGGCGCGGTAGACCTCGAACAGACCCGGCACGCCGAGCAGTGAATCCGGCCTGAACGTCAGCGGATCGATATAGTCATCATCCAGCCGCCGGTAGATCACATCGACCTTCTTCTTGCCCCGGGTCGTGCGCATGTAGATGAAGCCGCCATCGACAAACAGGTCGGTGCCGCACACCAGGTCGGCCCCCATCTGGTCGGCCAGAAAGGCATGTTCGAAATAGGCCGAATTGAAGACACCCGGTGTCAGAACCACAATCGTCGGACCGCCTTCACAGGCCAGCGGTGCAACGCTTTCCAGTGTCTGGCCGAGCAGTTCAGGATACTGGCCGATCGGCGCCACCCGGTAGCTGGAAAACAATTCCGGCGCCAGCCGCATCATCGTTTCCCGGTCTTCCAGCATATAGGAGACGCCGGACGGGGTGCGCAGATTGTCCTCCAGCACATACCAGTCGTCTTCACCGGTGCGGATGATGTCGATGCCGATAATGTGGGCATAGACCTTGCGCGGCGGATCAAATCCGATCATCTGCGGCGCGAAAAACTCATTCTGCAGGATCACCTCGGCCGGAATGCGGCCCGACCGGATGATCTCCTGCCGGTGGTAGATGTCGTACAGGAATGCGTTGAGCGCCCGCACCCGTTGTTCGATGCCGCGCTCCAGCCGCCGCCATTCCGCCGCCGAGATGATGCGCGGGATAATATCGAACGGGATCAGCCGCTCCGCGCCCTCATCCTCGCCATAGACATTGAAAGTGATGCCGGTGCGCCGAAATATCGTTTCGGCTTCTTTCAGCTTTTTGCGAAGGCTGGATTTGTCCTGGGATTCAATCCACTGGCTCATCGCCGCGTAGGAGGGCCGGATGGTTCCATCCGGGCCGCGCATTTCGTCAAATGCCGTGACTGCCAAGCGGCAAACTCCAGTCGGTCGCGGGCAGAAATCCCGCTGAATAGTTCAGATCAGAACCATGTGCGAAGGGGTTTGCCATGTCAATTTGCGGCGATGGATCGCACAGCCGAGCCAGTCACACCGGGCAGGGGTGTGCGGCCGGACAGAGCGCCCTATCGTGACGCTGCCGGGGCTGGGTTTGCCGCGTCGGTCCTGCGCCCAGGTGTCAATGTCATGGCTTTCAAGATCGGCACCCGCAGCTTCAGGAGCGGCTTTTCAAACCAGTGCCACGACAGGTAGGCCAGCGGCAGAACGATGGCCAGGGCTGCCAACCCCAGCGCCCATGCGCCAAGGCCGGGGAAGGCCCATGCCAGCACCTGTTCGATGACGAACCCGTAGACGAACACGCCGTATGAGGCCTGTCCCAACCGGTTGACCGGATTGAAGATCATCGCCTTGCTGGTGCCCAGATAAATCGCGCCATAGCTCAATAACAGAAGCCCGGCGGTGGCCGACAGCGGGCCGGTTTCAAACACCAGGGCGAACCCGCCAAGGCAGGCCAGGATTAGCGCCGAGCGCGGAATTTTGTCGCGCCACAAGGCAGCGGCGACGCCGATCCCGAAGGCCACGGCAAACCGGATAAAATGGTGGATCGATCCGTAGGAAACACCGTCTTCGCCGTTGGCGAACCACCACGCATGCAGGACCAGCGCCGCGATCAGCAGAACGGCGATCAGCCGCCGGTTGTTCAGAAGGCCGATTTTCTGGGCCAGCGCCAGGCCGGCGCAGAAAACCAGTTCGTAGCGCAGGGTCCACAAGATGACAAAAAGGATGCCCGGATAGGCATTGCCCTCAAACGCGCCCGGCAGCGTCGCCGATATATCGAACAGCGTGCCCACTCTGGCGATGAACAGCCAGACCTGTGGGTCGGCGAAGTAATCGGGCAGCGGCAGGCTTGTCACTACCGGTCCGACAAGCAGCGCGGCGACCAGCGCGCCGGCAATCACCGCCGGATAGAGCCGCAATATCCGCCCGATCAAAAAGCCGGCCGGGTCGCGATGCGCCATCAGCGACATGGTGAGAAAAAATCCCGACAGCAGAAAGAAAATGTGGACGGCGTGATGGCCGAACGAGAACGACAGTACATGCACATAATCGGGCGTATCGATGCCCGGTATAGTCGCAACGAAGGCGTGGGAAAACAGCACCGTTGAGGACGCGATTGCCCGCACGGTCGCGAACGTTTCCGCCCGCCCCAGAACGCCATCTCCGATCATCTGGGTGCGCTGAATATTTGCCATAATTGGCCCGTTCTGTGCCGTTTGACCCGTT
The DNA here is from genome assembly GCA_964196155.1 of uncultured Polyangiaceae bacterium. Taxonomy (GTDB): domain Bacteria; phylum Pseudomonadota; class Alphaproteobacteria; order Rhizobiales; family Afifellaceae; genus CAXMRP01. The sequence goes on from CAXMRP010000108.1 coordinate 13,993, forward strand.
GTGAGCCAATTGAAAATCGCTATTGCCAACCGTTTTAATTCAATTCGGCAAGAATTCATGCCTTCCGCATCTCGTTAACCTTTACAGCCCGAATACAGGGGTTCGGCATCAAGAACGTTAAGAATAAACTTCGAATAAACTTGAGATATGGTCGGTTCTGCCGCCTATCGTCGTCGGGAAATCAACCGCTTTGGGTTGGGCCGGACGGCATGGAGTGCCGGCCGTCAATTCGCCGGAAATCGTGCGCTCCGCGACGGCAATTGCCCCAAACACAACGACGGCGCCGCAAGACGGTGCCACAGCGCGGAACAACAAAAAGGAGAGGAACCGTGACCCATGAACCAATTCTTGTAGACTGGGAAGACCGGCACGCTGACCTGTTCAGCAACCACCTGGTTCGCCTGAAACACCGGTTGCATCAATCGCCGCTCTTCTCCAACGAGGCGCTGGCCGAGCTTATCGAAAACGCGCCGCGTGAAAACTATCACGTCAACACAATGAACCAGGAGGTTCATGACCCCTCAAGCTGGCGTGATGGTGAAATCGCCGGCACCAGCGGCAAGGATGTCCTCAAGGCTGTCGAGAACGGCATGATCTGGGTTCTGATCCAGAAAGTTGCCGATTTTCACCCCGGCTACCGTCAGGCGATCGACGAGATATTTGCCGAATTCGAGGACAAGGTTCCCGGCCTGCACACCTTCAGGCAGAAGATGAGCATTCTCATCTCCTCGCCGCGCATTCAGGTTTATTATCACTGCGATATTCCCGGCCAGTCCCTGTGGCAGATCCGTGGCCGCAAGCGGGTCTATGTCTATCCCAACACCGAGCCATTCCTGCGCCCGGCTTCAATGGAAAAGATCGTCCTCAACGAAGCGGACGAACAAGACACCCACTACGAGCCGTGGTTCGACGATTATGCCGAAATCATCGATCTGGAACCGGGAGAGATGCTGCACTGGCCGATCAACGGCCCGCACCGGGTGGTCAATCACGATTGCCTCAACGTCTCCTTCACCACCGAGCACTGGACGTCGCAACTGCGCAATCGCTACGCCTGCATGTACGCAAATGGCATTTTGCGGCGCACCCTCGGCGTCAAGAATCCGGCCATCAACACCTCCGGCCCGATCCTGTGGAGCAAACTGGCCCTGGCCGGCGCCCACCGTTATTCCGGCATGCAGAAGAAGAACAAGATGACGTTCAAGGTCGATTTCCGGGTCGATCCGAATGCGCCGGGCGGCATGCGGGATATCGGCGCATACGAATTGGCTAAATAGGCAGAATGCGGGTTACGCGCCCGCAATCCGGCTCCCGGAATTATGCACACGCTGATCAAGCAATAAGGCGCTCCATTGGAAACGTTGCCCCAGACCATCAAGGATCGATCGCACTGCCCGTCTGGACAGGGTGGCCTTGCGACGTCGTTCCGCACCGGCATCATCACCGATATCGCCGGCCTTGATGCCATCGCGCCGGCATGGCGGGCGCTGGAAATCCGCGCCGCCGATCCGCTGACCTATTTCCAGTCGTACAACTGGTGCCGGACCTGGTGCGCTTTTTATGTGCCCGAAGCCGGCAATCTGCTGGCGCCGGCATCCGGCAGTCCGGCAATCCGCATCTGCACGGTGTGGCGGGACGAAACGCTGGTCGCGGTCTGGCCGCTGATGGCGTTCGGCGGCAAGGGCTCCGTGCACCGGCTGATGGCTCTGACCGAGCCGCTCGGCCAGTACGGCAATATTCTGGTCGACCCGCAGTTTCGCCGCTCCGGCGCCTTGTCGCAGGCCATCGATGCCTGCTGGCAAAATCTGTGCGATGACGATGGCGCCGATGTCATCACCCTCGACAATGTTCCAGCTACCGCACTGCCCGATGCATTTTGTCCCGCACCGCAGCGGATCGGGTCGATCCACCGGCAGCTGAAGACAGTGTGCACGGGCGCCAGCGCAGCCTTTGACCTGACCGGATTTGCCAGCTTTGAAGATTATCGCTCCAAGCTGAAATCCTCCACCCGGCGCGCCCGCAACAAGCGCCGCAACAAGCTCGCCACGCTGGGCAAACTGACCTACGTCGTGCGCGTTGCCGGCGAGGCCGGCTATACCGATCTGATCCGTCAGGGCCTGACCATGAAACGGCGCTGGCTGAACGAGACCGGCCGCGCCACAAGGGCCCTCAATTTGCCCAATGTCACCGAGTTCCTTGCCGCACTGACCAACGAGCCGAACGGCGAGAGCGGTGCCATCGCCGCCGCGCTCATGCTGGATGGCAAACCGGTTGCGGTGGAGATTGGCTTTTTGTGGCATCGCCGGTGTTATTCCTGGCTGGGATCGTTCGAATGGGACTTGCGCGATTATTCCCCCGGCAAGGTGCAGCTTGAAGAGGCGATTGGCTGGTGCATCGGCGCCGACGTTACCGATTACGACCTGCTCGGCGATCCGACCACCTACAAGTCCGACTGGTCCAACGGCACCGACCGGCTTTATTCCTGGCGGGCAGCGCCAACCCTGCGCGGCCGGGCCTATCTGTCGGTGTGGAACGACCGGCTGCTCCCGGCCATGAAACAGGCGCTGGCGGCAACGCCACCGGGCTTGCGCGCCCGGCTTATTCCGCTGGCCGAACGCCGGTCGGCGCCAACCGGCATGACAACTACTCCCACTGCGCCGAACAGGGACGGGAAACCGGCCCGCCGCACCGCATCACGATGATCGAGGTGGCAAAGACAGCCGGGGCCACAATGCTGGTCGCGATGCTGGCCACAATGCCGTTGCCATCGCGGCTGCGCCGATGGATCGGCAACCGCGCCCCTTCGGCAAGTCCGGGGCCGGAAACGACCGACATCGACAGCGCCGGCCACAATCCCGACACCGCCCGCAAGGCCGCCTATATGGGCAATGCCGGCATGGCGTTCCTCATCAGAATGGCCGGCGCCGGGCTCGGTTTTGGCCTGCAGGTGCTGCTCGCCCGGATGCTGGCCCTGTCCGATTACGGCCTTTATGTCACCTTCTGGACCTGGCTGTTTGTCGCCGGTCAGATTTCCACCCTTGGCTTCAATGATGCCGTGTTGCGGTTCCTGCCGCGCTATACCGCGCGCGCCCGCAACGCCGACGCCGCCGGGTTTTTGCGCACCGGCTGGCACACCGTGGTGATCGGCTCGCTGGGAATCGCGTTTACCGGGCTTTCCGGTGCAGCGCTTCTGTCGGCCATGCCCGCGACGGTTTCCATCGCACAAGATCACTGGATGTTGGTCGCGTTGCTGTTTGCCGGCATCCCGATCCTGGCCATCGAACTTTATCTGGAGGGCATTGCCCGCGCCTCGGGCTGGTTCGCGCTCGCCATTATCCCCGCCTACGTGCTGCGGCCGGTGACCATGGCGGCAGTGGTCGCATTGATGGCAGGCCTCGGCGCCGGGCTGGACGCGGCCGCGGTACTGGCGATCGCGTTATCGGTCACCGCATTGCTTACCGCCGGTCAGGCCCTGATCCTGCGCCAGCGCCTGGCCCGGCAACTGGCTACCGAAACAACCACCGCTTCGGTTCCAACAACCCGCCATCGTCGCAACAAGCGCCGCCTGTGGCTGAGGGCAACCCTGCCGCTGGTGCTGATCTACGGCATCGAGGAACTGTATATCGCTTCCGACATTTTGCTGCTCGGCCTGTTGGCTCACCCGGCCGATGTCGGCATCTATTTCGCCGCCGTGCGGGTGATGGCGCTCGCCGGTTATGTCTATTACGCCTTCATGCTGATTTCCTCGCGTGAGTTCTCGCTGGCTCGCGCCGACCGCGATGCCGCGGCCCTTCAGGCCCGGGTGCTGTACGCCACCAAGTGGACGTTTTTGCTGACAGTCCCGGCGGTCGCGGTGATGCTGGTCGCCGGCTATCCGCTGCTCTATCTGTTTGGGCCGGATTTCACCGCCGCATGGCCGGCGATGGCGGTCCTTGGGCTGGGACTGCTGGCCCGCGCCTCGGTGGGACAGGCGGGCGATCTTCTGGTTGTGCTGGGCCACCAGCGCGAAAACCTCATCGCCGCCGCCGCCAGCCTCATCCTCAACATCGCGCTCACCCTGGCGCTGGTGCCGCTGTTGGGCATCCTCGGCGCGGCGGTCGGTACGGCACTGTCCCAGAGCGCCCGGGCAATCATCCTCGCCCGCGCCGCCCGCCGCAAGGCCGGGCTGCAGACATCGATATTCTCAGCGCTTCGCGGGGAGGCGGCGGCCCAGCGCCAACCCCGGCAGACGGTGACCACCCCCGCCACCTGAGTTCGCGCCATCAAACTTGGTTTTAGATTTTGCGTTCCAGAATATCCAGGTGCTTTCGGGTTACCATGACCGCACCGAGCAGACGCAGAAGTGCGATCCGCCAGCCGGCCAGAATATAGATCTTGCGGTAAAGCTTCCACAGCGAATGCCTGCCAGCTTCGGCATGAAGGTCTTGCTGCGCCTTGCGTTGCGGAGCCATGCTTGGCACCTTGGTCACGCCGTCGATCCGGCGCTCCCACTTGGCCTCAAAAGTCGGGAAATGTGAGCTGTCAAAGTGGAGGAGATAACTGTCTTTCCTGCAAATATCAAAATCATCAGGAATTGGCCCGAGTGGGCCGTGCATGCTCCAGTTTTCATAGCGGACGGGAAGCCGGAAAATCGTCTTGCCGATGGTATGGCCAAAAAATCCGCGCCGGAGAAGGTGCTGGGGAGCGCCGAATATCAATCCACGGAAACGAGACAGATGACGGCCCAGGGGAACTTTGAAAAACGTTGCCAAGAAGGGACGAAGATGGCACTCGGAAAGACGGGCAACAGCCTCACGGCAAGGCAATTGGATCGCACGTGTAGCCGTTGGGATGCGCTCCAGGAATTGCGTGAGGTCATCTTCAAACAGCAGCAATTCGTCTTCGTCGATATGCGCGTAAAAGGTCGCGCCTCGATCCTGGGCAATTTGCGAAGCAAGAGCCCTGGTCGCAGATTGCTTGGCTGTCAGATCGTTAAGATCGATCAAGTCGACCCGGTCCCAGAAGGCCGCGTCGCAATTGACCACTTCGATATCCGGATTGCCGCCAATGCCGGGGCAGGGGGCGGGACCGTCGATGAAAACATAAATCCGCTGAACGCCGATCGCCAGATGATAGGCGCAATAGCGGGATATCTGCGCGTCATCATCGCCAGTCGTAAGGCACGACATGTGCAGGACCGGCGGACCGGCGACATCATTGTCAGTCAGTTTCCCCCCGTTCATGCTGTTCCCGATCCTGTTCCCCTTGGCCATTCCGCTTGCCCTTGACCACCCGGTGACAGGCACCGGTAGTGGCGGCCCAACGCGCGATCTTCCCCTTGCGCCTGGCATCGACCGAGGCACCGGACACTATGATTGCGAAACCGCGTCCACAACCACTGGCGACTTGTAAGGAAAACGGAAAAGGATAAAAATCTTCCACGATAGGAAAATATTCCTTGACCACCGTACGCTGCTTTGATAGAACTATGCCATCGTCACACAGTTGCGCCGGGGCAGCGGATGAGCCGCGCTCCTGCCATCGCACCAGCGACGTCAAACACCAATATCTTCGCCTGAGACACCCGGTATCGAATGCGCAATTCGCTTTCGGTCCGGTGCGCCGGGGTCTTCGCCATGCCTGATAGCAAGAACACCGTCGACCCGTCTGAGATCGACTGGAGTTCCGTGCGGGCGGATTATGAATCGGATGATCTGTCGGTTCAGGAAATCTGCCGGAAACATAGGATCGCTCCTGGCACACTATATTACCGCCGTGCCGCCGGTGTCTCTGCCCCCTAAAACTGGGCCATTATTTGCTACCAATGAGGAGAGCGAAGCATGGCCCGTAAGCGTCATTCGGACGAAGATATCCTGAAACTGCTGCGTGAGATCGAGCTGAACCTGACGTCGGGCAGCGATGTACGGACAGCCTGTCGTGCGGCCGGTATCAGCGATGCAACGTACTACAATTGGCGCAAGAGGTTTGGTGGGATGGGTAGATCGCAATTGTCCGAGTTGAAGGCTCTGGAGAAAGAAAACGGCCGGCTGAAGAAGATCGTGGCTGAGCTTGAGCTGGACAAGCTGATCCTCAAGGAGGGCCTGGATTTTTTAAAACCAAGGGTCTGACGACAGATCACCTTCGCCAGGCGGTAGTACACACACGCCAGAGGATCGATACCTCCGAACGGCGCACGTGCAAGGTGATGGGTGTTGCCCGCAGCACGTTGCAATACCAAGTCGCACCCAAGAACGACGATGCGCTGCGTCTCGCCATGATCCGTCTGGCCAAGCAGTATGGACGATATGGATACCGCAAGATCGCCAAGCTGCTGCGTATCGAGGGCTGGCACGTCAACCACAAGAAGGTGGAGCGTCTGTGGCAGGAAGA
>CAXMRP010000109.1:0-13199 GCA_964196155.1 uncultured Polyangiaceae bacterium
CCGCATCGACAATGCCGCATCGGGCGCTGCCAGCCGTCTTGCCGAAAAGACCGCCAGCATCGAGTCCGCTATGGGCGAGCAGCTGAACAGTTTCGATGCGCAGGTCTCCGGGCATATTACCGAGGTCACAGAGGCCTTTGGTTCACGCGCCGAAGGCTTTGCGGCGGCCATCGACGAACGCCTGACCAATATCACCCGCACCGCCGACGATGCCACCATTCGCCTGTCTTCAACGGCACAGGCCATTGAAGACGGCATGGCCGAACGGCTGACCGGCTTTGAAACCAATGTCACTGGCCGTATCGGCGATGTCACCAACGCATTTTCCGAATCCGCTGAAAACTTCGCCAGCACCCTCGACGAGCGTCTTGGCCGTATCAATGATGCCCTCGACACCCGTGGCCGGCAGGTCTCCGAGACTCTGGTCGAGCGCACACGCGAGCTGGCTTCGACCTTCCAGGAAGGCCAGTTGGAGATGACTGCGAATCTCGACAGCCGCCTGTCTGAGCTAGGCGAATCGCTGTCGAACCGCACGCACGAACTCACCGAATCTATCGCAACCCGGATGACCGATATCAATCATACATTCGGCGCCCGGCTGATGGCGGTGGAAGAAAGCTTCGGCGAGCGCGCCAACAGCCTTCATTCGACCCTGGATTCGGCCAGCACCTCGCTCAACGAGCGCACCGAGTCCCTCAATGCCTTGCTTGCGGCGCGCCAGAGCGAACTGGCCGGCCTTCTGGACTCCCGGTCCAGTATCCTGATCGAGGCGATCGAGAAATCCGGCAGCGAGACCATCGACGGCATCGCCCTGCACGGAAATGCGCTGGTCGAGAACGTCGAAACCTACAGCAAGAACCTGCTGGAAGGCTTGCAGGGCGAATCTCGCGGTATGATCGAAAATCTCGACAGCCAGTCCCGCGAGCTTCTGGATGGTCTGGAAACACGCTCCCGCGATATGGCCGATGGCATGGATTCGCGCCGACAATCGCTTCTGGGCGCCGTCGAACAGCAGCGCGAAGGCCTGATGGGCGATTTGCAGACCGAAACCGGCGGCTTCTCCGACCGGCTTTCCGCCTACGCATCGTCCTTGCTGGACAATATCGGCGAACAGTCTCGGACCGTCGCGGACGGTCTGGAATCCCAGCGCCATTCGCTGCTTTCGGAAATGGCCAGCAGTTCCTCAAATCTTCTGGAACAGCTTCAGGCCCAACGCGACTCCTTTATGGAAAGCGTCGTGGAGCGCGGCCAGGCTGTCGTCAGCGCAATTGGCCAGCAAAGCGATGCGGCATCGGCGCAGCTGGACGACAGCACCCGCGCCTTGCTCTCGACCCTCAACGACCAGACCCGCGCCATTGTGGAATCCGTGTCGGGGACCAACGACAAATTCCGTGAAGACATCGATTCCATGCTCGGCAAACTGGACAGCTCCAATATCCAGTTGCAGGGGTTGTTGTCCGACACCGGCTCGCGGCTTGTGGAGATCGATTCCAGCCTGTCCGACCAGACCGGAAATCTGCGCGAAGCCCTGGAGGCGGCGGCCAGCGAAACCGGCATGTCGACCGCCATCCTGTCAGACCAGATCAAAACCCTGCGCGATGTCTCGACCCATGTCCTGCGCGATATTGGCGCCATCGCATCCCAGTTCGACACCCAGTCCCAGTCGCTTGCAGGCACGTCCCAGATGTTGAACGAAACCAATGCCAATGTGGAAGTAACGCTCGACCAGCGCCGCGCGGCGCTGGAGGACATAGCCACAAATCTCGCCGCCCAGTCCGAAACTATCGACAACCGCCTGTCGCATTTGACCGATGTGATGGCCGATCGCCTGGCCAACGCCGAACAGCAAATTGCCAGCGTCGCCGACACCCTCAGCCACAAGACCGAGGAAGCGGCGCGCATGGCCATCGGCCAGTTCGAAACCATGCGCGAAGCGGCGAGCGCCGAAGGCCGCAAGGCGGTTCAGGATGCCGTGACAGCCCGCACCGAACTGGAATCTGAACTCAACCGCGCCAATACCGATGCCGACCAGTCTGCCCGCGCCTCGGCAAATGCGCTGGTGCAGGAAATTGCCGCCGCGGTCAGTGAAGCAACCGGCCGGTTCGCCGAGACCAGCGAGCAGATGCGCAAGGCCGCCAACGAAATGCAGCAGGATCTGGAGCAGACCCGGGCCGAGCTGCAGCGTGGCGTGTTGGAGATGCCGCAGGAAGCCCTGTCGGCAACCAGTTCCATGCGCGAAGCCGTATCCGAACAAATCGCCGCGATCAACGAATTGTCGAGCATGGTCGCCAAACATTCCGGTCAATCAGCGCCCCTGTTGCCGACGCCGCCAACGCCCCAGCCTGCGGCGCCAATTGCCGCAGCGCCAACGCCCACGCCGCCGCCAGCGGCACAGGTCGCGCCATCCCAGGCACCATCGCCGTCCCGTGGCCCGGCCCCCGAACCGGAATCGCGCGCAGCAAGCCCCGCCGTCACCCCGGCACCCAAGGCGCCTCGACGCCCGACCGCTCCGGCCCGCAACAAACAGCCGGCCGGCCGCGACCGCGACCAGACCTTTGCCGGCACGCGCCGGCCCAAGCCAAAGCATCAGGCCGAAGGCGAAAGCGAAGAGGGCGGCGGCTGGGTCACCGACCTGCTGCGCCGCGCGTCCAAGGACGAAGCCGAATCCGAAGCGCCGCTGCGCCGCCGCGATGCACCCGCTCCGCTGGCACCGGCGCAAGGCCAGCACAACGCCGAGGCAACATCAACCGAGCACCCGGCGCGCGCCGCATCCGATGCACTCAACAGCCTGTCGGTGGATATCGCCAGCGCCATCGACCACGATGCGTCGATCGAATTGTGGGACCGCCATCGGCGCGGCGAACCCAACGTCTTCACCCGGCGGCTCTATACGCTGCAAGGTCAAAAGACGTTCGACGAGATCCGCCGCAAATTCCAGCGCGATCCCGAATTCCGCAGCGCCGTCAGCCACTATGTCGATGACTTTGAGCGACTGTTGGCCCAGGTCTCGCGCAATGACCGCGACCCGCGCATGACGCAGAAATACCTGATATCGGACACCGGCAAGGTCTACACCATGCTGGCCCACGCCGCCGGCCGGCTCAAATGATACCGGACTGAATATCTGAATAAACGGATCGGGCGCCAATCGGCACCCGTTCCGGTTTGAGGCCGCCCGAATTTTCGGCGAATAGTCGCAATTTTCAAGCGCGCCACAGGCGTAACAAGCGCCGGCATGGCCCGGCGCTGTGCACGAGCACGGAGCGCTATCAGATCCGCCGCAGTACCCAGCGGGTCAATTCGATAAACGCGCTGTCCATCGCCGCATCAAGCGCCGCCACGGCCTCGTCGGACGAATTGCCGGCTATCACCGATTCAGCGCTGATCAACCGCGTGGCGATCACCCGGCCATTGCGATCATTCATCAAATTTGCGGAAAATGTGACAACCGCCACTGGCCCGGAAATCTCAAAGGCGCGGATATCCAGCACAATCTGGTAATCGATCAGCAACCCCTGCCCCGGCAGCCCAACGGCGCGCACCCGGCCGGTATTTTGCAGTGTTTCAAGCAGCCGCGCCTGCAACAGCTTGGGCAGCGTATCGCTCCACACCGCCCTGGACAGATAGGCATAACGCACAGCATCGGGACGGGCCGCAATCCGCTCATTGTTGAGGGACTTTGTGGCCGAGGGTTCAGGAACCAGTATCTGCGCCCGGGTGCGCGACGACACCCGGAAATCGGACGGTGCGGTCAGATCATAGATCGTGTCGGGAATACCCGGCAGCGCGGCGCAGGCGCCAAGTCCCGCAACCATGGCGATCAGTGCCACCACAACCCGAGCCCGTGTCACAGGCCGGGCCTTCCGAACCGCTTGTCCATCCATCGCCTTTGTCAACTCACACCGCATAAACGCCCCCAATACACCACCTGTCACCACTGCGCCTCGCCGCTGACATTATCGCCGGTTCCCGACACTGTAGCGCGGCACCCGCCGCTCGCCGCCAAACACAAACTGACCGGGATTTTGCTCCATGTTGGAAATCACCCGGTCCAGCCGGCCAACCGCCAGTTGCCCCGCCCGGATAAAGTTCTGCAGATCCCGCAAGCCCCGATTGGCAAACTGGCTCATGCCACCGCCGACTGATTCAGCTTGCCGCGAAAAGGTATCGGCGGCAATGCGCACCGACTGAAGTGTCGCCTTGGCCTCCGCAATCAGCCCTTGTCCAGCTTCCGACCCGGCCTGCTGGTCAAGCGTACCGAGCAGGTTTTCCGCGCTGGCGGCCACCCGCTTGAACCCTGCCGCCACCTCCTTGGCGTCGGCCATTATCACTTCAAGATCGTCGCTTTGCGCGCCGAGCGTGGCGGCGAATTTGTTGGCATTATCGATGGTCGAGCCGATTTTCTCTGCATCGACCGCCGCCAGTAACCCGTCGACTTTTTCACCGATGGCCGGAAGCCGCTTGGAAAATCCGTCAATATCGACCGCAACCGAGGCCAACCGGGTGACCAGCGTGTCGATTTCATCTTTGCGCGAACCCAGCGCACCGGCAACATCGGCAATACCGGTGACGGCCTTGCGTACCTGTTCGGGTTCGATCGCGTCGGAAATGGCGGCCAGATTATCGACGGTCTTGCCAAGTTTTTCAGCATCAACCGCCGTCAGCAATCCGTCGAATTTTTCGCCCATCGCCGGCAACCGTTTGGAGAAATCGTTCACATCCCCGGCGACTGAAGCAAGCTTCGTAATCGTCGCATCGATGTCGTCTTTGCGGTTCCCAAGCGTGCTCGATACCGCCGCGATGCCATCGACGGCCTTGCGTACCTGTTCGGGTTCGATCGCGCCGGAAATTTCAGAAAAATTCTTCAAAGTTGTGCTGACCAACTCCGGCTCGATCGCCGCAAGGATCTCTTCGGCGCGGCCGCCAACCGCGCTCAACAATCCCTGGGTCGTGTCACCGATGGCGCCGAGCCGGCTGGAAAATGCCGCCACATTCGATGAGACTTCTGCAAATCGGGCAATCGACGCGGTGATCGATTCACGACTTTCGCCAAGCCCGGCCATGAAGTTCTGGATATCGGCCACGGTCTGGCGCACCGCCTCCGGGTCGATGGCGGCGACAATATTATCGCCTCGCTCCACCATGCGCTGCAGCGGTTCGGCAACATTGGCCAGTGCTTTTGACGCCGTTGACACCGATTCAACCAATGTGCCGATATCATCGGAATTATCGGCCAGCGCCGCGGTAAACTGTTCGACATTGCCGATGGTGCTGGTCACCTTGCTGGCATTGGCCGACAGCAACTTCTCGATCGTCTCCACCGCCGCATCAATCCGCCCCAGCGTCCGCCGCGCGTTGGCGATCAGGTCGCCGATACCGGAGTTTTCCGCCTCCAGAACCGGATCGTCCGATCCCTGCCAGATGCTTGGCGCTTCTTTGGAGCCACCGGTCAGGCCGACAACAACCACCCCGGTCAGGCTTTGCGCATTCAAAAAGGCCTTCGTATCGGTTTTGACCGGCGCATCGGAATTAACGTCGAGCTTGGCAACCACGACTTCGGGGTCTTCGACATCGAAAAATACCGTGCGCACATTACCGACGCGAATGCCGTTGAACGTCACCTGGCTGCCGGCTGCCAGACCCGCCACAGGATCGGTAAAGCGCACGGTCATATTGCGAATTTCTCCGCCATCGCCGGCCCGTGCCAACCAGTAGATAAACAGGAATCCGGCGGCAAAAACCGCCAAGGTAAATCCGCCCACCCACGCCTTGCTTGCTGTTGTTTCCATCAGTCCAGTCCGAACGCGCCGCGCGCCCTGTGGCCGCAAAAATAACTGTGTACCCACGGATGATCAAATTCGCGCATCTGCTGCAGGTCACCCTCTACTAATATCCGCTTGTCACCCACCACCGCAATGCGGTCGCAGATTGCCGCCAGCGTATCAAGATCATGGGTGACCATGACCACGGTCAGTCCCAGGGTTTTTTGCAGATCCAGGATCAACTGGTCAAAATCTGACGCCGAGATCGGATCAAGCCCTGCCGTCGGCTCGTCCAGAAACACTACATCGGGATCCAGCGCCAAGGCCCGGGCAAGCGCCGCGCGCTTGATCATGCCGCCGGACAATTCGGAAGGAAACTTGTCCGCATCAGACGTTTTCAGACCGACCATGTTGATTTTGACCCGCGCCAGCACTTCCTGCAGTTCCCGCGGGATATCGAGAAACTCGCGCATCGGCACCATGACATTCTGGGCTACTGTCAGCGAGGAAAACAGCGCGCCGTGCTGAAACAGAACGCCCCAGCGTTTTTCGATCTCAACATCGGCGCCGCCCTCGCCAACTTTTTGGCCAAACGCCTCGATCAGCCCGGATTCCCGCTGAACCAACCCGAGAATGGAACGCATAAGCACGGTTTTGCCAGTGCCCGAAGCGCCGACAATGGCAAGGATTTCCCCCGGCCACACCTGAAAATTGACATTGCCCAGCACGGTCGTCTCGCCGAACCGGACGGTCAGATTGTGAACGTCGATAATCGGCTCAACCTGGCCATCGGGTTCAGGCTTGTTTGCGGTCATGAGACTGGCTGGCATCATCTCCCCCGCCTAAAAATCGATTGCCGCGAAAAAGATCGCGAAGATGCCATCGACAAAAATGACCATGAAGATCGACTTCACCACCGAGGCTGTTGTGTGCAGGCTGAGCGATTCGGCACTGCCCCGCACCGCCAGACCCTCCGTACAGGAAATCAGGCCGATAATCAGCGCCATGAACGGCGCCTTGATCAGGCCACTGGAAAAAATCTGCATGTCGACACTGTCGCGAACCCTGAGCAGGAACATTTCCGGCGGAATGCCGGAGTAAATCCACAAGGTCAGCATCCCGCCAAGCAGCGCGGTTATACCGGAAATGAATGTCAGCAGCGGCAATGTCAGGATCAGCGCCAGAATGCGCGGCACCACCAGCACATTGACCGGTTCAAGGCCAATCACCCGCAGCGCATCCACCTCTTCGCGCATCTCCATCGAGCCCAGTTCCGCGGTGATTGCACTGCCCGACCGGCCAGCGACCATGATCGCCGTCAGCAGTGTCGACAATTCACGAAGCGCCAGAATGCCGACCAGATCGACTGCAAAAATTTCCGCCCCGAAATAGCGCAGCTGAAAGGCACCCTGTTGCGCCACGATTCCGCCGATCAGAAACGACATCAAGATGATGATCGGCACGGCCCTCAGGCCCGTCAGTTCCATCTGGCGGATAATCGCAATCGGCCGGAACAGGCTTGGGCGCACGATCGAATGCGCAATTTCGATCATCACCGTGCCAAGCATCCTTTGCAGATGTCTGGCATCCTTGCCGATATTGATAACGGTTTCGCCGACATCCACCAAAAGGCTGCTGGGGCGGTCTTTCAGCGGCGGCGCATCGCTGGTCAACGTGTCCCGGATCCGCCGGATCAGCACTTCGCGCGAGTCATCCTTCCAGCGCCATTCCACTTCCTGGCCTTCGGCAATCCACGATTGCTCAAGCCTCACAAGCAGATACGCGCCGGCAGTATCGAGTTTTTCCACCTGCGACAGGTCGATCACCAGAGTATCGCTGACCACTTCCTTTACCTGGCGGATCGTGTTCTGGATTGTGTCGTCCAGACGCACATATTCTTCGACCACCCACGTGCCAAGCGGCCGCAAGATAAACCGGCGATCGTCAAACCCATGTTCGAGTGTGGCATCCATGGCAGTTGTGTGCAGGTTGGCTGAAACGCGCCCCTGCCCATACCCATCCCCGTACTGCGCGAAGAACAAAGTTTGCCGTTTCCCAATTGCAACAGCAAGCGCCATCACCCAGACTTGGGCAAAACCATGACGAATGCATGCCGCTGTTGTTTTTCGGTGACGTTCCCGGCGGACGAAAAATTGGGTATTCCGGCACAATCAGGCGGCAGGACAGGATAAGTGCTGAATATTCACGCAGAAATCGAATCCTGGCCGATCCAAGGCCGTTTTGTCATCGCTCGCGGGGCAAAAACGGCGGCAGAAGTCGTCGTCGCCACAATTCACGACAACGGGCACACAGGCCGCGGCGAATGTGTGCCCTACGCCCACTATGGTGAAACGCCGCAAAGCGTCCTGTCGGCGATCCGCTCGGTTGCCCTCAAAACCGCCGACAGGGACGAACTTGCCGCGCTTTTGCCGGCAGGCGCTGCCCGAAACGCACTCGATTGCGCCTTGTGGGATCTGCAAGCGCGCAAATCACAACGATCAGTATCCGATCTTCTCGGCATCGAACCGCCCCGGCCGATAATTACCGCCTACACGCTGAGCCTTGGCTCACCACAAACAATGGCAGACGCCGCCCGGCGGGCTGCCGATCGGCCGGTATTGAAAATCAAGCTGGGTGGCACGCAAGATGCCGCCTGTCTTGCCGCCGTGCGCGACAGCGCGCCGGATGCAACATTGATTGTTGATGCCAACGAAGGCTGGCATCAGCGCGATTTGCAACAGCTGCTGGACCAATGCGCCGATCTTGCTGTCGCCCTTGTCGAACAACCGCTACCCGTCGACGCAGATGCAGCGCTGCGGAACATCAAAAGCCCGGTACCGGTATGCGCCGACGAAAGCCTGCATATTATCAAAGATCTGGAGGCCATCGCCGATCGTTATGATGCGGTCAATATCAAGCTCGACAAGGCCGGTGGCCTTACCCATGCGCTGGAACTGAAGGCTGAAGCACAGCGCCTTGGCCTGAGCGTGATGATCGGGTGCATGGTCGCCACATCGCTGGCCATGGCGCCAGCGCTTCTGCTCGCCGGTGACGCTGCATTTGTCGACCTGGACGGGCCATTGTTGCTCGCCCGCGACCGAAAACCCGGATTGACCTATCGCGGCTCACTGATCGAGCCGCCGCCGCCCGGCCTTTGGGGCTGAGCGCTCCAAAATCAGAGCGTTAAAGATATCCTAAATATCTGCGCGCAGTTTGACGGTCCCGATGTTTGCGATGCGCCGAAAGGGCCAATAATGGCCGGACAGGAATGGCCAGGCCATTTGAACGATCATGACTTCGATGAAGTCCATGGCGCACTGGCGGCAACCGCCAAGGGCCGGGCATTCCTGCGCGAATTTGCCGAGCGCGCCCGCCCTGATGACACAAAGTCCCTTTTCACGGCGCTAGGCCGCATCGAGGAAAGCCTCTCGCTGGTTCGCGAAAGCCTGAAGCCGGCGGCCCTGGCCACCGATCTGAATGCGATCGCCGAAACGATAGCCAACTTTGCCGTAAATGGCCTTGACGCCAATTGCTCCATGATTTCCGATGGGGACATTACAATAAGTATCGATGAAATCGAAAAAATTACATTGCAAATCAAAGCGTTGGCATCAGCATTTGAATCAAGTTCTTAACGCCTCTCCGAACCGGAATCCGACAGCGGTACCGCCACTGAATTGTGAATATCAAACAAGATCCGAAGCGCGATAGGCCGAAAGCGATTGATCGATCATCGACAGATCGGCATTGCCACCGGACAAGACAACAACGACGGTCTTGCCGGCAACACGCACCTTGCCGGACAACAGGGCCGCAAGACCGGCTGCCCCACTCGGCTCCACCACCAGCCGCCAGCGTTCATGCGCCAGACCGGCGGCCGCCATCGCCGCCTCATCGCTGATCGCCGCCGCCTGCGTGCTGCGGGCACTGTTGATGGCAAATCCGATCGCCCCTGCCGACGATGTGAGCAAGGCATCGCAAACTGAACCGGCACTGCGCGTGTTGGCAACGATTTCGCCTGCCGCCAGGGATCGGCGGTAATCGTCAAATCCCTCCGGTTCGCAAAGCACAATCCTCGTATCGGCAAACGCTTTCGACAGGCCAAGATTGATCCCCGCGCCCAGGCCGCCGCCGCTACAGGGCACGAACACAAAGTCCGGCACCAGCCCGTCACGCTGCGCATCGGCGGCGATCTCCAGACCGACCGTCCCCTGTCCGGCGATCACCATGGCATTGTTGTAGGGGTGGATCAGAACGCCGCCGGTGCGGACGACCAGATCGGCGGCAATCTGGTCCCGGTCCTCGCTTGCCCGATCGTACGGCACGATCGTCGCCCCCGAGGCCAGGGTGCGCTCGCGCTTTGCCTCCGGCGCATCGGCCGGCATGACAATGCTCGCCGCGACCCCGGCAAGCCGTGCCGCTTCGGCAATCCCCTGCGCATGGTTTCCCGACGAGCAGGCAATGATGCCGGCCTTTGCCCGTTCGCCAAGCGCAAAAACCGCGTTAAAGGCGCCGCGAAATTTGAACGACCCGGTTCGCTGCATGCATTCCGGCTTGATCAGGACGTGCGCGCCAAGGCGCTCCGACAGCAATGGCGCGTGAAACAGTGGCGTGCGCACATGATGGCCGGCAAGGCGCGCGGCGGCGGCTTCAACATCGGCAAGTGTCGGCAATTTCACGGATCAACTCCCACGAAGCCGCAAGGCTGTTTTCGTCCAAATGAGCAACCCGGCGATCGACTTGTCGCAAATTCTCCGCCTGCCGGCTACTGCCCGCTATGCCCGGACATGTCCATAATTCCCGCCGGAGCGATCAGGCCAGACTATCTGGACGCAACCTGACGGAGTGCTACATATGCACACCGGAACAACAGCACTAATCAACACAAATCATCAGGGGATACGGGCATGGATCTGGGAATTTCAGGCCGCAAGGCCATTGTTTGCGCATCAAGCCGCGGGCTGGGACGTGGCTGCGCGCAGGCCCTTGCCGCTGCCGGCTGCACAGTCGTCATGAACGGCCGCGATGAGGCGATGCTGAAAAAAGCAGCCGGCGAAGTTGCCAATACCACTGGTGCGACAATCATCCCCGTTGCCGCCGATGTCAGCACACCCGAAGGCCAGAAGGCCATTTTGGCCGCCTGCCCCGACCCCGATATTCTGGTCAACAACAATGCCGGGCCGCCGCTGCGCAACTACAAAGACCTGGACCGCGCCGCCATGATTGCCGGCGTGACACAAAACTTCATTACACCTGTGGAACTGATCCAGGCGGTGATCGACAATATGATCGAGCAAAAATTCGGTCGCATCATCAACATCACATCCCTGTCGGTGAAATTTCCGGTGCCCGGCCTGGACCTGTCGTCAGGCGCCCGGGCCGGCTTGACTGCGTTCCTCGCCGGCGTGTGCCGCCAAGTGGCCCGGCATAATGTGACGATGAACCATCTGCTGCCCGGCAAGATGGATACCGATCGTCTGAAGGCCAACCTGACGGCAGGTGCCGAAAGGGCCGGCATCACACCACAGGAAGAAGCCGCTCGTCAGACTGAGAAAATTCCCGCCCGCCGCTTTGGAAATCCGGACGAATTCGGCCAAGCCTGCGCCTTCCTGTGTTCCGATCACGCCGGCTATATTACCGGCCAGAACCTGCTGATGGACGGCGGACTGGTACCCCAGTCTTTCTAGGCGGCATTGCAATCCAGGGGCCGGACGGCAAGTAACAAAATAGCCAGTCAACAAAAAAGCCGGGCACAACGCCCGGCTTGATTGTCCGCGGCTACGAAAGTAGCAATCAGTATTTGGCGACTACCGGCTCGCTCGTTTCGTGCCCGCCCAGTTTGATCTTCAGAGCTGCCGAAAGGATATGGATATTGGCATCCGCTTCGCCGCCAAACGGCCCATTGGATGCCGGGCCACCAGCGGCGGCGGTCAGAATTTCCGTGTCAAATGTTGTCAGGAAGCTGTAGCCAAGATCAAACGAATAGCGGTCGTTGAGCACGTAGCTCATCCCCGCCGACAGCCACAGCCGGTCATCATCAGGCAGGCGGAATGTCCGGTTGGCATTATCAAGCGGCGATTCTTCCCAGCCGACGCCGGCCCTGAATGTCATCGTGTCCGACATCATATATTCCGCGCCAGCGGAAAAGAACCAACCATCATTATAGTCAAACGGCAATGGAACAACCGCAGGGCCACCACTGACCATCACTGTGTCGAATTTGCTCCAGTTTGCCCATTCCATGCCGGCCATTACACGCCAGTAGTCATTGATCTTGTGCCGGATACCGACGGTCACCATGTCGGGCAATTCAAGCGCTGCGTTGCTGGCGTAAGTGCCGCCGAATGCCGCTACAGAAAACGTCCCGTCCAGATCGACACTTTGCCCCGATCGATAGCCGATACCGAATTCCGTATTCTCCGAGGCCATGATGTGAAGGCCAGCAGTCCAGCCGAGCGAAATGTCATCGCCGTCCAAAAGCCCAAGCGCCCCAGTAGGTGGAGGCGCACCTAGTGCAACCGGATTGATTTCAATATCTGAATACTGAATCTGCATCCCGACGGCGACCGTTACATAGTCGTTGATTTGGTAGGCTACGTTGGGATTGACGTTGATCGAAAAAATTTCTGAGGTCCCAGCAACTCCCGCTCCGGCGATCGGGCTGCCCAGCGCATCATATTCGGTCGACAGGCCAAACGCACCGTTAACGCCGACGCCGAAAATCAGATTATCGTTCAACCGATAGGCGATGTAACTGGCTGGCACCAGCGCATCAACGCCAACATCGCCTTCATCGAAGGACACCGGCGTCGTCAGCATCACATCGGAAATCGGAAACACCGCCGTGCCGACGATCTCGGTTTCAAAACCCATCACCTGGCTGAGCGTCGCCGGGTTCCAGAACATCGAGGACAGGCTGCCGCCCGCCGCAACACCGGCAAACGATACGCCCTGTCCATAGGCGCTCTGTTCGCGCAGGGCAAAACCGCCAGCATGGGCTACCGACACTGTCATCAGCGCCGCGATTGCCGTACCGGCCATGGCCGCATTTGCCAGCCGCGCAAATCCAAGCCGCGAAAATCCTTCTCGCTTGATCATATCGTTCATGTTCAGCCCCAACATTACCGCCGCAAATCCGGGCAATCAGTTCGCCCTACAGTTGCATTTCATGGTTAACCATAGTTGTGCAGGCAGACAATGCCGACACAATTTCGATCAATACACCGCATTTGTGGCCCGATCCGTGTCGAATTCATCGCAATGTTGCGCCCCTGCAACATATGTCGCACAGCAACCACCTAGTGGAATGATCGGATCAAAAGAGTCCGATTTGTGATTCCCTATTGTGCTGAGGCGTGCGAGTCTGGTGCATGCGCAGTGGAATTTCCTTCACCGTATCCGCCGGCGACCGTCAGCGATTGCGCGCGATCGTCGCGG
>CAXMRP010000110.1:0-3022 GCA_964196155.1 uncultured Polyangiaceae bacterium
TTGAACGGATAGGGATGCGGTGAGTCGACGCTAAAACGGACCGCGCCGCAATGGCATGAGCCTTCCAGTTTCATGAGGCTTTCTCCTTTGAGCCGGCAAACAATTGCCGTCCTGAACGTTTCGGCAAGGCTTCCGGTCGGGTCCCCGCGAGGCGTCGGGTCGGTCGAACGTTGATTCATATCAACGCCAGATCGCAGCCGTGCGCGCATCATGACAGTGACAATGAAAGGAGCAACAGATGCAAACCATTCTTTGTGCAGTCGATGGATCAGGCCATGCCCGCAAGGCCATCGAGACCGCCGCCGATCTCGCTTCCGGCCTCAACACGTCGCTGGTCCTTGTGACCGTTGATGAACCGGGGCCGCTCAAGGGCGAGGTTGCATTATTTGCAGACGCAGAAAAACTCGATCGTGGCGAGGTGATCGACCGGGTTCTGGATTCCGCCCAGGCCCATGCAGCCAAATGCGGGGTGAGCAGTATCACCACGAAAGTGGCCGGCGGCGATCCGGTCGACGGGATCCTGAAAACAGCAAGCCAGGCCGATGCCGGTGTTATCGTCCTGGGCGCCCGCGGCCTGTCAACGGTGCACGAACTGATGTTCGGTTCGGTCTCGCACAAGATTTTGCACCTTGCCGATCGCCCGGTGATGGTGGTCAAAAGCTAGAGCAAATTTGAATAAAAGCGAGGGCCGGTTTTTTCGCTTAAAATGCGCAAAAAAACGCTATAACCGGTGCGTAACTCGTGAATCGATAATTAGCGAATTACGCGCCTAACCGATACCAGACAGATACCAGACCAACGCCTGACCAAAATCATACGGCCTGCAGCACAACGGCGTTGACGATGGCGGCGAAATGGCACGTCGCGGCGGCGAGCACGAAGCCGTGCCAGATTGCGGTTTGAAACGGTAGCCGTTCCCACAAATGGAAAACGACACCGATGGTGTAGAGCAAACCGCCGGCGGTCAGAAGGATCACCGCCTGTGACGGCATGACATCGGCCAGCGGGCGGATGGCGATCAGCGCCGCCCAGCCCAGGCCAAGATAAAGCGCGATCGTACAGCCAGCGAGCCGGCCCGGCAGGAACAGTTTCACCCCGGCGCCGATCAGCGACACGGCCCAGATGGCGCCCAACAGGCCGTAACCCCAATAACCGCCCAGCACGACGAGCATGAACGGCGTGTAAGTGCCTGCGATCTTTACAAAAATTGCGGCCTGATCCATCCGGCGCAACCGATCCCGCAAGTCAGGATGGGGTAACAGATGATAGGCGGCTGAAAACGCGAACATGGCGATCATCGCCACGCCATAGATGGCAAGGCCCGCGGTCGATATCACCGGCAGGGACGGGGCCGAGAATTTCAGCAGAACCGAGACAGCGACAATGCTGCCAACAATTCCGAGGAAGTGAATGCAGCCGTCAACGATCCGTTCGGCTCCGTGGGGACGCGTTATCATGTCAACCACGTTAGCGAACAAATGCTAAGAATCGAAGAAAATATGTCTTTAATTTCAAGGGTTCACGCCGGATCCTATGCCGGCAGCGGCTTGGCATCGGGTGTCTTGTTTTCTGGTGGAGAATCCGGTGGCCCGCCATCCTTGGCATCACCTTTTGCATCGGCATTTGCGGTCTCGGGCGCCACACCGCTGCCCCGGTGCCAGATCAGGCTCTTATAGTCAAAGCCGCGCTCGATCGTCGGCTTGATCACCGCAAAATAGGGCGACAAATCAAAATCGCGCGGCGCGAACAGCGAATGATGCCGAATATGATAGGTCTCGCGCCGGATCCGCTCGGCAATCCGATCATTGCCGGTAGGCCGCTCGATCTTTGGCAAGATCGGATAGCGCACCGCCTGAAACGCCTGGGCGATCAGGCTTGAACAGATCGCCCGCGTCGGATCGCCCGAACCCAGCGCAATCGCCCGTCGTCGCAGTGACTGGGGCAAGGGTACGGGTAAGAAATAGCGCAGCATGTCAAAAACGTTCTTCAGATCATATTTCAGGCCGAGATTGGCCAGCATAAACAGGACGATCCGGTGCCGGTCCTCCCCGCTGAGACCGACAGGGCGGCATACGCGCGTATTGTAGGTGGAATATTTCGACATCGGCGCGGAAACACATCCCTCACCAAGAACCACCTCGACCAGCACATGATCTTCGCCGTCTTCGGTTTTCCGGTCGCCAACCGGTCCGACATAGATGGCGGCGTGCGACCAGGTCGACGTGGTCAGATATTTGATGACCATGGAAATATACTGGCTGCCCTCGACCAGCAGGATATCGCCGGGCTGCATGACTTCACACAGGGTTTTGGGATCGGACGGCGTGTAGGGCTCATAGCCCGACACCGGCGTGCGCAAACGCGCCGCCATCCAGTTGCCAAGGCCATCAAGAAATTTTCCAGTTGCCTGCGCCATTGCCAATCCTGATTTGCGCCGCCGATGCCGTCCAGGGGCCGCCCCGGGGTCGCCCCGGGGTCGCAATGCGTCATAGCCGGTCTTCGCTGAAACTTGCAGTCCTTTTACCGGCTTTCAAGGGCTGCAACTACGGCCAAGGCAAACCGAACCGGTTGAACTGTCCGTGACAGGCCGCTAGAGCCTTGCCAGCAGCATTTCGTACAAGGACAATTCATGATCCCGGGTTTCGCCGGCCGCCGCCGCTTTTCCGATCTGTCGGAGCAGGAAATCCTGGCACTCGCCATCTCCGCAGAAGAAGATGATGGCCGCATCTATGCAACCTATGCGGATCGGCTGCGCACTGATTTTCCGCAGTCGGCCAAACTGTTCGACGACATGGTTGCGGAGGAGAACCAGCATCGCGACCGGCTGATCTCGGAGCATCAACGGCGCTTTGGCGAAACAATCCCGCTGATCCGCCGCGAACATGTCGCCGGCTTTTATTCGCGCCGGCCAGTGTGGCTGGTGAAAAATCTCGGCCTGGAACGCATCCGCGAGGAAGCGGCCAATATGGAAGTGCAGGCCCGCGACTTCTATCTCAAGGCGGCCCAAAAAACCTCCAATGCG
>CAXMRP010000111.1:0-6591 GCA_964196155.1 uncultured Polyangiaceae bacterium
TTCAGTGTCTTTGATCGCATTCGCCTCATCCTGACCGTTCGAGACTAGCGTGCCATGGAACCGACTACCCCACCACTTTCCGACACGCATCTTCACTTACCTCAATATACCGCTGCGTCATTTGCAACGATGAATGCCGCGCTAACGATTGAACGTCCCGCAGACTACCCCCGACCGACGAGATTTTCCTCGCCCATCACGTAATCACCGTCCTCCGTCCTGAGTGCGACGAACCCCGGTTCATGGGCGGACCCTACCATTTTCAGCAGACCCGCCTATCGGAGGAAACAGCGAATTGAGGACCCTGTGAGGACCCGGCCAAAAAGGCTCTGCCGGACCGGACCGGGAAAACCTCTTAAGTTATTGTTTTTATTGGGAGAAATTGGTGGGTGAGTGGGGGCTCGAACCCCAGACCCGCTGATTAAGAGTCAGCTGCTCTACCAACTGAGCTACACACCCGACCATTTCGTGGTCAAAAATCCAGTCCCGACTTTCAAACCCGAATTTGCCTTATAGGAATGCGCCCTGCCCACTGCAAGGGGATCGCGCGGCGCGTTGTCCTGTTCCGGAAAAATAATTCGCACTCCCGACCCCGGACAAGGATGCTATCGGCGGCGCAATTCTGTGCCGGCCCGAGGTCGGCCTTCGCCAATCCGGTGAAACTGACTTCGCTCTGCACCCGAATCCCGGTATCACCCACGGCAATCATCCCAACCCCGATGATGGAGAATATCATGGAAAATGCCGCTCAATCCATGGACATTGCCTCAATATCGTCCATTGCAACAGACTGGTTTTCAGCCGCCCTGCCGAATCTTACCGCCGCCGCCGCTATCTTGGTCATCGGTTTTATCGTCGCCGCATGGATCGGCCGTACCCTGACAAAACTGGCTGCCCGCTCCGGCCGGGTGGACAAGATCCTTCAACCGGTGATCGGCTCAACGGTGCGCTACCTGATCCTCATCGTCGTGCTGGTCGTGGCGCTGAGCCAGCTTGGCGTGCAAACAGCATCCCTGCTCGCGGTACTGGGTGCGGCCGGACTGGCCATCGGCCTAGCGCTCCAGAGCACTTTGTCCAACATTGCTGCTGGAATGATGCTCCTGTGGCTCAGGCCGTTCGCCATCAATGACTATATCGAAAGCAGCGCCGTCACCGGCACGGTCAAGGTGCTCGGTCTGTTCGCAACCGAATTCCGCACATTCGAGGGTATTTATATCTTCGTGCCCAATTCCCTGTTGTGGAACGCCCCGATAACCAATTATTCGCGCAATCCCACCCGCATGGTGCGTATCACGGTCGGCGTCGGTTACGGCGGTGATCCAGATGCCGCCCGCGAAACTTTGCTCGCCATGGCCCATGACGATCCCCGGGTTCTGAATGAGCCTGACCCGATCGCCTTCGTTACTGAATTGGGAGACAGCGCGGTCGGTATTGAACTGCGCGCCTGGGCTGATGCGCCAGATTATCTGGGAACCCTGCGCGACTTGAGGTGTCGTTCCAAGGCGCAGATCGAGGGCGCCGGGCTGGAGATCCCCTTCCCGCAACGGGTCATTCACATGGTGGCGCCGGAAGCGCCCAAGCCGGCGGCGTAACGCGAAGACTTGAAAAGCCGGACAAGTTATCGCGCGCGCTAGTTGTCGGCTGGCGCCCGGTCACGGACACAGCCTGCGACGATATCGTGGACGGCTTCCTGTGCGCCCGGATCGGCAGAGCCTGCAATCACCCCGGCCCACAAGTCACGCGCATCGATCTGCCCGGCTGCGCAGGTGCACACGGATCGGCAAAGCCCGGCCTTGTCGCTGTTCTGGTCACCGGCTGGATTACACTCCAACCGGCAGCTGGCAATAAACTGCTGCGGATCAACTTCGGCAGATTGAACTGGAACCGGTGGGGGCATCGCCAGCGCGGCAACGTACACGATGCCGAACAACACCGGCTGATGGATCAGATAGACTGCCAGAGAATTCCGCCCGGCCCATCCGGCCCCCCGCCAGACTTTGCCTCCGAACGGCAGCGCCAGAATGCCGACCGCCTGTTCATTGCCCAGCACCAACCGCCCGCCGGCAACCCCGGCCAGCACCAGCCCGAACCAGGGAAACAGCGGTACATAATCCGCCGCCGGCGGCGGAAATGGCGACAGGCCAAGCCACACCAATGCCGGCGCCCCGAATACATCCAGTGTGGCAAAGGCCGGCAGCACCGAGGCCATACACGCGGCGGTAATGACGATAGCCAAAGGCAGGCGCAAGAATGCCAGCGCGAAAACGCTCGCCAACGCGATGTGGTGCAATATGCCAAACCGCACGAAGAATTCAGCAAACACCAGCCATGTGGCTAGCGAAACTCCGGCTGCGGCAAGAGTGACGATAATTGTGCGGCGCCGGAACGCTGGCCATCGGATGGCGTTGCCGTGCGCCAGAACCAGACTGACCCCGACCAGAAACAGGAACGAGCCGGCAATCAGCCGGGCGAATATCCGCCACCCCAGATCGCCGGCTACATTCATGCCGTGAAAGCCGAAATACCCCAGATCCCACGAAAAATGATAAATCGCCATCGCGGCAAGCGCCACGCCACGGACAATATCGATGGCCGGCAGGCGCGGCACGCGCCCCGAACCCGGCAATATATGCGGCGAAATTCCCGCATTACCACCCCGCCCGCCTGACATTGGCTTGCCTGATTGACCCTCTGTCGTGACGCTCACCTGATTACCCGGCCCGCAACGCGCCAGCTGATTCCCGCGCCTGGTGGGCGATGTGCTTGTTGAGCGCCGACACATAGGCCCGCGCCGATGCCACCATCGTGTCGGTGTCCGCCCCGCGCCCGATCACCGAAGTGCCATCATGCTCCAGCCGCACCGACACTTCGGCCTGAGCATCGGTTCCGCCGGTCACCGCATGAACGTCGTAAAGCGCCAGGGCCGCCTCGTGCGGCACAATCGCCCGGATGGCGTTAAACAACGCATCAATCGGCCCGTTGCTGGTCTCCTCGTGCGTGACATGCTGGCCATCCACTTCCAGCGTCAGTGTCGCCTTGTTGGGCCCACCGGTGCCGGCAATTACCGTCAGCGCCACCACCTTGATGTGGTCGCGGGCAGTGGCCATTTCATCGTCGACCAGTGCCTCGATATCCTCGTCGAACACATGTTTTTTGCGGTCGGCCAGATCCTTGAATCGGCGAAAAGCATCAGCCAGCGCATTGTCGCCCAACTCATAGCCCAGGTCGGACAGTTTTTCGCGGAACGCGTGCCGGCCCGAATGCTTGCCCATGATCAACGAGGTGGCCTTCACGCCAACATCTTCCGGCCGCATGATTTCGTAGGTTTCGGAATTTTTCAGCATCCCGTCCTGATGGATGCCGCTTTCGTGGGCAAAGGCATTCTTGCCGACAATCGCCTTGTTATATTGCACCGGAAAAGCCGAGACCGCCGACACCAGCTTGGACGCCCGCATCAGATAGACCGGATCAACATCGCAATATTGCGGGATCGCATCGCCACGGGTCTTCAATGCCATCACCACCTCTTCCAGCGGCGCATTGCCGGCCCGTTCGCCCAGCCCGTTGATGGTACACTCGATCTGCCGCGCGCCGCCGGCAACGCCAGCCAGCGAATTGGCCACCGCCAGGCCAAGATCGTCATGGCAGTGAACCGAGAAGGTAACCTCATCAGCGCCAGGCACCTCGGCGATCATCGTCTCAAACATCGCCCGGTGCTCATCCGGCACCGCATAGCCCACCGTGTCCGGCAGGTTGATTGTTGTCGCCCCGGCCTTGATCGCCGCCTCCACACATCGCTTCAGATAATTGATCGGCGTGCGGGTGGCATCCATCGCCGACCATTCCACATCGTCAATCAGGTTGCGCGCCTGTGTCACCGTCGCGGTGATGATCTCCAGCACTTCCTCTTCGTTCTTGCGCATCTGGTGGGCCAGATGGATCGGCGAGGTGGACACAAAGGTATGGATGCGCCCGCGGCTGGCATGGCGCACCGCCTCACCGGCCCGGTCGATATCGCCGGCAATGGCCCGGGCCAGTCCGGCGACAACGGAGTTCTTGGTGCGTCGGGCGATTTCGCTGACTGCCTCGAAATCCCCATCGGAGGCAATGGGAAAACCGGCCTCGATAATGTCGACGCCCATCGTATCGAGCAGTTCGGCAACTTCGATCTTTTCTTCCAGCCGCATGGTGGCGCCCGGCGACTGTTCGCCATCGCGCAAGGTGGTATCGAAAATTACAACGCGATTCTGGTTCGATTGGGTCTCGGATTGAGCCTCGCTGGCACGAGATTGGTCTTGGCTATTCATGATCGGATC
Organism: uncultured Polyangiaceae bacterium; assembly: GCA_964196155.1. Lineage (GTDB taxonomy): Bacteria > Pseudomonadota > Alphaproteobacteria > Rhizobiales > Afifellaceae > CAXMRP01. Next base: position 4,317 of record CAXMRP010000111.1, read on the forward strand.
CTTCTGCGGTCCGGCCGCGCTACGCGCGGCATCAATGTATTATTTGATTTTGCGGATTGTCTCACCCCTGAATGCCCGCCCTGTGCGGCCTTCTTGAAAAAGGCCCGGGCTGTCGACGCTCAGAGGCGCCCAAGGAGAAGGAGCGCCCGAAGATCAAGTCGGGCAAGCGTCAGCGGCCGCGCACGGCGCACTGGCAAACGATCAGACGTGGCGGCAAACAAATTCATAACGGCGCCAATATCGATTTCTCATTGCACTCATATCAAACGAGGTCTGAATGCGCAATTAATTGCAACGATGAGGGACACAATTACATTCCATCATGGCTCAAGCTCGCCCCCCGACCTGCCCCTGATCCCTAAGCGCCCGGCCCGCAAATTCAGGCAAGAAGCATCCCCTCCGCTACCTTCACCGCATGTCCACCGATGCGAGTGGTCACCAGCGCGCCGCCCTCGACAATGATCTCCAGGCGGATCAGCGAGGGCCGGCCCATCTCATAGCCCTGCTCGATCTCAAGAACATGCGTCCCGTCCCGCAGCGCGTCGAAGCTGTGAACGACGCCGGAAAACGCCGCCACTGCCGAGCCGGTCGCCGGATCTTCGCCGATACCGCTGGCCGGGCTGAACATTCGCGCCCGGAAAGCATGGTCGTGGCCTTCCGTCTCCCGCGTATAGACAAAGGCCGGGCCACCGTTGAATTTGTCCTCCTGATCGAAGGCTTTTCGCCAATGCTGGCCGTGGATGGCGCAATCGGCCAGTGCTGCAATATCGGCGACAGGCACGATGCAAAAAGCCACGCCAGCAGACCAAATTTCCGGTGTGTGATTTTCAAAGCCGATGCGTTCCGGCGTCAACCCGAGGGCCAAGGCGATATCGGCCTTGCTCCCGGCAGCGCCAACTGGTCGCGGCAGTTTGGGAATATCGAATTCCGCAAATGCGCGATCGGATTGAAGTTTGACGCCGCAACGCACCGGGCCGACATTTTCCTCCAGAACGATAACCGCGTCCTGTTCCTGCGTAACCTGTCCGAACCGCTCGATGGCCAGACAAATAGCCGTGCCGACAGTGGGGTGCCCGGCAAAGGGCATTTCATAAATCGGGGTAAAGATCCGCACCCGGGCCGTGTGATGGTTCGCTTCCGGCGGCAGCACGAACGCTGTCTCGGACAGATTGAACTCGCCGGCGATGGCCTGCATGCGCTCGGTATCCAGATCCTCGCTATCCAGAACAATCGCCAGCGGATTGCCGATAAGAACCCGTTCCGTAAAAACGTCGAATATCTGATAGCGCCTGGCCATGGGACCCCCGGTGCGATGGACTTATCGAAACACGGTTTTCTGCACCACTGACTGGATCGTCAACCCTTGCACGATAATTGAAAAGATAACGATGCCGTATGTTGCGACCAGGATCGACGGCTTGAATGCCACCGCCGGTAGCGACAAGGCCAGCGCAACCGATATGCCGCCGCGCAGGCCGCCCCAGGTCAGGACCGGAATAGCACCGGCGGTGAAATCCATGCGCAAGGACAACAGATAAATCGGAATAGACACTGCGAAGAACCGGGCCGCCAGCACCAGCGGCACTGAAGCGACCGCCAGAAAGGCCAGCGAAGCATCAAGCTGGACGATCAGCACCTCAAGCCCGATCAGCAGGAACAGCACCGAATTCAATATTTCGTCGATTACCGTCCAGAAATCGAACAGATAGCGCCGGGTGTCTTCACTCATCGCCGTTTGCGCACCGCGATTGCCCACGAACAGGCCCGCAACCACCACCGCAATTGGCCCCGACATGTGCAGGCGTATCGCGGCGGCGTAAAGCACCGTCACCAGCGCCAGTGACAACAGTATTTCAATGGAATAATTGTCGATCGCCCGCATTGCCCGGATCACGATTGCGCCGGCAACCAATCCAATGATCGCCCCGCCACCGGCTTCCACGACGAACACTTCCAGGCCATGGGCGGCATTCATACCACCCTCGCCGGTCGCCAGCGCCAAAAGGACTGCAAACAACACAACCCCGACACCATCATTGAACAGGCTTTCGCCGGCAATTTTGACTTCCAGGCTTTCAGGCACCCGCACCGACTTGAGCAGCGACATTACCGCCACTGGATCGGTCGGCGAAATCAGCGCCCCGAACACCAGCGCCCAGATCAACGGCATGGCAATGCCGAACAGGCCGGCCAGCCACCAAAAACCGATCCCTACAATGGCGGTGGACAGACAGACCCCGAAAGTCGCCATCGCGCCGATGGCATATTTGCGGTC
>CAXMRP010000112.1:0-6454 GCA_964196155.1 uncultured Polyangiaceae bacterium
CGAGGAGATTTGGGTTTACTCTGAGACCCTGTTCGATGACGCGGTGCGCTGCAATGTCGGCAAAGACCCTTGCGAAACAGTGAAAAAATACAGCCTGAAAGAGGTTCCGATCACTGACGAGGACCGCAAGATCATCCAGAATGCGGTCAAGGACATCTCGTTCCCGACTTGGGCCAAGGTCTGCGACAAGGTCAACCCGGACTGCTCGTCGTCTTGGAAAGCGACCGTCGGAAAGCTGATTGGCTTTTAACATCTACAAGACCCGGCGGGGCTGACAGCCCCGCCGGCCATCCGCTAACCGGGAACAGGTTCGATCGCGCCATGAACACATTGATCTCTCTGGCCAGCCGTCTTTTCGGTGCCGCATTGATAGGGCTTTCGGTGTTTGTTTCGATCGAGACAATCGCACGCAAGGCGTTCAATTTCTCGTTTCAGGGCGCCGACGAACTTGGCGGCTACGTCCTCGCCGTCGGCTCCAGCCTCGCCTTCATTGTGGCGCTGGTTGACCGGGCACATATCCGCATCGACGTGCTGCACGTCCGCTTTCCGCACAAGTTGCAGGCGACCATGGACTGGCTGTCCATAGTTTCGCTCGCCGGCCTCGGCCTGTTCATGGTCTATGTCGGCCGCATCGTCATCGCCGACACACTGTCCTACGGCAGCACCGCGCCGACACCTTGGGCGACGCCGCTGATCTATCCACAATCGGCCTGGTATGCCGCGCTGTGCCTGTTCGCGCTCGTGGCGCTGATCCTTGCCAGCCGGGCAACCTGGCTTTTTGCCAACGGCCGCCTTGACCAGCTGTTGACGGAATTCCACCCCAAGGGCGCGATCGAAGAACTCGAAGAAGAATTGAGCGATTTAGAGAACCGCTGAGCAAACCGGCACGCGCCGCAGCTTTCACGGCACGGCGGTTTGAGGAGAATATCAATGGGCGTCACCTCAGTTCTTACTGGCTTCACGGCGATGATGGGAATGCTCCTGATGAGCTTCCCCGTCGCCGTCATCATGGTGACGCTGGGCGTCATCGGTGGCGTCATGCTTTACGGCTGGCCGCTGCTGAACTCGATGGGACCTGTCATCTGGGGCGTGCAGAATGAGAATATTCTAACGGCGATCCCATTGTTCATCCTGCTCGGCGAACTGCTGCTGCGCAGCGGTCTGGCCGACAAGATGTATGGCGCGCTGTCTTTGTGGCTGGGGCGGCTGCCGGGCGGCCTGCTCCACACCAATATCGGTTCCTGCGCCTTGTTTGCCGCGACATCGGGGTCATCGGTCGCCACCGCGGCGACAGTGGGCACGGTTGCCCTGCCGGCCCTGACAAGCCGCGGCTATCCGGCGGCCCAATCGCTGGGTTCGCTGGCCGCGGGCGGCACGCTCGGCATCCTGATCCCACCCAGCGTGAACCTGTTGATTTACGGTTCACTGGCCAACGAATCCATCGGCCGGCTGTTCATTGCCGGCATTGTGCCGGGCCTAACATTGACGCTGCTGTTCATGGTGTTCATCGCCGCTGACAGCACCCTGCGTAATCGAAGGGGCGAGATCGAAAAGGCGCCGCAGGTCCCGCTCAATGTGCGGGTCTCGGCGCTGAAGCATTTGATTCCACCGGCGGTCATTTTTGGCGTGGTGATGGGCTCGATCTACATGGGCATCGCCACTCCGACCGAATCGGCTGCTCTGGGCGTGGTAGTGGCGCTCGGCTTCGCCTGGGGTGAGAAAAAGCTGACCTTCGAATTCCTCGATCATTGTTTTCACCAGACGGCCAAGACCACGGGCATGATTCTGCTGATCATAACCGCCGCGTTCATGCTCAATGTTACGCTGGCGCTGGGCGGCATTGCGCAGACCATGACCGAGTGGGTCGCCTCGTTCGGCCTGTCAGCCGTCGGTTTGCTGATGGTGCTGATCGTGTTCTACCTGTTCCTTGGTATGTTCATGGATGTGCTGTCGATGCAGGTGTTGACCATTCCCGTCGCGCTGCCGATCGTCACTGCGGTGGGGGTCGATCCGATCTGGTTCGGCATCTTCATTGTGCTGATGTGCGAACTGGGCATGATCACGCCGCCGGTCGGCATGAACCTTTACGTCGTTCAGGGCATCCGCAAGGACGGCGGGCCGTTTCGCGACGTTGTCTACGGTGCCATACCCTACGCGCTGATCATGATCGCGTTCACCATGCTGCTGATCTTCTTTCCGGCCATCGTGACCTGGCTGCCGAGCAACATGCTCGGAACCTGACGGCCGTGACGGTGCTTTGGCAACATGACGCAAGCTCGCTCGCCGATGCGTATCGGCGCGGCAAGGCGGACCCGGTGGAGGCGGTGCGGGAAACTCTGGACCGTATTCACCGGATCGAACCGGCACTCAACGCCTTCACCGCGCTGGCCGAGGATGCCGAGGCCCAGGCGGCGGAGAGCCGTGGGCGTTTCAATGCCAAAGCGCCGCGCGGACCGCTGGACGGTATTCCCATTGCGGTAAAGGACAATCTGCGTGTCTCCGGCATGCCGGCGGCCTGGGGCAGCAAGGTTTTCGCAACCGAGACTTGTGAAAAGGACGAATTGCCGGTCAAGCGGCTGCGCGATGCCGGCGCCATCATTATAGGCAAAACCAACACACCGGAATTCGCCGTTGAAGGCTATACAGCCAACACGCTTTTTGGCGTTACCCGCAATCCGTGGAATTTGAACCTGACGCCGGGCGGCTCCAGTGGCGGTTCGGTTGCGGCGGTCGCTGCCGGCCTTGTGCAGGCCGCGATCGGAACCGACGGCGGCGGCTCGATCCGCCGCCCGGCAGCCTTTACGGGCCTTTATGGATTAAAACCGACGATAGGCCGGGTGCCCCGCAGCGGCGGCCAGCCCCAGTTGTTGCTCGATTTCGAAGTGGTTGGGCCACTGGCGCGGACGGTGCGCGATCTGAAACTGTTCTATTCAGTGCTTGCAGGTCCGGATCGATCCGACCCGCAATCGCGTGGCGTGGGCGAAAGCCAATCGGCCGGCAAGGCATTTAAGATCCTCTATATCGACCGCTTTGGCGATGAACCCTGCGATCCGATCATTCTTCAGTCGTGCCGGAAAGCTGCTGACCGGCTGGCCGATCTCGGCCATCATGTCGTACCGGGTGTTCTGCCTTTCGATCTGTCGGCAATTAATAAGTTCTGGGGCACGGTAGCCCAGGTGGGCCTTGCCCGCATGCGCCGCGCCATTCCGGACATGCAACACCATGCAGGTCCGCAATATCTCGCTATGGCAGATCTGGGCGATGCTGTTTCCGCCGCCGATTTTCTCGCCGGACTGGAAGATGTCGGGATGCTGCGCAGCGCCGTATCGCAAGCTTTCGAAAACTGGGACCTGATCATGACGCCAGCCTGCGCGGCCATGCCCTGGGCGGCGGAGAACCCCTTCCCCGAAGAAATCGATCGTCGGGCCGTCGGTCCCCGCGGTCACGCCATCTATACGGGTTGGGTCAATGCGAGCGGCCATCCGGCCATCACCCTGCCGGCCGATCCGGCGCCGGATGGACTTCCGATCGGATTTCAGTTGATCGGCGATCTTGCCGGGGAGGACCTACTTTTCGAACTAGCTGCGGCCTATGAAGAAACACGCAAAGGCGATGTTCGCTGGCCAGATATCGCTCTCGGTGATGGCTAGTTCAGACTTCCGGAAAATCGACCCGCACGGCGCCCAGGCCTTCGATTTGGCCATGGACGACTTGGCCGAATTCGATATATCGGAGGCCGGTGACCGATCCCGTCGTCACCAGTTGTCCGGGCTGGAGGCCGCCGCAATGATCACCGACACACCGGGCAAAGGCGCAAAAAACATCGAACGCGTCGCCGCCAGGAACAGAAACAGTCCCGTCAAAGATCGTCTCGCCTGCGATCTGAAGTTTGGCGCCGACCCGCGAAAGATCCATGCCTTGCCAATTGCCCACTGCCTCCCCACACACAAGTCCGGCATTGATCTGGTTGTCGGCAAGTTTCCACAGAGGATGGGCCGACTCGTGATCGGCGAGCCGCGTATCAACCACCTCGATCGCGGCCAGCGCCGACACGCAACCACGAGCCCGGCCGGCAAAGTCGGCGTCGGCAGGATCAGGCAACACACGATCAACCCGGAAAGCCAGTTCGAGTTCGATGCCGACCAGTCCGAGTTCGGACCGGGAGAACCGCGCCGGACTGCGGCGGACCCGATCAGCAGGGATTGGCGCCATGATGGGCGTTTCATCGGCAGAGTTGCGGCCGGTCTTGAAGGCTCCGACGGGTTCGAGGGCACCGATGACGGCTTCCTGAATCCGATATGCAGCGGCAAGGTCAACAACCGCGTTTTCCAAGTCGGCGCCGGTCAGCTTCCGGCCGCCCTGATGTGCGGCGCGCAAGAGTTCGATAACGACGGTTTCGGGAGAACGATCAGCCACAATATCATATCCCCTCGCCTGTATCGTCAGGCTTGCGATCCGGTCGAACCGGTTAGCTATTTGTGGCAGATATATCGCTGCTTCGGAACAGCTCTTGAGAGGATTTCTGCTTTGGCGAAATTGAAAGCCTGGCGCGTTGTTGACAGCACAAAAATCTCCGGCCCGCCGGGCGCGTCGCGATGCTTGCCCGATGCCCGGCATCGCGCTGCGCACCGCTCCTTCCCGGACGAACCGGTTTGACCCATGAAATGGGTCATTATCTCTGCACCTTGATATTAACGATCATATCGCCCTGCTTTTCGAAAGGATAACGCTTTTGGATCCGGTTCCTGATAACAGACGCCCCCGAAAGGCGCTCAAAATCCCTGGCCAGCGAAAGCGGACGATCAGCCGGCAGTCGCTTCATGGCCAGGTCGCAGACCGGTTGCGCGATATGCTTGTCCACGGCGAACTGGTGCCCGGCGAGAAGGTGCCGGTGGCGGCGCTCTCGCAAACCCTCGGTGTCTCGCTCACCCCACTGCGCGAAGCCCTCAAGGTGCTGGCGGAAGAGGGGCTGGTTGAATTGACACCCAACCGCGGAGCGAGGGTCATCCCCTACACTGCCGAAGAGGCAGAGGCGCTGTTTGAAGTCATTGCCGGGCTTGAAAGCCTTGCAGCAGAGCTCGCCGCCAAACGCATGAGCAATGAGGACCTGACCGACCTTGAAGACGCGCACAAGCAGATGCGGTCATATTTTGAGGACGAGAAAAGAGATCAATATTTTGAAATCAACAGTCATATCCATGAAAAAATAGTCGGAAATTCGTCCAATGATATACTGATAAATACGCACGCAAAATTGATGGTTCGCGCCAACCGTGGCCGATATATCGCCATCATTGATCCCGAACGCTGGAGCGAGGCGATGGCGGAACACGAGGCCGTTATGGAAGCGTTCCGGGAGCGTGACGCCGAGCGGGCGGGCCGCGTCTGGCGCGTGCACCTGTTGCGATCAGGTCAGGCCGTCCAGAATGCGCTGCGCCGGCAAAGCGCCGGCGAGATCGGCGTCGATTTCAAATCGCTAACGGACAGCGCCGTCTGATCCGGGTCGCAAAGCCGAACGCGGCCCGCCGCTATTCGGCGGCCTGCTGATTGCCGGTATCGGGGTTTTCGCCCGCTGGCGCTGGCGAGGGGGGCTGGTTCTTGAACCGGCCGTGTTTCTTGTAATAGGCGTCCACCTTGGCATGCTTGGCAACGGTGAGCGGCGCGTTCTTTAAGAAGTCGTAGAGCGCGACAAATCCCCCCGTCCACATGGTCCGGATCATATTGTATTTGCCGCGACTGGCCTTGATGGCCACCATATCGGCGTTTTCGACTCGGTGGAAATTTTCCCGGTCGCTCAGCGCCGCACGAACGCCTTGTGGGGTCGCCCAATTGCAGCGGTAATGGATCGTGCCATCCGGCCGCATGACATAGACGACATCGGGCATGCTGCCATAGGCGCGGTGAAAGTCACCGTCCAGATTATCGACCAATATCCGCCGGTGTTCGCCATAACGCGGCTTGAGCAGTCGGGCCGCGGCACGTTTGTCGTCCATCGATTGATGCGGTCCAAGCCGCTCGCCCGGATGCGCCTCGCGAACATAGATCAGCAGGAACTCAACGTCGGGAAATTCGGCTTCGAGCGCCTTCATGTCTGAGATGTCTTTTGTATACATCGAACAGGTCGCCGAACCGGTTTCCAGCACGACCCATTTTCCCAGAAAATCCGACAGCTTTACCTGCTCGTTTGTCTCAAGGTCGGTGAGCGGAAAATCCTTGAACTTTTCACCGGCTGCCGGGCCGACAAACAGATCGAAATTGTAATCCATCACCTTGAAATGCTTGTTATTGTAGACCATCGGCGGCTTGTGTCCTAACATCTCGCTCTCCCGTGCCGGCGTTCAATTCATGAATTTGGTTGCCGGCCAGATCCTGACCCAAAATCCTGGCCGATGGGCATCTTATCCGGCAGCCCCAAGATGAACTCCGGTCCCGAGTATCAGGGTAGCCATTTGGG
>CAXMRP010000113.1:0-7906 GCA_964196155.1 uncultured Polyangiaceae bacterium
GGCACAACTTGTATGGCCTTGAAAATGCGATTTTTTCGCTTCAGCGGTGCCAGACCCCATGTGAGGTATGGGCCAGTCCAGTGAGATTTTAAAAATTGGAAAGCCATCGCCAGCCGCCGCGCCCGCTGCAATCAACGCAAAGTCAGGCGTCCGGCGGCGCAATCTTCACACCGCTTTCGGTCAGCTTCATCGGCGAGAGTTCGCGATGCGCATGGGTCATCCTGTGATCCAGCATGCGCGTCTGCAGGCGCATCAATTCCGCCCCATAAGCGGGATCCGACGCGAGATTGACATGCTCTTCCGGGTCGTTTTCCAGATCGAACAGAAGCGATGGCAGGCCGCCGTTGAAATGCACCAGCTTGAACCGGCGCTCTCGCAGGATCGCCAAATCGCTTTGCGCCAGCCGTAATCCGAGGTGTCTTTGATATCGCGTCGCCGTCTCGGGGTCGCCGAAGTCGACTTCGGCGAAAACGTGATCGCGCCAGCGCGCCGGCGTTTCGCCGCGCAGGAACGATGCAAGAGACGCACCGTTGAAGGCGGGCGGCGGCGCAAGGCCGATCCAGTCGAGGATCGTCGGCGCCAGATCGATCGATTCCGTCAACGCATCCACCACCGTGCCGGCGCTGGACCGGCTCTTCGGATCGCGGATGATCAGGGGAATGTGGAAGGCGGGATCGTAGACGGTCTCCTTGCCCCAGATGAAATGGTCGCCCAGCATCTCGCCATGATCGGCGGTAAAGATGATGAGGGTGTCGTCGTATTGTCCCGTCGACTTCAGATAGTCGATCAACCGACCGACATGTCGGTCGACTTCGCTGGTCAGCCCGAAATAGACCGCCCGCAGCGCGCGCGCGTCGTTTTCCGGTATCTGGTCCATCCTGCCGTCAAAGCCGATATAGAGCCCACTGTTGGCCGGCTCTGAAAAGAACGCCTGGAAGAACGGATGCTTGGCCTTTTCGTCTTCAATTCCGCCCTTGCAGTTCGCCGGCGTGATCGCTGCGGGATCGTACATGGTGTTGAACGGGGCGGGCGCGACAAGCGGGGGGTGCGGGCGGATATAGGTGACATGGGCGAACCAGCCCTGATGCTCGCGCACCGAAAGGCCGCGGATCGTCTGGTCGGTCAGGAAGGCCGTGTCGCTGTCTTCGGCCGAATAGAGCGCCGGGTCGGTGACGGCGGTGCTGGCCGATCCATCGGCTTTGACCGGCCTGAAAATATCGAGATAGTCCTTTGGCAGCCGGTAGTTCTTTGCCTTCAAGTCTGCAAGCCAGGCCCGATTTGTATCGGCCCGCATCTGAAGGGCCTCATAAAACCCCGGCATCAGCCCCTCGTAACTGCGCAAATCCGGGTCCTCCGGATCGCGGCCGCGCGGGTCGATACTGGTATCGGTATAGCCGAAAAGCAGCGGCTCGTATCCGCCCCGGCGCGCTTGCAGCGCGACGTTGGTGTGACGCGCATTGAGTGGTGTCCCGTTGCGCACGGAGCGGTGGTTCATCGCATAAAGGCCTGTCAAAAGACTCGCCCTTGACGGGCCGCAGGGTAAGGCGACGGTGAAATGGTTGGCGAATGTCACGCTGTCCGCCATCAAGCGGCGCAGGTTCAGCAGGTCGAGCGAGCCGGAGAGCGCCCCCAGCAGGCAATCGGCGCGCAACTGGTCGACAACGATAAACAGGATGTTGCCGCGCGAGCGTTTCATGTCCTGAACATCCCGAAGATCCGCTTTCCGGCCCCACAAGGCGCGGCAGGACTTATCACACCTGGCCTGCAGCGATACACATATTGCGCAGCTTTTCCATTGCGAGATCACGCCCCAGCATCGCCAGGCCGCAATCGGGCGCCGTCATCAGGCGATCCCGGTCGATATGCGCAAGCGCCGCGGTGAGGCGGTCTGCGATGTTCTCAACCGTCTCGACGCGGCTTTGCGCGATCGCGACCGACCCAAGGATCACCGTCGATACACGGAAAAGCTCAAGCAATGACAGGTCGTTGTGGCGATGGGCGTCTTCCAGCGAGATCTGGTCGATTGTCGAGGCATCCACCGCCCGGGCCAGCTCGAAATAGCTCGACGGATCGGCCTTGCGATAGTCCGTGTCGTCCAGGTGTTCGGGATAGCCGCAGCACATATGCATGACCCGCGTGACAGTGTCCGGTACGCCGTCGAAGCACCGGTCCAGGCACTCAACGCCATAGTCGAGCGCGCGTTTCACATTGCGCGCAAACAGCGGCTCGTCGATCTGGACGGTCCGGCAGCCGGCTTCGGCAAGCGCCCGGATCTCAAAATTGATCGCCGCGGCAAGATCGAAGGCGAGTTCGCGGTCGTCCCGGTAGTGCGCGTTGGCGCAGGTGTCCATGATGGTCGTCGGGCCCGGCACCGTGATTTTCACGGGGCGATCGGTAAAACCCTGCGCGACGGCAAAATCGTGATCCAGAAAATGCTCCCCGTCGGGTTCGATCGTGCCGCGGATGGTCGGCAGCTCGGCCGTATAGGCGCCATCGCGAACGGTCCGCGATGTCAGTTTCTCAAAATCGAAACCCGTCAGATGCCGGCAATGGTAGTGGATATAATTCTCGCGGCGCTGTTCGCCGTCCGTGGGAATATCGACACCGCAAGCGACCTGGTCGGCGATCGCCTCGCCGGTGGCGCGCCGATACAGCGCCTCTGCTTCCACCTCGCCGTCCGCCAGAAGCCGGCTCGCCCGGCGCGTCACCTCGCCGGCGGTATCCGTCAGGCCGTGTTCGACCTGGAACCAGTCGCGCATCGGAACGTAACCGGGCTTGGGATAGGCACCGATACAGGTCGTCAGAATAGGCATTCGAGATACTCCCCACGCCGCCGAAGTTCATTATTTTCGACCCGCATGGCCCGGTTACCGGGCAAAGATTGCCGGCCGCTCGCGTTACAGATTTACCAGCCATGATCGCCGGTCTACGTTTGAGGATATTCGCAGGAGGCGGTACTCATGATCAATCGCGCTTTTTTCAACCGCACTGTTTTCGGCATCGCTGCGATAATAAGCGCAATGTCGTCGTTCCCGGTCCCGGCACAGGAGCGGCCGGCATCGCCATTCCCCTTCGCGACCTTTGACGCGGCGAGCGAAGCGGTTCTGTCCGATCCCCATGATGTCGTTATCGGTCCCGGCGACCGGCTCTATGTCGCCGACAAATTCGCCAACCGGATCGCCATCCTGGACCGCGACACGCTGGAGGTCATCGGCAGTTTCGGTGACGGCGAATTGTCCGCTCCCCATGACGTCGACTTCGATGCGGCCGGCCGGGCCATCGTCGCCGATACCGGCAACCACCGCGTCGCAATCTATGATTTTTCGTCCGGGGCGCCACAATTTGCCGGCTCGATTATCGGCATCGGCCGGCCGGAAGGCGCACTTGCCCATCCCAACGGCCGAATATACGCAACGTCATCGGGCTTCGGCTCCATCACGGCCTATGAAAACGGCACGCCGGTCGCCACCGCCCGAGGACTTTCAGGGGCGCATGATATTGCAATTGATTCAAACGGCGATCTCTTCGTTGCCGATTCCGGCAATCGGCGCATTGTCAAATATTCGCCGGACCTTGAAGTGCTGAGTGTTCTCGACGATCCAAAATACGGCTGGGCCGGCCCGCGCTATCTCGACGTCGATCCGCTCGGCCGCATTGTCGTCGCGGACCAGGATGCCCACCGCATCGTGATGATCGGCAAGGATGGCGCGCTGGTCGGTGTCCTCGGCAATGGCGTTCCCGGCATGGGCGCAAACAGGTTCGACGATCCCGAAGGGGTCGAGATTTCCGGATCAATGTATTTCTTCGCCGATTCCGACAACAACCGGATCGTCCGCTATCAGGTCGTCATGAATTGATCCTGCAAGGATCACCCATAAAACCGGGGAATTCCGCAAAGCTGGATGAGACTGGCGGTGCAGGCAGTCTTGAGCGAACTCGTCTCTGGGCTCGTTTTCCCTGTTAACAGGGAAAATACAGGGAAATTTCACGAAATTGCGGGTTTATCGCCAAGATTTTTCTGGAATACCTGAGTTAATTCAGTGATTTAGCTGGTAAATCCCCTAAGAAATGGAACAGAGAATTTTATCGAGCTAACAGGGAATGTTTTTTGCGTAACAGGGATTTATGGTTCCTCATCAGGGATACTGAAATTTTCAGGTCAAACCCAGCTTGCTGCCCGATGATGCGCATCTGCACACGTGGCTCGACATGGCGCGCCAGCGGATCAGCTTTCAGGGGCTGCCGGCGCGCATCTGCTGGGTCGGGCTGGCCGCTATGGCTATCGTCGTGTTGCGGCTCTCCTTCGAGATGCCAGCAGAACGATTTAACGCTTGTGTTGCATTGATCGGTTGAGGCGGCACCCCGAAAGCGGAAGTCGCGAGACGCCGGTGCCACTTCCGCTTTGTGCCAAAAGCGGAAGTTACTCATACGATGGGCGAATCCAGAGATGTGCTTGCCACGATCTGTGAAATCAAGCCGTTCGCCCACGCAATTGAGGCGTCCGCTTCAGCCTCGATCTGGAAATGGCACCGGTTTCGCTCGCCGTGGTTGTTAGCGTGCTGGCAGCGGCCGGGGCCTTGACGGTCGTCGGCTATGACCCGGCGCGCGGTTGTCGCAGCCGCCAAGGTTCTGATTCATAATCTTAATTCTAGGATTCAAACCGCGTGAATTAAAGAAGCACCAGGCCCGGGTACCGGCTCTCAAGAAGCCGGATAAAGGCCTCGGCCGGTTCGCCGGTGCGGTCGGCGGGCGGCAGGTCGACATCGACAGCTTCCACGCAATGCGCCGGGCGGTCGGAAAAAATGAGCAGATGGTCGGCAAGCCGGACCGCCTCGCGAATATTGTGGGTGACCATGAGAACAGTAGGAGGATGCACTGCAAGGAGCGAGGCAAGCCTGTCGCGCAAGCGGTTCGCCGTTGTCTCGTCGAGCGACACGAAAGGCTCATCGAGAACGAGAATTTCCGGCTCGATGGCGAAGGCACGGGCGAGTGCGGTGCGCCGCGCCATGCCGAGCGAGAGTTCCGCCGGAAAAGCGTTGCGAAATTCGCCAAGGCCGACCTGGGCAAAAAGCTCAGACAGATCGCGGCCGGTCATGGCGTCGGGCAGCGCCAGGCGGACATTGTCTTCCACCGTCCGCCACGGCAAAAGCCGGGGTTCCTGGAAGACGGCGCCGATACGCGAACTTGCAAACGCCGGATCAATTGCGCCGGCATAGTCGCTGTCCAGGCCGAGCAGGATGCCCAAAGTCGTCGTCTTGCCGCAGCCTGACGGCCCGATCATGCATGTAAAGCGGCCGGCCGGCAGATTGAAGGACAAATCCTTGAGCACCGCGACCGGCTCGCCATTTGCCGCGGCAAACGACTTGGCGGCGATGTCGACAGATAAGAGTTCGCCTTCAGTTTCCATGCGCTGCGATACCGGAACGTCCATGCGTCAGGCCGGCCTTGGCCGCCAGCGATAGGCGCGTTTCTCGATCGGCTGCACGATCATGTACTCGATCGCCAGCATGATCGCGGCAAAAGCGATCGTATAGGCCAAAATTGCGCGAACATCGAAGGTCTGGAAATAAATGTAAATCTGAAAGCCGACGCCGTTCGGCCGGCCGAGAAGCTCCACGACGAGAACGATCTTCCAGATCAGCGCCAGCCCCGATCTGGCGGCCGCGGCGATATAGGGCTGCAATTGCGGCAAGGTGACGTGGCGCAAAGTGCGGGCGCGCGAGAAGCGGAAGATCCGCGCCATTTGAAAATAATCCGGGTTCATGGCTCGCGCGCCCTCGCGGATGGTGACAGCGACATTGGGAATCTTGTTGAGCGCAACGGCCGTGATCGCGGCACCATCGACCAGCCCGATCCAGATATAGGCAAGCACGATGATGACCAGTGCCGGCGCATTCAACAAAAGAATGATCCACGGCTCCAAGAGGAGATTGCCGGCCGTGCTGCGTCCCATAAACAGCCCGATTGCCGTGCCGATCGCCATGGCGATCACAAAGGCTGCGGCGACCCGGGCAAGCGTGATGGTCAGATGGTAAGGCAGTTCGCCGGAGACCGTTTCCCTGCTCAGAAAAATGACAACGCTCAGCGGGTCCGGGCAAAGGCGCGGGCCCATCGCCAAAGATGCCAGCGACCACAACGCGAAAAAGCCGGCAATCGATATTGCCCGCGCCACCCACGGCGACAAGCCGCTGGTACCAGTTGCGTCAGGTTCCATTCGTCAGGACGGACCAAAAGGTTCCCGGCGCCATCGCCTTTGCCTTGCCGACCAGCTTTTCCCCACCGATCCTGGCGAGATAGTCGTAGACCCTGGCGGTATCGGCTTCTTCCTCGCCGATCGGACGCGACGGGATTCCCTGGCGATAGCGTTTGACCAGCGTGTCGAACACCGCCTCGTCATCGGCCTTCATCATTGGTTTCAGCCGCTCCCAGGCTTCGCCTGAGGTCGCAAGCAGCGCCTTGGCATCGCGCGAGGCGGCAACAAATCCAAGCACGCTTTCGACATTTTCACTCGCCCATGTCTCGTTGAAGACATAGCCGATCGCCGAAATCTCGCCATCAGCGCCCAGCGCTGCTGCCGCCTCCTAGGCCGAGACGAGCATGCGGTAGCCGTCCGCCTCAAGCCGGGCATTGTAGTGCCAGTAATTGATCGCCGCATCGAGTTCGCCCTGGCGCAGCTTTTCGACCAGCAGCGGCGGCGCCGCGAAGGCCTGCGTGGTTTGCCCGGCCAGATCGAAGCCGGCCTTGCCCTCAGCCAGCCCGCGCAGCATCAACCAGCTTTTGTCGAGCGGCCCGCCGGCAACGCCGATCGTCTTGCCCTTCAAATCGGCAAGTGTCGCGATATCGCTGCCCGGCGGCACCATGATCGCACCGACCGAGGTTGAATAGGGAACGAATGTCAGCGGCGTTCCTTCGGCGCGCTGGCGCGAAACGAACAGCCAGTCGGAGACGATGATATCAACGGCGCCCGACATCAGCGCGATCCGCGTCGCCTCGTTGCCGGCCAAAGGAACGACGTCGAGTTCGATGCTGTTTTTCTTGTCGAGCCCGTAATGGCGGATCGTGTCGATTTCCCAGTTAACGGTGCCGAATTTCAAGACGCCGACGCGCACAGGCTCGCCAGCCATCGCAAGGCTGGCAGCAATTGCGACGCCGAGCCCTAAAACCACCGCGGCAATCGCCCTCATCTTTTCCATGATCGGCATTCCTCCCTCAAAGTGTTCCAATTTCAAGTCACAATAGGAAGACTTTCCCAGGAGCCTTGTTTCAGATCGCAATGCAATAATCGGCTATCACTTGGCTGCGATCAATAGGGCGCCGGCAGGATTCAGTTCCGATCAAAAATTCGCGCTGATATGTCCGTTACCCATAGCGTCGACGAAGCGAAGGTTTTGGTCGACAAGATCGCTTTGATCGGGCTGCAGCCGGGGCGGATTGTTGATGTGATCGGCGTGAATCTCGTTCGGCCACGCTGGGCTTACGACGCCCGCGCCGAGACTCGATATGGGGAGTTGAGAAGCTATCTGTCGGGCCACATGCGCGAACTGGTGCTGTCGGACCCCTCCTCCGAATTCTTCGGGCGCGACCTCGCTCCGCCCCGGGATCACTGAATGAGTTCATAACGGGTTCAGGAACGCCGTGCGATGCAGCGCCCGACGATGAAAATGGCTCTTGCAATCGACTTCTGCGTCGGCTTCGCTGTAAGCCCATACGCCTTTTCGCTTCAGCCGCAGACGCCATCCCGCTTGGCCTCGGTGGCAACTAGCCAGTGTCCGTCATCAAATCATTCGGGACTGACGGTCGCCTGATCTAAGAGTGGCTCTGGCGCATCAGTTTGGTCACTTTATGCTGCGGCTTTGCGATTGAGCAAGCGCCGTCGTTCGATGGTCTGTCGTTTGATCCTTTCTCG
>CAXMRP010000114.1:0-5103 GCA_964196155.1 uncultured Polyangiaceae bacterium
ACCACCTCGCCGGCATCAGCTCATGGCAGGACAATGACGGCGATGAGGGCAGATACGGAGTCGCCGAGCACTATGCGCGCGTCTCGAATTACCGCGCCTGGATCGCGTCAATCGCGTTTTGAGAGTCTGATGAAGCCAGACCTCTGCTCTTCGCGCGCACCGGCCGCAAACAGCTGCTTCTGGCACTTTTCCGCCATCCAAACATTGGCGCAATTTGAACGATTTTGTAACCGCGCAATGTCTGCTTTTCGACAGTTGAACGCCTTCGAAAAGTCACGCCACACTTCCGCTAAGGGCTCGAAGCTGCCGTTTGGGGTTTGTCAGATTAATGGGTCCTGACCCTGGTCCAACCGAAAAAAGCGACAACGCTCAGGCGCTGACCGCCGCCGTCTCGCGCACCAGTTCCAGGAAGGCGGCAACCGCCGGGCCATCCTGTTCGCCGGCCCGGCACACCGCATATTCCACGACCCGCAAGCGCGAGTCTGACGCGGTCAATTTGTGCAGGCGCAGATCGTGGCCGAACTCGCCCTCGCCAACTACGCCGACACCCAGCCCGGCGGCAACCGCCTCGCGCACCGCCTCGCGGCTGCCGATTTCCAGGACATCGCCAAGGCGCACATCGAGCGCCGCCAGTGCCGCTTCGAATACCGCACGGGTTGTCGAGCCTTTTTCGCGCAACAACACCGTCTCAGCTACCAGATCGGCCAGACGGATCGAACGCCGCTGCGCCCAGGCGTGGTTGCGGTTGACGATAATTACCAGCCGATCAACCTTCAGCCGCGCCACGAACAGCCGATCGTCGCTGCGAACTTCCGGAAAAATCCCGACATCGATCCTATTGCGATGGAGATCGTCAACGATGGTGCTGGAATTGCCAAAGGTCAGCACCTTGTCCACCGCCGGATAG
Source organism: uncultured Polyangiaceae bacterium (assembly GCA_964196155.1). GTDB lineage: Bacteria > Pseudomonadota > Alphaproteobacteria > Rhizobiales > Afifellaceae > CAXMRP01. The sequence goes on from CAXMRP010000114.1 coordinate 908, forward strand.
CGCCGGCCAAACGCCGCAAGCAGCGGCAAGGTGTGATGGGGCGAATCCGCCCCCACCCGCAACCGGCCCTTCACCAGCCCCTTGGCCCGGGTGAGTAAATGTTCGACCTCCGCCTCGCAGGCAAAATAGCGCTCCGTCGCCGCCAAAAGCGTGCGCCCGATATCCGTCAGCTCGATCCCCCGCCCGCCGCGATTGAACAGCGTGATCCCGTACCCTTCTTCCAGCGCACCGACATGGCCGGACAGCGTCGGTTGCGATACCCGCAGCGCCGCCGCCGCCCGTGTAAAGCTGCCTTCCCGGGCCACCGAGTGAAAGGCGCGAAGCTGTGAATGATTCATCGGAAAAACCTATAGTTGACGTCGCAATTATGTATTGGATTGATAGCCATGCCGCAAGCTATATCCCGGCCGCGCAACCAGATTAGCCGTCCCCGTATTCGCGCTGAAAATCGCAAAAAAAGAGCACGACCGCCCATCGCACCGGTCAAGGTGACTTCGGTAATAATCAAGGAATATCAACATGATAACCGACATACCCAGCGCCCGGTCCGGCGCACCTTCAACTTCGCCAACCGGCGATCCGTGGCTCCTGACACCGGGACCGCTCACCACCACGCCGCAAGTCAAGGAAGCGATGCTTCATGATTATGGCTCCCGCGACGATCATTTCATCGCCATAAACAAGCAGATGCGCGACCAGCTGACCGCGATCATCCATGGCGGTGAGGATTTCACCACCGTGCCTTTGCAAGGCAGCGGCACCTTTGTTGTTGAAGCGATGATCGGCACGCTGGTGCCGCGTGACGGCAAGCTGCTGGTGCTGATCAATGGCGCCTACGGTCACCGCATCGCCAAGATCGCCGCCTACCATCGCCGCGCCACGCAGACCATCGAGTGGCCTGAAGACCAGCCGATTGATCCGGACACACTCGATCAGGCGCTGGCCGCCGACGCGGATATCACCCATGTCGTCATCGTCCATTGCGAGACAACCACCGGCATCCTCAATCCGGTCGCCGCGGTTGCCGAATGCGTCCACCGCCACGGCCGGCGGCTCCTGATCGATTCCATGAGCGCCTTCGGCGCCTTGCCGCTGGACAGCCGCGAAATCCATTTCGACGCCGTCGTCGCCTCCTCCAACAAATGCCTGGAAGGCGTACCCGGCATGGGCTTTTGCATCGTTCGCAAGGACGTGCTGGCCACCTGTGAAGGCAACGCCCCGGCGCTGACCCTTGATCTGTACGACCAGTCGGTCGCCATGGAAAAGACGGCGCAGTGGCGGTTCACCCCGCCGGTGCAGGTCATCGCCGCCTTCCACAAAGCGCTGGACCTGTATGCCCGTGACGGTGGTCTCGATGGCCGCAACCGGCGCTATGCCGAAAACTGCCGCATCCTCGTCGACGGCATGCGCGAGCTCGGCTTCCAGACCCTGTTGCCCGACGCCCTTCAGGCACCGATCATCGTCACCTTCCTGACCCCCGCCGATCCGCGCTTTGACTTTTCCGATTTCTATGACCGGCTGCGCCTAAAGGGCTTTGTCATTTACCCCGGCAAGCTCACCGTCGCCGATACATTCCGCATCGGCTGCATCGGCGCACTGGGGTCAACCCAAATCCGCGCCGCGCTCGCCGCGGTCCGTCAGACACTTGCCGAGATCGGCATCGCCAACTGCGCCGCGGCCGCCTGACCAGCCATAATTGGCCAAACACAACCAAACCAACAACCAAACACAACCAAACCAACAACCAAACACAACCAAACCATTTCACACAGATCATCAGGAGAAACCCATGTCTGATTTTGTCTTCAACCGTTCCTATCGCGGCACCGTCAAGGCCCTCATCCTCGACTGGTCCGGCACCACCGCCGACGCCTATGTCGTTGCTCCAGCTGTCGTTTTCGTCGAAGTCTTCAAGAAAAAGAATGTCGAAATTTCAATGTTTGAAGCGCGCGGACCGATGGGCCTGCGCAAGGATCTGCACATCAAGGCCCTGACCGAAGTGCCGGAGATCCGCGAGCGCTGGAAGGGCGTCCACGGCAAATACCCCGACCAGTCCGACGTCGATTCCATGTTCGCAGATTTCGTCCCGATGCAGCTGGAATGCCTGCGCAACTACACTGATTTGTTGCCCGGTGTCGCCGAAGTCATCCAGCGTCTGCAAAGCCAGGGCATCAAGATCGGCAGCACCACCGGCTTTATCCGCGCCATGGTCGATATATTGGAAGAAGAAGCCGCCAAGCAGGGCTACACGCCCGATGCCTCGGTTGCCGGTGATGAAGTCATCCATGGCGCCCGCCCCGGCCCGTTCATGGTCTACAAGAACCTCGACATCTTGGGCATTCAGCCCATCCAGTCGGTGATCAAGATCGACGACACCGTGTCGGGCATCGGCGAGGCACAAAATGCCGGCTGCTGGGGCGTCGGCGTGGTGCGCTACTCCAACTATATGGATGTCGATACACCGGAGATCGGCGCGCAGATGTCCGACGAGGAAATCAATCGCCGCATGGGCATCACCCGCGACATTCTGGAAAAGGCCGGTGCCCATTATGTCATCGACAGCCTGGCTGACATCGAGCCGGTGATCGCCGATGTCAACGCCCGCCTGGCACGCGGCGAACGCCCCTGAGGCGCCCCTGAGGCGAAAGAACGCCGCACTAATTATCGAGTCGGAGCGCCAGATCGCGCTCCGGCTCCTGGCGCGTTGTTCGTGAATATAAAATCACGCAATACGCTCTATGTTGTTGTTATTACGCGCATTTTGTCCGAATACCGATTGCCGCTCTTCGGCATGCGCTCTATTCCCCGGGCTTATCGTTTTTGGGCACAGGGTAAAGGTGCGCAGGGATCTGTTCAGGATCAAACTCGCCAGCATCTTCTGCCGCCCGCAACGCCGCCGTGCCGTCCGGATCGGGGATGCGATACTGGCCGCCCAGCCATCGGCCAAGGTCAAGATCGGCGCAACGTCGCGAGCAGAACGGATGGGCTTTCCGGTCCGACGGCGAGCCACACTCCGGGCACTTAATTCGCGGGCGCAGCGGGATCGGCCCGTTCGCATCGCCGCTCTTGTGCCCTTTGCCGCCTCTATCCGCCATGTCGCTCAAATCGGCTCCAGCCAGTGCCGGAAGACCGGATAACCTTCGCCCTGAAGCAATGCCACGGTCTCTGCCAGCGGCAGGCCGACGACATTTGTATAAGAGCCAATTAGCCGGGTGACAAACGCACCGGCCCGGCCCTGAATGGCATAGCCGCCAGCCTTGCCCTGCCATTCGCCAGAACCCAGATACACTTCCAGTTCCTGCCGTGACAGGCGCTTGAACCGCAGCCGCGTTTCTACCAGTCTCTGGCGTACCTTGCCGCGCGGAGTAACTACGCACAGACCGGTATAAACCCGGTGCGAGCGCCCGGACAGAAGCCGCAGACAAGCCGCAGCTTCATCAATCAGATCCGGTTTTGGCAGCACCCGTCGGCCGACGGCAACCACCGTATCGGCGGCAAGAATATACGCACCGGTCAGACTGTCGTCGCGCTGGGCGGCGACGCGGATGACCTCGGCCTTGGTTCGTGCCAGACGCCGGGCGAGCGAACGCGGCAATTCTTTCTTAAGGGCCGATTCGTCAATCGAGGCAGGCAACATCCGGTCCGGTCGAATTGCCACCTGGTCAAGCAATGCCAGTCGCCGTGGCGATGCCGAGGCGAGAATAAGACGGGCATCCTGACCGGATTTATCGGCCGCCATGGCAAACGAATTCCTTTATGCCAGCGGCTGGGCCGGCCTATTTATAGCGGTAAGTGATACGACCTTTGGTCAGATCATAGGGCGTCATTTCGACCAGCACTTTGTCGCCGGCAAGCACCCGAATTCGGTTCTTGCGCATGCGCCCTGCAGTGTGGGCGATGATTTCATGATCGTTTTCCAGTTTCACGCGAAATGTCGCGTTGGGCAACAGTTCTGAGACCGTGCCCGGAAATTCAAGGATTTCTTCCTTTGCCATCCGATACCTTTGCTGCGGGGATGTGAACGAAGGTGTCCTAACCTATTCGGAACCGCCTGTGAACTGGTTGATTGCCGCCATCAATTTTGCAACCAATCACACCGTTGATACACTCACGAAAATCGGGTCTTGATCCGCTGTGCAAGCCCGTCGCGCAAGACCCTGTAGGCATCAAGTATTTGCTCCCGCGTTCCCGTAATG
>CAXMRP010000115.1:0-35304 GCA_964196155.1 uncultured Polyangiaceae bacterium
GAAATTCAGGGCGTGACCAGCGAGACGATAGCATTTGCAAAGGAAAAGGGCGGCGATGACCTTGTCGACGAGATCGTCGGGGCTATTCCCGGTCTCAGCCAATTTGTGTAACAACTAAATAACGCCGGGAAGCAGTGCCCGGCTGCAGTTACAATCCGTAATATACTGGCGGACCCAATTGCGGCGCGATGGCATCTGCAAGACAAGCACCCAAACGGCAGGCGCGGACATAGCGCGCCAGGAGGACAGACGTGACAGCATATCCCATCGCGGACATTGAGGGCATTGGTCCCAGATTCGAAAGCAAACTGAAGACAACTGGCATCCGCACAACCCGAGCGCTTCTGGAGCGCGCCAAGACGCCGAGAGGACGGCGGCAACTGGCCGAAGAATCCGGAATCAAGGAAAGTCTGATCCTGAAATGGGCTAATATGGCCGATCTCATGCGGGTGCGCGGGGTGGCGGAAGAATATTCAGAACTGCTTGAGGCCGCAGGTGTCGATACGGTCAAGGAACTCAAACGGCGCAATGCCGCAAACCTCGTTGTGAAGATGACCGAAGTGAATGCCAGTGGAAAAATGGTTCGGCTGCTGCCATCGGAAAAGCGTGTTCTGGGCTGGATTGCCAATGCGAAATTGCTCAAGGCCAAGATGACTTATTAGCGCGCGCGCGCTCAGAAGGCACGCCGCTGCTCGAGCCAGTGTGCGAGGCTTGTGGGAAGTCTGGATACTAGCCGATGGTCGTCTTGCCGCTGTCCCTGGTCCCACGGTAGACAGGGCCATCGCTGACCATTGGAGATAGCATGAGCGCCGCATCATCACTTAATCTGGCTGAGTTGGTGGCGCAGTTTCCACCAGCAACAGAAGCAGACTGGCGGACACTTGCCGAATTGGGCCTTGATGGCGGCACACTCTCAGACCTGAATTGCGAAACCCCGGACGGCATTACAATTTCGCCGCTGTATCAATGCGCCAGCCCTGCTGGTGGTGCAGAAGGCCGTCTGCCAGGCAAACCATGGGCAATCGTTCAGCGGATTGACGATCCGGATGCGGACCGGGCGATTTCTCAAATCCAGACCGACATCCATTCCGGCGCGGGCACTCTGTCGCTCTGTCTGGCCGGATCACCGGCGGCAGGTGAATTCGGCGCGCCGGATGATGGCGCCTTTGTTCGTTCAGTGGTCCAAAATCTTGCCGGCACCGGAGCCGGACTGCGCATTGAACCCCATCCGCGGTCTGTCCAGTTCGCCGACGACATCGCACAGGCAGTGGAGCAATCCCAAAAGGCGCGTATCCGGTTCGGCATTGACCCGCTCGGAATACTGGCGGCGTTCGGACCTGCCGGCGCCAACGGCGCGCGCGAAGGCGAAATCGGGCAAGAGCTTGCGGCCATCCTCGGCGCGCTGCGGGACAAGGGTTTCACCGGACCACTTACAGAGGCCGATGGTCGTGTGTTTCACGATGCCGGCGCAAACAATCTCCAGGAACTGGGCGCGGTTACAGCCAATGCCATCGCGCTTGTGCGGATGCTTATCAAGGCAGGAATGGCCACTAAATCCGCCTCCAAAGCGGTTGGTTTTACCATTGCCGCGGATTGCGATCAGTTTGCGACGATAGCAAAAGTGCGTGCGCTTCGGCTTTTGTGGGCCCGATGCCAGGAAGTGATGGGGATCGAGCCGATGCGGGCTTCCATTCATGCTGAGACATCACGACGGATGGCGACGGGCGCTGATGCCCACAACAATCTTGTCCGGACGGCGGTTGCGGTCCTTGCCGCTGGCATCGGTGGCGCGGATTCGATTTGTGCGTTGCCGCACACGATCCGCGTTGGCCTGGCTGACGCCGATGCCAGACGCCTGGCTCGAAATATCCACCATTTGCTCATCGAGGAATCCCATTGCGCCGAGATGTCCGATCCTGGAAAAGGCAGCGGTTACATTACTGCCCTGACGGAAAGCCTTTCCGAAGCGGCTTGGTCCGAATTGCAACAGATTGAATGCGACGGCGGATTGCCGGCAAGCCTTGCCGCCGGAGCGTTGCAAAAACGGATTATTGTGACCCGTTCCGAACGTCTGAAGCATCTGGAAAGTGGCGACGCCACCATTGTCGGGGTCACTGCCTTCAGCCAACCTGATCAACCGCCGTATGCCGTGGCCATGCCGCGACCCACAAGTAATCCGGCATTGCGCGAAGGTGCGACACCGCCAGCGCTCAACTCCTTGGATGTTGAGGCGGAACTGGCGGACGGTGGGGCGCGATGACCCTTCCCGACTTTGTGGCGATACCCTGGGCACTGCCTCAGGCGACTAATGTGCCGGACGCTAAGGATAAGTCTGAACCGTGGATGGCGCCGGAGGGGCTGGCAATCGATCAGCAACACGACGCTTCGGCCCGGGACGGGATCGACCCTGCCGGCGCGCAACCCGGTTTCGCTCCCTATCTGCGCGGCCCTTATCCGACGATGTATGTGCAGCGACCGTGGACAATCCGCCAATATGCGGGATTTTCAACGGCCAAGGAGTCGAACGCCTTTTATCGCCGAAATCTCGCCGGTGGCCAAAAGGGCCTATCGGTGGCTTTCGATCTTGCCACACATCGCGGGTATGATTCCGATCATCCGCGTGTGGCCGGCGATGTCGGCATGGCTGGTGTGGCGATCGATTCCATCCTCGATATGGATGAATTGTTCGCCGATATCCCGCTCGACAAAATATCGGTTTCGATGACGATGAACGGCGCTGTGCTACCAATTCTGGCGCTCTATGTGGTCGCCGCCGAACGGCAAGGCGTTGGCGCCGAGAGGCTCTCGGGCACGATACAAAATGACGTCTTGAAGGAGTTCATGGTCCGCAACACTTATATTTACCCGCCCGGACCATCGATGCGGATCGTCTCCGACATCTTCGCCTACGCTTCAGAGCATATGCCGAAGTTCAACTCCATCTCGGTATCGGGCTATCATATGCAGGAAGCAGGGGCGACGGCTGATCTGGAACTGGCCTACACACTGGCAGACGGGATCGCCTATCTGCGGGCCGGGGAAGCGGCCGGATTGGGCGTTGATGTTTTTGCACCGCGGCTATCCTTTTTCTTCTGCATCGGCATGCATTTTTTCATGGAAGTGGCGAAGTTGCGGGCCGCTCGAATGCTGTGGGCCGGTCTGGTCCAGCGGGAATTCCAGCCTGCCGACCCGCGATCATTGATGCTGCGCACCCATTGCCAAACGTCCGGCTGGTCGCTGACCGCACAGGATGTGTTCAACAATGTCGCCCGCACGACGATTGAGGCGATGGCTGCAACACAAGGCGGCACCCAGTCCCTGCATACCAATTCGCTGGACGAGGCGCTGGCGTTGCCGAGCGATTTTTCCGCCCGGATCGCCCGGCACACCCAGTTGATATTGCAGCACGAGACCGGGACAACCCGCACTGTCGATCCGTGGGGCGGCTCGCTGTTTGTGGAACATCTGACCCACGACCTGGCCGAGCGGGCGCTGGGCCACATTGATGAGGTGGAAAAGCTCGGCGGCATGGCAGCGGCGATTGAGACGGGTATTCCGAAACTGCGGATCGAGGAAGCCGCCGCCCGCACCCAGGCCCGGATTGATGCCGGACTGCAGAGCGTCGTCGGCGTCAACAAATATATCGCTCCCGATGAACCGCCACTTGATCTGTTGCGAGTAAACAATGAGGCGGTCCGGGCCGAACAGATCGCAAAACTCGAAAAGCTCAAGGCAAACCGCGACGATGGCGAAGTGACCCGAGCACTCCATTCGCTCACCCGCGCAGCTGACGATGGCGGCGGAAATTTGTTGGCGCTGTCGATTGACGCGGCCCGCGCGGGTGCAACTGTCGGTGAAATCAGTCTGGCCCTCGAAAAGGTCTTTGGTCGCCATGCGGCGGAAACGCGGGTCTTGCGCGACGCCTACAAGGGCGAGATCGGTGCGCAAGACAGCGGCTTCTACAAGGCCAGCGCGATGGTGCGGGCGTTTTCGGAAACCGATGGCGGAGCGCCGCGCATCCTTGTTGCCAAGATCGGACAGGATGGCCATGACCGCGGGCAAAAGGTCATCGCCAGCGCCTTTGCGGATCTGGGCTTTGATGTCACCGTCGGCGCGCTGTTTTCGACACCGGCGGAGGCCGCGACCCAGGCAATCGGAAAAAATGTCCACATAGTCGGCGTTTCGTCGCTGACCGCCGGGCACCTGCAACTGGTGCCGGAGCTGCGACAAGCGCTCAACGAAGCCGGACGCAACGATATTCTGATTGTTGTTGGTGGCGTGGTACCGCCGCAAGACCACGAAGCGCTGATGGCCGCTGGCGCCAGCGGCATCTTCCCGCCTGGAACCGTTATTTCCGACGCCGCCATGCAGCTTCTGGACCAGCTCAATGGGCAACTGGGTTATACCCAGCGTGCCGCCCGAACAGGTGGTACCAACACGCCAACTGGAGCCAGCGCTTCATAACGCCAATCTGTTTACCGTCACCGCTCATGCCGATGGTGAGTTCATATAGGCCCCTACCCCAAATACCGAGGAGAAGACAAGCTGATGCTGATCACCACCACCCCAAGTGTCGAGGGCAAGGAAATTCGCAAATACAAAGGACTTGTGACGGGCGAGGCAATCCTTGGAACCAATATTTTCCGGGATCTGTTTGCCGGGATCCGTGACATTGTTGGCGGCCGCTCCGGTGCTTATGAAAAAGCGCTTGCCGAAGCGCGCGAAATCGCCATCGACGAGATGTCCCAACGCGCCCAGGATATGGGTGGCAATGCCGTCGTCGGTGTCGACCTTGACTATGAAAACATATCGGTGGGGACCAGCGGCTCCATGCTTATGGTTTCAGCATCCGGTACGGCGATTGTGTTGCGGTAGTGCGGCCGTGCCGCGCGCTGTTTCCTATTCAGTCAAAGCGCGAAAACCTGATCCAAACCAACGCTGCGGACTTCACCCACAATTGCACCATTGACGGTGCGGACTGGCCCGTTTGCCCACGGGCTAAATGCTTCGCGCGCTTCAGGGAACAGCCTGCCCAACACCCCGGCCATCATTGCGTCCATTCCCCGCCGGCCACCATCGTCGCACTTCATTGCGACACCGAGTTTGGCTCGCGGGATGGACGCGACAAAGACGCCTTCGGCGCCCGATTTGACCAGAATGCCGCCGGGCAAGATGCCCATGGCGGCAGGCGCGAACTGGCCAGTACCGGCGAGATATTCCGGTTTGGCCAGCGCAGCGGCCATAAGCCGGCGGGCCGCTGTCGCTCGCGCCGGAACCAACGTTTCCCTGCTAGCAAAACGGGCGAACCCCTTGGCCAAATCCCGCAGCGGAATTGCGTAAGTCGGGATGGAGCAGCCGTCGGTGCCACATACTGCCGTTTTCAGGTCAGCTCCGGTCAATTCGGCAACTGCATCGCGAACCAATATCTGCACCGGATGATCTGGCTTGACGTATCCCGCCAAGTCCATGTCCAAATGGCGGGCGATGGCCAGAAAACCGGCGTGTTTGCCAGAACAATTGTTATGAATCGCACCCGGTTTTCCCCCGCATTCCCTGAGGCGGGCGGCCGATAGCCGATTGTGCGGATCATGAGCGCCGCATTCCAGCGTTGCCTCATCCAGCCCCACCATCGCCAGCATCGCCCGAACGCCGTCGACGTGACGGGTCTCACCACCGTGGGATGACTGGGCAAGGGCCAGTTCCTGCTCGCCAAATCCAAACGCATCCGCCGCACCGCTTTCCACGAGCGGGAGCGCCTGAATGGCCTTCAGCGCGGAGCGGGGAAACACAGGGATTTCAATGTCGCCCGCCGCGAAACGGACAGTCCCGGCATCATCGACAATGGCGATCGCGCCGCGATGGCAACTCTCGATCTGGCCGCTGCGGGTGACTTCAACGAGGACTGGATTGGTCATGATGAAAGTGCTGGTCGGAATTCATGCAAACTGTCGGCTCCATGTATTTATTCATCTAATTGGCACATCTGTTTGGAAACATTATATTATCCTGATATTTCCAGCGACACTTCGCGCCAATGAGACACCAGGCAGTTTACGTAACGGACAACTGGTGTCCGTCTGGATCAGATTGTTGGCACAGGTCCAGTATCTTTTGAAGATCCGCGGCATGACGGAAATTTGGCACACCGTTTTCGCCTGAAACCAGTGCATCGACAAACCGCTGGTAGTTATTTGGCACGTCCGGGCACTCGATTGTCCGCCAGGTCTGGTCATGAACATCGCCGCCCATGCACACTTTCAGGGATGAATTGTGGAAGCCAAACGTCAGTTCCAGACCGCCCTTGTCACCGTAGAGTGACAGGTTTTGCCGGTTGCCGTAACCAGCGGCCGACCGGCTTGCCTGAATGACGCCGATTGCGCCGCCGCTCAGCGTCGCGGAAATCGTGAACGCGTCATTGGCATCAAGCACATATTCGCCAATTTTTCCGGTCTCGTGCTTGGCAAACGTGTGAAGCCGGCCAGACACCATCTCGACCTTCAATCCGGACACAAAGAGCGCGGTATCGAGGATATGGATGCCGATATCGCCCAGGGCGCCGGAGCTGCCATGGGCCTTTGACAGTCGCCACAGCCACTTTTCCTGCGTGCGCCAGTCACCCCAATAGTCGCCGACCAGCCAGCTTTGCAGATAGGCGGCGTTAACGTGACGGATTGTCCCCAACCCGCCTTCATTGACAACTTTCCGGGCCATCTGGACTTCCGGCACGCCGCGATAGGTCAGGTTGACCATGTTGACGAGGCCGGCACCTTCGGCTGCTTCGGTCATCGCCATGGCCAGAACATGATTTTCGGCGAGCGGCTTTTCGCAAAACACCGGGTAGCCGGCTGCGATCAGCGTCATGGTCGTCGGGTAATGAACAGGATCCGGCGTGATGTTGGCGGCGGCGTCGAATTGCCCCCAGGCAATTGCCTCATCCAGGCTGGCAAATGTGTTTGCAATACTGTGGGTTTCAGCGAATTCGGCCAGCCGGTCTGGAATGGTGTCGACAGCGGCAACGATTTCCACGCGAGCATCGGCGGCGAATTCGCGGGCGTGATTTGCCGCCATGTCGCCGGCACCAAGGATCAGCAGGCGCTTTTGGCTCATCGCAAGCCTTCCTCGCCGTCAGCGTGCAGGCGCGCACCCTTGATCGTCAACGGCTCGGGCGCCTGATCGGCCGGGACATTTGCCGCATCGGCGATGCCGGCCCAGGCGGGCGCCGGGTTGTGGGCCCAGTGCACGGCATTGCGCAGCACCCGTTGTACGTTGTCATCGTGATAAATCGGGTAGGTTTCGTGCCCCGGTGAAAAATAGAAAACCCGGCCAGCCCCGCGCTGCCAGGTCATGCCGGACCGAAACACTTCGCCGCCTTCGTACCAGGAGATGAAAACGATCTCCATGGGCTCCGGCACGGTGAACGGCTCGCCGTACATTTCCACTTGGGGCAGCTGAAATGCGTCGCCGAGGCCAGCGGCAATCGGATGGCTGTGGTTGATTGTCCAGATCCGCTCGCGCTCGCCGGCCTCGCGCCATTTCAACGAACAGGGTGTGCCCATAAGGCGTTTGAAAATCTTGGAGAAATGGCCCGAGTGGAGCACGATCAGGCCCATGCCCTCGTGTACGCGATTGGCAACCCGCTCAACAATCGCGTCCTCGACATCGCCATGGGCACAGTGGCCCCACCATAAAAGCACATCGGTAGTATCAAGACGGTCCACAGTGAGGCCGTGCTCGGCGTCCTGAAGCGTTGCTGTTTCAGCGGCAATATCAGCGTTGCTGTTCAGCGCAGCGGCAATGGCCGCGTGCATGCCATCGGGATACAATTTCCCGACTTCAGAATTGGTGTGCTCATGAATGTTTTCACCCCAGACCAGCGCATGGATTGTCACCTGATTGTCTCCTCGTTCTTGATTAAATTGCACCCGGCTAACCAGGTTTTCATCCGGGATACGGCTTCATCCAAAACAGTATCGCGCTTACAAAAACAAAAACGCAGATAATGCCGGGGCGGATCGGCGCCGTAGAACGCCGAGACCGGCACCGCCGCGACACCGGCCTCCTCCGTCATTTGCCGGGCGAGCGAGACATCATCCGTACCCAAGCCCAGCGGCGTCACATCTACGGTCAGAAAATAGGTGCCCGAGCAGGGAACAACGCCAAAACCCAATTCCGTGCAGGCAGCGGCCAGGCGGTCGCGCTTGCGCTGCAATTCAGTGGACAGGTCGGCGAAGTAGGCATCTGGTAATGCCAACCCTGCTGCGACCGCAATTTGCAAGTTCGGCGGCGTTGTGAACGTTGTAAACTGGTGTGCCTTGATGACCGGTTCCAGAAGATGCGGCGCGGCGGTGACATAGCCAACCTTCCAGCCGGTCAGCGAAAAAGTCTTGCCCGCCGAGCCGATTGCCAGCGCCCGATCGCGTAGCGCGTCGATCGCGAGCACAGAAACATGCGGCGCGCCGTCAAAAACGATATGCTCGTAGACCTCATCGGCGATCACATAGGCGTCGTGACGCTCGGCAAGGTTGCCGATCCACTCCAGCTCGTCGCGGCTATAAGTCCGCGCTGCCGGGTTGTGAGGATTGTTTATCAGGATCGCCTTGGTCTTGTTGGAAAATGCAGCGGCGAGATCGTCGGGGTCGAGCGCCCAATCAGGCGGTGTGACCCGAAGCGGCACGGGTATGGCGCCAGCACGCTGGACCAGTGGCAAATAGCAGTCGTAAAGCGGTTCGATCAGAATTACTTCATCGCCCGGCTCGACAATGGCATTGATGCAGTCCGACAGCGCTTCTGTTGCCCCCGACGTGACAAGAACCTCGCTCTGCCAATCCACGTCCAGACCGTGGAACCGCTTCCACGAATTTGCAACTGCCTGGCGAAGCGCCGGTAAGCCCAGCATCGGCGGGTATTGATTAGGGCCGGAAATCAGCGCCTCGGCGGCGCATCGCAGCAACGCATCCGGCCCGTCGGTGTCGGGAAACCCCTGGCCGAGGTTGACCGCATCGTGGGCAATGGCCAGCCGGCTCATTTCCTCAAATATTGTCGTTGGCAGGCCGGTATAGACGCGGTTGGTCGGCTTCATGGCTCTTTTGGGGTAATGAGAAAGGGGCCGCTATCCAGCAATAACGGGCAATCCGGGTTGTTGGCGAAGTTGAACTGACTGGTAACCATGCGTCAAGGCGGTTTGATGCATCTCAATTGCAACCGGCTAGTTTGCATGTATCTTTTGGCCATGAATATTGGCGGTATATGACTGCCGTTCAGCAAAGGGTGGTGTGCAATGTTTGGTTCAATTCTGGTACCAATGGATGCCTCGCAAACCGATGCAGGCGCGGCAGCGCTGGCACTGGCGGTTGATGTCGCCAAGATCCGTGGCGGCGCGATTACTGTCCTGAATGTTGCTGAATCGATCCCGAGTTTCGTCGAAGCGCATATTCCGGCCGATGTGCAGTCCCGCGGCCGCGAGCAGTCGGAAACGATCATCAGGGATGCTATCACGAAGAGCGGGATGGCAGACGGGATCAATGTGGTATTTCGCGAAGGTCACGCGGCGCGCGATATTCTTGCCTATGCCCGCGAAAACAGTGTCGATCTGATTGTCATTGCCTCCCACAATCCGGGCATTGCCGATTACTTTCTGGGATCGGTGGCATCCCATGTGGTTCGCCACGCGCATTGCTCGGTTCTAGTGGCACGAAATCTGATATCTTGACCTCGGGCAATACCGGCATTTCGGCCAGATCTGGCGCCTTTCCGGCGCCGCTGTATCGTAAGAAACATATTTGGAGATGTCATGAGTACCAGTGACAGCGTATCACCGAAATCGCCGAAAAAACCCGCTACAACGCCAACAAAGCGGCGTGTAGGCAGAAATCCGGCCGCGGCGGCGAATGGAAATGGTGCGACATCGCCCGCTGGCGTAACATCTGATAGTGCAGGTGTTGCCGGCAATACGAGTGAGACGCCAACTTACGCCCAACGCCACGAACGTGAGGCTATCCGCCGGGCCTTCGAAACCGGTGACTATCCCTATACACGAAAAATCCGTCGCAAGACCTATGAGGCGCACAAACGGGACCTCCAGATCGAACTACTGAAGGTTCAGGATTGGGCCAAAGAGACCGGCCAGCGCATTGTGCTGTTGTTTGAAGGCCGAGACGCGGCGGGTAAAGGTGGCACGATCAAGCGGTTTACCGAACATCTCAATCCGCGCGGCGCCAGGGTCTCTGCGCTGGCCAAACCGACGGAACGGGAACAATCCCAATGGTATTTCCAGCGCTATATTCAACACCTGCCGTCGGCTGGTGAAATCGTTTTCTTTGACCGGTCCTGGTACAATCGGGCCGGCGTCGAACGTGTCATGGGATTTTGCAATCCCAATGACTATCTGGAGTTCATGCGGCAATGCCCGGATCTGGAACGGATGATGGTGCGCAGTGGCATCCGGCTCTACAAATACTGGTTTTCGGTCACCCGTGAGGAACAACGCCGCCGCTTCAAGTCGCGCGAGCACGAGCCGCTTAAGCAATGGAAATTATCGCCGATCGATATGGCCTCGCTCGACAAATGGGAGGACTACACGGAAGCGAAAGAGGCGATGTTCTTTTATACCGACACGGCGGATGCACCGTGGACGGTCATCAAATCCAACGACAAGAAGCGGGCGCGGCTGGGTTGCCTGCAGCATTTTTTGAGCACCCTGCCCTATCCGGAAAAAGATACGCATGTGGTGCGCGGTCCCGATCCGCTGATCGTCGGATCAAGCAATGATGTTATCGGGCGGTCTGCGCATATTCTGGGCAGTAGCCTTCATCCCGATGCACGGCGGGAGAAATAACGCCGCCTCACCTGGAACAGCTAAAGCCAGCTAAGCCGTGCTTCAACTTTGTCGAGGAATTTTCTTCTGCTTTCCGATGTTGAGGAATCGATGCGGTAGTGGGCCAGCCACAGGGTCTTGCAGCGTCGGCCGCACACTGCTCGCATGCCGCGCAACAGGGTGCGCCGGCCCGGATCGCCGATGAATTTCAACAGCCACCACGGTGCGCCGCAGGTGGAGATGGCGACGATCTGCCGAATATTACCCAGTACCGGCTGTACGACTTTACCCGGCTCGGGCAGCATAAACGTCGCATAGGGCACCATGACGCGGTCGAGCCAGCCCTTGAGCATGGCCGGCAAGCCGAACCACCAGGTCGGATAGACAAAAATCAGCGCATCGGCCCATTTTAGATTGTGTAACTGGTCTGCCACCGGCACTTCGTTGTCACCGGGGGTGTGATAGCCGCGCCGCTCCGCTGCATCCATCACCGGGTTGAATCCCTCTTCATAGAGATCGGAAACCCGGACTTCGTGATCACCCTTTGCCAGGGCTGTCAACGCCCGGTCGCGAACCGAGGCGGTCAGGCTTTCAGCACAGGGATGACAATAAATCAGCAGGATTTTCATCGGATCAGAGAGGCTTTCGTGATCGCCGGGCACTCCGACGTATCATTTCATATTGATTCAGTTATTGGCCGCAAGCCCAGGAAACAAAAAGGTTTTCTGGGTGGAGAAATCATAATCCGGATTGTCCCAGGCGATCATCTTGCCCGGATTGAGCAGACCTTGCGGGTCGGCACTTTTCTTGAATTCAAGCTGCACCTCATCGGTCGCCTTCATGCCCCCCTCCTCCAGCGTATAGCGGTGGGGATTGAAGATCGGGCAACCATTGTCTTCGTGATAGCGGATGATCTCATCAAGCCGTTCGTCAGTGGTGTAGCGCAACATCGGTAGGCCGAAACAGGTGATCTTGCCATCAAAACGGACAAATTCCAGATGCGGGATCAGTTCATCGCCGAACGGAGCGTGGACCTTTGCCACCTTTTCCAGGTGATCGGGATAGGGATAAAGCACCTGTAGATATGTAATCGCCGGGTCGATGCGCAATGCCCTGAGCGTTGTGTGGTTCCATGCCAGTTCGTAGGATACCGGCAGTCCGGCCGGATCCATGATGTCCGAGCGATAGACAATGTTAGCGCGCTCGCGGGCTGAAAACGTGACAAAGGCGTCCATCGACTGGGGCGCCACCATGACCACGCAAACGCTGTAACGTTCATCGACGAATTTTTGATGCCGCTTGAAATAGGCATGGGGGGCCGGCGCGCCGATCGGGGCAATTTCCTTGACCAGAATACCATCCTGATTGGCCAACGCATCGGCGTAGCGCGCGGCCCGGCCAAATTCATCGAAAGCGACCAGCGCGTCGATCCAGTCATGGGCCGCCGTCAGCGGCATTTCGACTTCGGTGATCACCCCATTGGTGCCGTAAGCGTGGGAGACCTTGTGGAGATCCAGCCCGGTCAGGTCGAGAACACGCGGCTGCGCCTCCATTGTGACCACCCGCAGGCGCAGGATATTGCCCAGATCGCGCAAGCCGCCCCAGCGGATGGAACCGACGCCGCCGGAGCCGCCGGCGATAAAGCCGCCGATGGTCGCTGTGCCGGCGGTGGATGGATGCATGCGCAACTCCTGCGCCGAATGGGCGCGGGTCGCCTTGTCTATATCGGCGATGATGGCGCCGGGGCCGCTCACCACCTTGCCCGGCGCGATGGTGGTGATTTCATCCATACCCGCCATGTTGAGCACTACGCCACCGGCAAGTGGCATGGCCTGGCCGTAGTTGCCGGTGCCGGCACCGCGCACGGTGACCGGCACATTGTGGTGAAAGCAGGCTTTGAGGATGCGAACGACGTCGGCTTCGGATTTGGGCGTGACAATCAGGTCGCCGGTGACCGCCTCCAATTGGCGTTTCAGAACCGGGCTGTACCAATAAAAGTCGCGGCTTTTTTGCTGGACGATACGGGGATTGTCCTCGATCGCCAGACCGTCAAGATCGGCCAACAGGCGTAGCAGGGTTTCCGGTTTGGTCATTATTGTTTTCCCATATGCAAGTCCAGCTCGCGATAGTCGGGCAGATCCCGCGCGATGGGCCGGCCATCGCGCAACACGGTGCGGTCGGATTGGGGCCGTGACAGGATTTCGGAATAATTCCGCCCCCGGCAGACAACCAGATCAGCCGGCAAGCCGGGCGCGATCCGCCCGTGGTCGGGCAAACCGATAATGTCGGCCGGCCAGCGGGTGATGGCCGACGGCCAGTCGCCGAGCGGGTGATCGAGATGCAGGATGCGCACCGCCTCGCGAAAGACTTCCAACGGGTCAAGATCGCCATAGGCATAGAACGGGTCACGGGTATTGTCCGAGGCCACGGCGACCGCAATGCCTCGGGCGCGCATTTCGTGGAGCAGCGTCACGCCGCGCCAACGCGGGGTGCGGCCGGGCGTGCGGTCCTGAAGATACATGTTGCACATCGGCAACGAGACGACAGCGATGCCGGCCTCGGCGACCAGATCCAGCGTTGCGTCAATGTCGGCCTCGTCCTGACAAGCCAGGCTACTACAATGGCCGGCGACAATGCGGCCATCGAATTTCCGGGCAACGGCACGCTCTGCAACCATGCGCAAGGCAACGGCACCGGGATCGCCGGTCTCATCGACATGCAGGTCGAGATCGAGGCAATGGTGAATCGCCAGATCGAACATCCGATCGATCGCCGCTTCCATGCCATCGATCATATAGGTGACAACCCCCAGCACCCCATCGTGGCGGGCGACAGTAGTCGCCAGTTCGGTGCCGAATTCATCAAGAATGCCGTCGATGCCAATAATCGAGGAAGCTTGCAGGGCAATCCGGCCGCGCCATTCTTGCCGAAATTCGGTGAAGACCGGCCAACTAATCTGGTGCTGCGGGGCGCTGGAATCCAGATGAGTGCGGATCGCCGTGGTGCCATGGGTGTAGGCGCTACGCAGGGCAAAATCCATGCGGGCGCGGATATCTTCAGCGTTCCACCTTGCGATGCGGTCAGTGGCGGCGGTTTCCAACGCACCAATGAACGTGCCGTCGGGATTGGCTGCGCGGGGCCAGATGTGACCCTTGTCGAGATGGGTGTGCATGTCGACGAAACCTGGCCAGACCATGGCGCCGTCCAGATCGCAAATCGTGATGTCTTCGGTAAATGAACTGGAATCCGAGCCGGTAGACGTAGGGCGGAGTTCGGCGATCTTGCCATCTTCAATCAGAATGTCGGTGGCCAACAGAGAGCTTGCGTCAGTGGCGGGTACATCTTGCAGAAATGCCGCATTCGCATCCACCAGGCAAGCGGGGACCGTGGCATTATTTAGCCAGTAGCGCGGCGCATCGGGAATGGTGGCAATGCCGGTGTCAGGCATCAGCGTTCGCGCCTGGTGGCGCTTTCGTGCCATTTGCGCAGCATCAGATGCGACAACAGGCTGAGCGACATGAATATGACGATACCGGTGGCGGAAATCAAAATCAGTGCCGCAAACATGCGCGGGATATTCAGGCGGTAGCCAGCTTCCAGAATACGAAATGCCAGTCCGGAGCCACTGCCGGCGCTGCCGGCGGTAAATTCAGCGACAATGGCACCGATCAGCGCCAACCCGCCGGCGATTTTCAGACCCCCGAGGAAATAGGGCATGGCTGCAGGCAACAGCAGCCGCCACAGCACCTGCCAGCGGTTGGCGCCATACAGGCGAAACAGATCGTGTAAATTGTGGTCGGCAGAATTGAGCCCCAGGGTGGTATTGGACAGGATCGGGAAAAAGGCGACGATCCAGGCGCAGATCAGCAAGGCGACGGCGGTCGAATCCACATAGATAAAGATCAGCGGTGCGATGGCGATCACCGGCGTCACCTGCAAAATCACCGCGAACGGAAACAACGAAATTTCGATCCATTTGGACTGGGTGAACAGGATCGCCAGACCGGCTCCGCCGATCGTGGCCACCGCCAGTGCACCAAACGTAATCTTCAACGTGTTGACCAGGGATTCCGACAGGATCGCCCAGTCGGTCACAAGCGTTTTGGCGACCAGTCCCGGCCGGGGCAAAATATAATGGGGAATATCATTCCATACGACGATCCGGTCCCACAGAAAAATCGCAATTGCCAGAATGACAAACGGCACGACATAGCGGCCAATTTTTTCGCGGGCAGCGGCGCGGGCGCGCGCAAGTTCTTGCGGATCGGCGCCCGTACTGCCCGCAATGTTGGCCGATCGAATTTTCTTCATTGAGCCGTTCCGGAGTCAACTTTCATCGCCTCTTGCAAGGCGTGGCTAACTTCGCGGCAATATTCAGCGTAGCGGGCTGACGTGCGGAATTCCTCGTCACGGGGATAGGGTGCGTCGATTTCGATTTCGCGATAGACCCGGCCCGGGCGGGCTGCCATGACGATGATGCGGTTCGACAAATAGACCGATTCAAAAACCGAATGGGTGACGAAGATCACCGTCCAGCCCAAACTCTGCCACAGGGACAGAATATCATTATTGAGCTTGAAGCGGTTGATTTCATCGAGAGCGGCAAAGGGCTCGTCCATCAGCAGCAGGGATGGCCGGGTGACCAGCGCTCGGGCGATGGAAACCCGCATTTTCATGCCGCCGGACAGTTCGCGTGGATAAGCGTCAGCAAAACCCTCCAGCCCGACATTGGTGAGTGCCTTTTCGACATCGGTCCGGGCTGCCGCCTTGGAAATTCCTTTGAGGCGCAGCGGCAAATGCACATTGCCGAATACGGTCGCCCACGGCATCAGTGTGGGTTCCTGAAACACAAAGCTGATGTCGTGGCGATGGTCGGAGGCGACCTGTTCAGACGGCCAGTCGATGCCGCCAGTAGACGGATTTCCGAGCCCGGCAATGATTTTCAGCGCGGTGGATTTGCCGCAACCGGACGGCCCCAAAAGCGAGACAAATTCGCCTGCGCGGACTGCCAGATTGAGATCGTCGAGCGCCACCGTACCATTGGAAAAGGTCTTGCCGACATTGTGGAGCGTGACGACCGGACGGGAAGCATTTGTGCCAACGGGTGTCTCCGCAAGGCCGG
This sequence comes from uncultured Polyangiaceae bacterium, assembly GCA_964196155.1. Lineage (GTDB taxonomy): Bacteria > Pseudomonadota > Alphaproteobacteria > Rhizobiales > Afifellaceae > CAXMRP01. The sequence goes on from CAXMRP010000115.1 coordinate 15,936, forward strand.
TGATAGCCTCGCGGGTGGGTTCAGATGGCATGATGGGCGACGTTGCCGATGATCCGAGGCGCGCTTATTGCGCCATCATCATCATTTTCTTACGCTCCTCCGCGCCCACGCCCTTGTTGACGAAATCAAGCGTGTAGGATGATTTGTCGTCTATCGATCCATCGACTACGCCGGCCTTGACCATCTTGTCGAAGAAACTCTTGTGGCGCTCATCGGTCATGGCACCGATACCGAGAGATTCGGCTTCACCAGAATCGACAATGCCAAATTCCTTCAACTGGGCGATGGAAAATTCGATTTGGCCATCCGACATGTCCGGATTGGCGGCCTTGATCAATTCATTGGCGGCCTTGTTGTCGCCGTACAGGTAATTTGCCCAGCCGAGGGCCGAACCATCGACAAAACACTGTACCCAGTCTGAATGGTCAGCGATGGTGACTTCCATGGTTTCCACCGTGGTGGAATAGGTGTCGAAGCCATAATCGGCGAGTAGGAAGACATTGGGTTTAAAGCCGCCCTCGTTCTTGATCGAGTAGGGCTCCGACGTCACATAGCCCTGCTGGCCGGACTTTTTGTCGGCCAGGAACGGCGCTGAATTAAAGGTATAGGGCTTGCGCTGCTCGGCGGTGAAGCCGAAGTCCGACATCATCCATTGATAAAAGCTCAGGAATCCATTGTCGCCGATCAGCAAAGATGGCGTGCCTTGCAGGTCTTCCCAGGTATCCATACCTTGGCCCGGATGGGTCATGATGATCTGCGGTTCTTTTTGAAAGTGGGCGGCCACGACCTTGATCGGTATGCCTTCCTTGCGGGCAGAGAATGGCTGCAACATGTTGCCGCCCATCAAAAACTGGATTTTGCCAGCAACAAGCTGTGCCCGGTTGTTGACCTGCGGGCCGCCGGATTTGATCTCCACGTCCAGACCGCACGCCGCATATGTGCCATCGGCGACGGCCTGAAAATAACCGCCATGTTCAGCCTGTGCGAGCCAGTTGGTACCAAATGTCACTTTGTCCTGCGCCATCGCGCCGCCTGCCAGCGCCGTTGCAGCGGTCAAGCCAAATGCCGTTGATACTATCTTGATATTCATCACCGTCTCCCGTCAATTGCGCAGTTAGCAGCGCCTTCATTTGCAGCGAATAATGTCAGTCGGCTTGTTGTTATGTCCAGCCTGTCGGCAGGTTTGATTTTTTTGTCTCGGCCTTGTCGCACCTAGTTCAATTAACTAGCACACCAAGGACAATTGGAAAGTGATTGAAATCATGCACATTGCTCAAATTTCAGACAGCCATGTGAAGAAAAAAGGCACGTTGCTTTTTGGCAAGGTTGATACCTACGGACTGCTTGAGGCTGCCGTCGAGCGGATTGAGCGCCTTGATCCCCTGCCTGATATTTTGCTGCACACCGGCGATTTGGCCAATGATGGCGAACCTGGCGACTATGTTGCAATAGCTGAACTGCTCGGGCGTTTTTCCATGCCCGTATTGCCGATTCTTGGCAATCACGATCGGCGCGAACCGGCCCGCGCTGCCCTATCCTTCCTGCCCCATGTGCCGGAATCCGGTTGCTTTCGCTATGTGGTGGAAGATTATCCAGTCCGCATCGTGGCTCTCGACACGCTGGTCGAGGGCAAGGCCGGTGGCAAACTGGGCAGTGAACAGTTGCGCTGGCTGGACGCTACGCTTGCGGCGAGACCGGAAGTGCCAACGCTGGTAATGTTGCACCATCCGCCGTTTGCGACCGGGATCAGTTATATGGACTCAATCGGGCTTGCGGACGCAGCAGCATTCAGCGCCGTTATTTCACAGCACGGCCAGATTATGCGGATCGTCGCCGGCCACGTTCACCGACCAATCTCCACTTGTTTTGCCGGCACTGTGGCGATGACTGCGCCGGGCACTGCCCATCAGATCGGCTTCAACCTGAGCGCCGACGATGAGGCGCCGTGGACACTGGAGCCGCCAGGGTTTCTCGTTCACCGGTTTGAAGGAGGGGCGCTGGTGAGCCACACCGCTGGCATTGCCGCCCACGCCTGGCACTCCTACAACGCCGATCACAGCACCGCCGAGACCTGACCCTCTGACTGTTTTTCGGTCAGTTCGCGGTGGGACGATCTTTCAGCGCTGACAGCGGATAAAGCGAGACTTCGCTCAACAGTCCAGCAAGGCCACGGGCGGCATTTTCAACGATCTTGCAGCCGATTTCGGCGCTCGCCAGGCTGGCATTGCCCGCCGCGCCCGTTGGATGGATGTCCTGTGCCTGCCAACCCATGCCAACGCCGCCAAGATAGGTCAGGTGCTGATGATCCTCCTCGATGTCGGCCATGACCGGCTGAAAGTCTCCGGCCCTTTCCATGTCGACCAATTCTGGCGCCAGCGCCAACATCATTGAGGTTTCGACCGCGCCGGCGTGAATACCATGACGGTCTTCAGCCTCGTCGAAATGTCCCTTCGGGCTGCCGACATGCCACCAGCCGGTAGTCACTGCCATCATCTTTTCGCGCACTCTGAGCTCGCGAGCGACGATCTCCATCACCTGGGGCTGGCCGCCATGGCTGTTCAAAAAGACGATTTTTCGAATACCGGCGCGGGCGACACTCTGGCCGATTTCGAACCACATTGCGGTCAAGGTTTCGGCGGAAAGCGTCAACGTACCGGGGAAATCGATATGCTCGTTGGATTTACCAATATCTGAAACCGGCAACAGCAGTACCGGCACATCGTCATCAAGATGGGCGAAAGCGCGCTCGGAAATATCGCCGGCAATGCGGGCATCGACGCAGACCGGCAGATGAGGGCCATGCTGCTCGGTGGCACCGATCGGAAACAGTGCGACTGTCCGCTCGGGATCAAAGGCGGCAAAATCGGAGCTTTTGAGCGCGTTCCAGCGTCGAATGTCGGCCATGGATTTCCTTTAGCGCCGGCGCGGCGCTTCCTTTGCAAGATTCTAGCCGAATTTCAGCAGCACCGGGATAACGATCTCTTCCTCGTCGACCAGGTGCCGGTTGAGCAGTGCTTCCAACTTCTCCAGCGTGTCGCACAAATGGCCTGTCGCGTCATTAATTCTGGCCTTTGGGATCTTGGTGTTTTTGCCGGTGTCACTAGCGCTGTTTTTGGCTTCGCCGGTCTTGTTCTTTGCCAGTTCAATCACCGTGTTGGCGACATTGGCAAAGGTCTGCAGATGACCGTCGATTGTGTGATGGTCGGCATCGAGAATCTCGAACGCGCCCGCCACACGCGAATCGAACTGGGACAATTGCGGGAAAAACTGCTGGTCTTCGATTGTATGGTGCCCGTGCAGCTGCTGGATGAACAGGCTGCCCAACCGGGAAAGCCGCGCGCCGTGGGTTGCTGTTTCTGTGTGGCCGTCAAAATGGGCCCGCGCATCGGATTTCATGCGTTCCATGATCTGCCGGAACATCATGTGGCGTTCCAGCCAGAACTCGGCCATGCCGCGAAATTTTGGATGGTCGGACCAATCCGCGCGCGGATATTCCTCCACCAGCACCCGCAGGTGGTCGGGTAATCCGGCGCGTTTTTCCAGAACAAGTTCTGGCGCCAGAATCTGGGAAAGGCCCGGTTTGAAATCCATCGACATTTTATCCGTATGCGGGACGGCTCGATCTGGCTGGGAAATAGGCTATCGTGGCACTTACCGATAGCCGGAAATCTGACATGCTCTCTTATCACACCCCGAATTTCATCCACCCTCCTTTTGCCGCTTATGTCCACGGGGTCAGCGTGCCGCCTGGCGCACGCTATTTATTTTGCTCCGGGCAATTGGGTATTGATACCGATGGCACAGTACCAGACGATGCGGGCGCACAGGTGCGGCAATGTTTTGCCAATATCGAGGCGATCCTTGGCGACGCGGGCATGGGTTTTGAACATTTGGTGCGGCTGAACGCCTATGTCACCGATGCCGCCGACCTGAAACCCTATATGGCGGTGCGGGACGCGATCGTGGGTACGCCGCCACCTGCCTCTACTTTGATGATTGTCGCGGGCTTTGCGCGGCCGGAATTCAAGGTCGAGATCGAAGCGGTCGCGGCCGGGCTCTGACAAGCAATCACGATACTGATGACCGGAACTTGCGCGTATAAATTGCCCATTTTGGCGACAATTGCGGTTCTGATTGCCGTGATACCGGATTCCGTTCCGTTGGCGCAGGACTGCGTACCTGACCAAAACAAGGTTGTTCAGGTGACATCCGTGAACGATCACCGGACCCTTGTGCTTTCCGACGGGCGCACTGTTGCGTTGGCCGGGATCGATAGTTTTTCAGTGGTTGCCGTTGACGCCGCCCGGTTTGATCGCAGCCTTGTTGCCCGGCTCCGGTCGATTGTTGAAAGTAAATTCGTGCGCCTTCGCCCGGCTTCGGCCAAACCTGACCGCTATGGCCGTCAAGCGGCATTTGTGTTTTCCGGCGATCAACTTGTTCAGGGCACGGTCGCCGCCGAGGGACTGGCGCTGCTCATTCCGCGCCCCGGCGAAACCGGCCCGTGTCTGGCTATAATCGGTACAAGGGAACTGGATGCGCGGTTGCGTCATATCGGCTTTTGGGGGGACAAAAGTGTCGCGATACTGCCATCGAATCCGGCGATATTGTCACCGCACATTGGCCGCTATGCGATAATCGAAGGTGAAGTTCTCACCGTCGGAACCCGCAAAAACCGCACTTATCTCAATTTTGGCGAGCGATGGTCGGAAGATTTTACGGTCGAGATCGATAAGAAGGACCGGAAACGTTTTGGTGGTTCGGCGGCGCTGGAAGCCTATGCCGGGCGTACTGTCCAGATACGCGGAATACTGCGATTAAAACGTGGTCCGATGATCCAGGCGGTGATGGCCGAACAGGTCAAAATTCCGTATACCGATGCCGCCCGTTCCGGCACAAATGAGTGACACGCAGACTGGACCAGACTCTTGATTTTGCCCGGCAATGCGCGCACATCTACGCCTATGTGGCGTTTCCTGGCGATATTGGCGGCGCTTGCCGGCGTTTCGGGCTGTACTCAGCATTTGGGCGTACCTGGGCGGGTCGACCCGGTCGCGGTCGCTGGCGTGCGCCTGCCAAGCGATGTTGAAGCAGCCATCGGCGCACGGGAAAACCCGCGTGTGATTGCAGAGTATGGCGGCGTGTACTCCGACCCGGAAATTGAAGCCGCTTTGGCAAGGGTCGTCTCGCGGCTGGTATCGGCTTCCAACGATCCCTCTCGGCGGTATCGGATCACGATCCTCAATTCGCCGGTCGCCAACGCCTTCGCCCTTCCCGGCGGTTATCTTTATGTGACCCGTGGCCTGCTGGTGTTGGCCGATGACAATTCAGAACTGGCGGCTGTGCTCTCCCACGAAATTGCTCACGTGCTGGCCAATCATGCACTGGAGCGGGCGCGGGCAGTAGAGCGCAGTGATATCGTCGAGCAAGTGGCATCAAGCATTTTATCTGACCCGAATGCCGGCCGATCGGCCGTCGCCAACTCGAAGCATACGCTGGCGAAATTCTCGCGCAATCAGGAAATCGAGGCCGATCGGCTCGGCATCGCGATTGCCAGCAGCGCCGGTTACGATCCGTTTGCCGCGTCGCGGTTCATCGACAAGCTGGAACAATATGCCGCCTTTCGCTCAGCGCTCGGCCACGATGATGATACGGCCAACTTCCTGTCTACCCACCCTGCCGCGCTGGAGCGCCGGGATCTGGCGGTGCGAGCCGCCCGCAAGATCGGCGCGCCCGGTATCGGCGAACAGGGCCGGGCTGCCTATCTAATAAGTTTGGACGGGGTCATCTTTGGCGATGATCCCTCCGAGGGTTTTATCCGTGGTCGCCGTTTTTTGCATCCGCGCCTTGCCATCGGATTTGAAGTGCCGGCCGGCTATCGGCTGGAAAACACCCGGGATGCGGTTCTTGCGGCCGCCGGTCGCGAGACTGCGATGCGATTTGACGGGGTTTCTGCGCCGGCGAGCCAAACGCCCGAGGCCTATCTTGCATCGGGCTGGGTCAACGGATTGATCACCGAGTCAATTCGCACAATGCGGATCAACAAATTAGCTGTGGCGACTGCATCGGCCAAGGCCGACAACTGGAATTTTCGAATCGCAGCGGTGAAAATGGAAACCCGGATGTACCGGATCATTTTTGCGTCCCGTGATCCACGGGCAGACATAGATGGTGGTCTGGCGTCGATGCTGGCGTCATTTCGCAAGCTCACGCCGGCCGAGAGCGCCCGGCTGCGGCCGTTGCGGATCGATATTGTCAGGGCTGGAGGTGCAACGACGAGCAAGGTCATGGCCCGGCGCATGCGTGGGGTCAACGATGGCAAGGCGCTGTTTTTGCTGTTGAACGGGCTTTCGGTGACCGATCGGCTTGTGGCTGGACAGAGCTACAAGATCGTTACGGACTGATTTTTTGTCGTTTGCCAGTGTTTGGCGTCACGTTTGACGACCGGTTATACGGCCACGGCATATTGTGAAAATCCGGCGGCGACCTGTTCATAGACCGGCCGTTTGAATGGCACAACGAGGCTTGGAATCTGCGCCAACGACACCCATTTCCAACCGGCAAATTCCGCTTTGTGCGCACCGTCGGCCGGGGTCAGCACATTGATTTCTGACTCGTTTCCCTCAAAACGGAATGCGAACCACCTCTGGGTCTGGCCGCGAAAGCGGTTTCGCCAACCGCCCTTGCCGGCCCCACGGGGCAGATCGTAACGCAACCAGCGCGGAATTTCGCCAATCGTGCGCACGGACCGGATATTGGTTTCCTCATAAAGTTCGCGCCGGGCGGCGATTTCCGGGTCTTCATCCGGATCGATGCCGCCCTGGGGCAATTGCCACATAAATTCGCTGGTTTCGGCATTCCTGCCGCCCATTCGCTGCCCGACAAAAACCAGACCGTGGGGATTGAACAGGCAAATGCCAGCGCAGGGGCGATAGTGCCCGTCGTTATTTTCTGGCATGAGGTGCCGCGCCCGTCCGGGCTAACGCAGCAGCGCTGCGCTGGCCGGAACTACGACAATTCCCTGCTCGCGGGCATTTTCGACCCAGGTGGACAAGGCCGCAATGGAGGAGGGAAACGCCGACGCCACACCGACAGCGAGGCCACGTGAACGGGCAATCTGTTCCAGCTTATCCAGCGCCTTGGCGGTCTGCGACGCGGAGCGAACCTTGTCGATGACCAGATCGGCCCTGATGACCGGTGCACCTAGCGCCGCCCCGACATTGATGGCCGCGGACTGGGTGACTGTGCTGTCGTCGACAAACATGAGCCCGCGGGCCGACAACGCCGAGACCAGCCAGTGCATGGCTCCATCGTCAGCGACGTACCGAGCGCCCATATGGTTCATCACACCTGTGTAGCTTGTCGTCCGGCCAAGGATCCATTCGAGATTTTCGATATTCGCCAATTCATCGCCTTCAACAAGCAGGGTGCGCGGCCCCGGATTGATGTCGGGATATCCAAACGGCTCCAGCGGCAGTTGCAACAGGACTTCATGGCCCCTGCGGCGGGCTTCGCCAACCCAGCGATTGAGGCTGCCGCCGTGGGGGGCGAAGGCCAGCGTGACATCGGGCGACAGGTTTTCCACCGCCCGCTTGGTGCCGGTCTGGCTGATACCCAGACCGCCAACGATCAGGACAACGCGCGGGAATCCATCTGCCGGTCCGGCATTTGCCGGCCGCGCATAGGCATCCAGTGGCCGCAAGCCATCGGCGCCAATGACAGGAAGCGGTCCGAATTCGGATTTTTCAACAAGGCCCTCGATCGGCGCAGCCGTTGCGCGGACAGACTTTGGCGCCCGCGCCCGGGGCAGCGCGGCAACATCAACCGGCAGTCCGGCCGCAGCTCCCGATTGGCTCGACGGTGATCGGGTTGTCTGGGAACCGGTCGATACTGAACCGGTGGTTTGCGGTTCGCCGCCTTCGATCTGGGCATATTCAACAGGTCGGCCGCCTTCGGGATCATCGACGATCGCGATCCACACAAAGGCTGTCAGCGCCAGTGCAAACGCGGCCACCGACAACATCCGCGCCCACGGCAACCCGCGCGATTTACGCGAGCGCCGGCGCTTGTCATGCAATGGCGTATTGAGGTCGTTTGCCGCCATCTACCCCGGTCTGCCGTTTCCCGATTATTCAACCCGCCACAGGCACCCGTGGCGACGAATCGGCTCGTCAGTTCGGTATACCCTGCGAAGGGTCTGGCGGAAACAGTGCGTTGATCTTTATGCCGCGAAGCAGATCGAGCGCGTAGTTGAGCTGCACATCATCCTTGGTGTCTGGCGGCACATAGGCGAAGGAACCCGACTCTTCCGGTTTTGCGTCTGCCGCATCGCCATCTTTATCGGCATCCTTGGCATCTTCGCCAGTCAGATGGCCGCGAAGATTTGCCTCACCGGTTGTTTCGACCCGGCCTTTCAGATCATCAGGCAATTCCTGAATGACCTCGATATCCGGATCGACACCTTTGGCCTGAATGGACCGGCCGGACGGGGTGAAATAACGCGCCGTCGTCAGGCGGATAGCGCCATTGCGGCCCAACGGAATAATTGTCTGGACCGATCCTTTGCCGAAAGACCGCGTACCGACGATAGTGGCCCGGCGGTGGTCCTGCAAGGCGCCGGCGACAATCTCCGAGGCCGATGCCGAACCGCCATTGATCAGGACGATGACAGGTCGATTCTTGACCAAATCACCGGCACGGGCGGTAAAGCGCTGTGTTTCGTCATTGCGCCGTCCCCGGGTCGAGACAATTTCACCGCGATCGAGAAAAGCATCCGACACGGCAATAGCCTGATCGAGCAAGCCGCCCGGATTGTTCCGCAAATCAATAATATAGCCCTTCAAATCGTCGGCCGGGATCTCCTTCTGGATGGCCTTGACCGCCGCCGACAGGCCCTGGGACGTCTGTTCGCTGAATTGGCTGATGCGCACATAGCCGACATCTTCTTCGACCTGGTGGCGCACGGACTTGATGCGAATGATGTCGCGCACGACCGTTATCTTCATCGGACCATCAGCGCCCTTGCGGGCAATGGTCAATTCGATCGGTGCATTCACCGGTCCGCGCATTTTATCAACCGCCTCGCGCAATGTCAGGCCGAGCACCTGTTCGCCGTCAAGGTGGGTGACGACGTCGCCAGCCAGGACCCCTGCCCGCGCTGCCGGGGTATCGTCGATCGGGGTTACGACCTTGATCAGGTCATTTTCCATGGTGACCTCGATGCCGAGCCCACCAAATTCACCGCGGGTCTGCACCTGCATGTCGCGAAAGCTCTTGGCATTCAGGAAACTGGAATGGGGATCGAGCGAGGATAACATGCCCTCGATCGCAGCCTCGATCAGATCGATTTCCTTTGGCTCCTCGACATAGTCAGCGCGAATGCGCTCAAAAACATCGCCAAACAGATTCAGTTGCCGATACGTATCGGATGACGCTGCCGTGGCCGCACTCGACATGGCGAGTTTTGAAACCCCGCCAGCAGCCAGCGCTCCCATTATTGCCCCGGCTATCAAAAAGCCAAACTTGCGCATTATCCACGACCCTCTTGTCCTGCCCGGTCATCCCACCATGGGGTCGGGTCTATCGCTTTACCGTCTTTACGGAACTCTACATACAAAATTGCCTTGGCAGAAGTGTGTTCCACATCGCCCAGGCTCGCCATTTGCCTGGTGCCCATGATGGCAACAGGCTCTCCGGCCAGGACGAACTGCCCAAGTGTTGCATCAATCCGCACCATACCGGCAAGGACCACATGATATCCGTCGCCGGCATTGAGGATCAAGACCTGTCCGAATGAGCGGAATGGGCCGCCATAAACAACCCACCCGTCGGCCGGTGCGACAACGCGGGCGCCGGGGGTTGTTTCCAACGAAAGCCCGCGTGCGCGGCCGCCAAGGCCGTCGTCTTCACCAAATGCCAGGACGGGCTGACCGCTCACCGGTTGCGGCAACAGGCCGCGAGCATCGGAAAAGCGCACCGCAGGCGCGAGCCGGGTGGCGTCGGAAAAACGCTTTATCGCCTCGGCGGCGCTCGCCGATTCGGGTAATTGCCGCGCCTTTTCTGCTGCCTTAGAAGCCGAGCCAATGGTCGTCTCCAGCTTCTCTATCAACGCGTTGAGTGTTTGGGCTTCGGCGGCAAGGCGCGCCGCCTTGTTCTGTTCCGATAACAAGGCCGAATGGGTTTCGTGCTGCTGGCGCGCCCTAGTTTCGATCAATATATCGATTCGGGCTTCTTCCTCGCCAAGCGCGGTGTACTGCACTTTCAGGCGCTGATGGCCGGCGTCGATTTCGCGGCCAGTATCGGCCAGTGCCTCAAGATCCGCGGCAAGCGCTTCGGCCTTGGAGCGCAATTCGGGCAACAGTGCACCAGCCAGTACCGATCCTCTGATGGCGGCAATGGCGTCATCGGGGTGGGAAAGAATGACGGGCGGCGGCGTGCGGCCAATGCGTTGCAGGGCTGCCAGTATCTCGGCCAGAACAACGCGCCGGTCACGCAACGACTGGCGCACGCGGCGTTCGTTTTCGTGTAGCCGCGCCAACCGGATTTCGGCATCGCGGATGCCAGTTTCGGTGTCGCGCAATCGTTCGGCGGTATCGATCAGATCGGCGGCCAGTTTATCCCGGTCGGTTTCGATTGTGCTGATCTCGGTGCGCAAGTCCGCCTGGCGGGATTTCGACACATCGATAGCGCGGCGGATGGCTTCCAACTCTGCTACCCGCGCACGCTCGTGGGCTTCTTCGGGAGTTGCCGGCCGGGGCTGTGCGGCGCTCTTGGTTGAGCGCACGATTCCCAATTCCAGAATATTCTTGTCGGGCTGTTTTTCTTCGGCGGCGGCGACTGCGCTCACAATACTGATTCGCGCGCCCGGTATCGCCATGCAGGCAAGGATCACGACGGCCGCCGCACTGTGTGGCGCACCAGCCAACAAGCGCCGGGCATGGCAGTGATTCTCGCGGGCTGCAATCATGCCCTATGGTAGGGGTGTTTGGTAAAGATTGTCATGGCCCGATACAGTTGTTCGGCCAAAAGAATTCGCACAATCTGGTGAGGCCAAGTGAGCGCACCGAAGGCAATAACGTGATTTGCACTGGCAGTTATTGAACCGTCCAGCCCATCGGCGCCGCCGATGACAAAGGCAAGATCACCGATGCCGCTGTCGGCGGCGTTTCGCAGATCCTGCGCAAATGCTTTTGTCGTCAAGGATATGCCTGTTTCATCCAATGCGATCACATGATCGCAGCTGGTTGTGGCGTTGGTGATGGCGCGGGCCTCGTCGGCTTTTCGGCCGCTGGCCGTATCGGCGCGCGACTCAGGTATTTCGTGGATGGTGAGCGCGGTGAATCCTGCCGCCCGGCCGGTTTTGACGGTACGGTCAAGATAGCGGTTCAAAAGCTCGGTCTCCGGCCCGGCTTTCAGTTTGCCAACTGCGACAATCTCAATGCGCACCGCGGCTCATTTCCAAGCTCCAGAACCGGCAGCAATTGATCAGGCCGGCACCCGGCGATCGGCATAGGGTTCGGCGGTCCACATTTTTTCCAGATTGTAGAAATCGCGCACTTCGGGACGAAAAACGTGGATGATGATGTCACCCATATCGATCAACACCCAGTCGCAGTTGGGCAGACCCTCAACCCGCGCCGGGCCGAGTTTTCCGGATTTTATGTCGCGGGTCAGATGATCGGCGATGGCGCCGACATGACGATGCGAATGCCCCGAGGCGATCACCATATAGTCGCCGAGCGCAGACTTTCCTGCAATGTCGATGGTGGCGATCTTCTCAGCCTTTGAATCTTCAAGGCTGGCAATCACCAATTTCAAGCTCTCCGCAGACGCAGCTGCGCCGTCGGAAGCAGACAAGAGAGGCTTTTTGGCGTTTCCTGTCTCGATATTGGGTGTATTCAGGACCGGTTCCTTTGCCTTTCCCATATTGTCACAGACCATTTAGGCCAATTCCACGACCCCGCGGAAGGGGACGATTCGTCACCGACAATAAAAATAAGGTGTTCTTCATGTCCGTTTCAAGACGAAATGACATGGCTCGGCTACCCTTAACCAGAAGATCGCGACGATATCAATGGCTGCCCGGATCTATCGGCGGGTCAAAACGGCAAGCGCCGCCGATGCCAGGCGCGCCGCCGGCGGGTCGGTGCGGCTGGTCAGCATAACCGGAATGCGGCCGCCGAGCACCAAGCCTGCCCCGCATACACCGAGATAATGGACCATCGCCTTGAACAGTGCATTGCCGCATTCGATGTTGGGCACGATGATGACATCTGCGTCACCGGCGACCGGGTGATCGATGCCCTTGTCGCGCGCCGAGTTCGCCGAGACGATATTGTCTAGCGCCAGCGGGCCAAACACCCTCGCGTCGGGCACCGCATTGCTGGCCCATTTCGTCAGTTCTGCGGCATCGACGCTGGAGGGCATGTGAGCGAGAACCGATTCTGTTGCCGACAACAATGCAACGTTGGGCCGATCGATGCCGATTGCCCGAGCTAGTTGTACTGAATTCTCAACAACGGCCTGCTTCGTCTTGATATCAGGTAATATATTCAATGCGGCGTCCGACAGAATGAATGGTCGGAGGCCGAGCGCCGTCATCAAAAATGCATGGGTCATACGCTGTTCGGTGCGAATACCGGTATCGCGGTCCAGAAGCGCTGCCATCAGGGCGTCAGTGTGGACATGGCCCTTCATGATCGCGCCGACCGCGGGATCAACTGCCTGCCGGGCTGTGGCAGCGGCAATTGCCTGATCGCCGTGCATGTCGATCAGGTCAAATCCGGCAATATCCCAGTCCTGGGATGCCGCCAGTTCGCGAATCCGATCTGTTTCGCCAACGAAAATAGGCTCAATCAAGCCGGCCCCGGTCGCGATCCGGGCGCCTTCCAATGCACTTTGTGAGCCCGCGCCGGAGATTACGGTGCGCAGCGGTGCCCCGCCGGCGGCTCGTTCCAGCAACCAGTCGGGGCATTCAGGCACCGGAGCAGCGGATGGCTGGGGGTGCGGCGGGCGCAAAGCCATCGGAACCCGTCTCTAAAGTGCCTTCAAGGCATCCTGCAATCGGTCGATCATTTCATCAACATGCCGGCGTTCAGCAACCAGCGCCGGTGCGATAATACCGGTGTCTCCTGTCCATTTGACGTGCATGCCGGTCTGGAACAGCTTTTTCTGCAATTCCGCACCGCGACGTCCGGGCACGCCATCATGATGGACCTCGACGCCGGCGATCAGGCCGTAGCCGCGCAAGTCGCGGATGCAATCCAGGTCCTTCAGGCTCCAGATAGCATCAAGAAAATAGTCGGTCAGATCGGCAGCGCGATTGAACAGATCTTCCTTTTCCATGATCTCCAGCGTGGCCAGGCCGGCGGCGCAGGCTGCCGGATGGGCGGAATAGGTGTAGCCGTGGAAGAATTCGATGGCGTTTTCCGGGGCAGCGTTCGTCACCGTCTCGTAAATTTCATCGCGACAGGCCGTGGCTCCCATGGGAATGGCACCATTGGTCAGCGCCTTGGCCATGGTGATAATGTCCGGCATGACATTGAAGGCATCGGCGGCAAAGGGTTTGCCCAGGCGGCCGAAGCCGGTGATAACCTCGTCGAACACCAGCAATATGCCGTTGGCGTCGCAAATCTTGCGCAGGCGTTCCAGATAGCCCTTCGGCGGCACCAACGTGCCGGTCGATCCGGCAACCGGTTCAACAAACACCGCGGCGATGGTCGATGCGCCGTAATTGTCGCAAAAGCGCTGGAGATCATCTGCGAGTTCGGCGCCCTTGTCAGGCTGGCCGCGATCAAAAAGACGGCTTTCATCGAAGGTGTGCCGAAGCATAACGATGTTGGGCATGACAACGGGAAAAGTTTCACGGTTCTTGACCATGCCGGACAAGGATACGCCGCCCATGTTGACACCGTGATAGGCGCGCTCGCGGGAGACGAAGCGCAGACGCTGGCTGTCGCCGCGCGCCCGGTGATAGGCCATGACCATCTTCAGCGCCGTGTCGATCGCTTCCGATCCGGAATTGGAGAAAAAGACGTGGTTGAACGGTTCGGGCAGAATGCGGCTGAGCTTGGAGGCCAGCGCGAACGAGCCCGGATGCCCCATCTGGAAATGAGGCGAATAGTCGTTTTGCATCATTTGCGCGTGGACGGCATCGGCTATTTCGGCACGGCCATGGCCACAGGCAACATTGAACAGGCTTGACGAGCCATCAATGATCTTGTTGCCCTTGTGGTCCCACAAATAGACGCCTTCGCTTTTGACGACGATGCGCGGATCGGCCTTGAATTTGCGGTTGCCGGAAAAGGGCATCCAGTGTTCTTCAAGCGAGTTTGAAGCGTGGTGCTGAAGCGGTTTTGCGAGTGTATCCATAACGACCTCCCTGGGGCGAACTTCCTGTGGCAACCGTCTAGCCGGTGGCTCTGCGCAATTGCGGGGATAGCCCGGTACGATATCCGGCAATATAGACTGATGCTAGGCTTCGCAGCGTGACCGGTCGTAGCACCAGACTGGTCCAAGCGGATGATCCAGCATGATTGAGCCTGATTAATTTGCGATATCACCCAAACGGCGTTCCATGGTGCTACAAATAATCGCCGCCGCCGCGGCGCCCGATCTGGCTTAACGGCATGGGCCAGACTGGTGCTAGAGGTGCGCCACTGTATCGGCTTTTAAGCCAGCAACCACGCCACAACGGTGGCGGATCAGTTTTGGAGGGAAAGCAGCATGACCCGGATGACACCATCGGAAGCCTTTGTCGAAACCCTGATCGCCAATGGCGTGACCGACATGTTCGGGATCGCCGGCTCGGCGTTCATGGATGCCATGGACCTGTTTCCGACCGCAGGAATCCGCTTCATACCCACAGTCCACGAACAGGGTGCCGGCCACATGGCCGACGGTTATTCGCGGGCCTCTGGCCGCCATGGCGTGTGTATCGGCCAGAACGGGCCGGGCATTACCAACTATGTTACTTCGACAGCAGCGGCCTATTGGGCGCACTCGCCAGTTGTTGTAATCACGCCGGAAACCGGTTCGATGACACAGGGGCTCGGCGGCTTTCAGGAAGCACAGCAACTGCCGTTTTTCGAAGAAATCACCAAGTATCAGGGTCACGTCAACAATCCGGGGCGGATGGCGGAAATCACCGCCCGTTGCTTCGACATGGCGATGAGCGAGCGCGGCCCGACCCAGCTCAATATCCCGCGCGACTATTTCTATGGCGAAGCGGATTATGACATTCCCACACCCAAGCGCATCCTGCGCGGTCCCGGTGCCGATGAAAGCCTCGAGGAAGCGGCAGCATTGCTGGCAGGCGCCAAATTTCCGGTGATTGTTTCCGGCGGCGGCGTGGTGTTTTCAGACGGTGTATCGGAGGCGATGGAACTGGCCGAGGCGCTTGATGCGCCGGTGGTCAATTCCTATCTGCACAATGATTCCTTCCCGGCGAGCCACCCCTTGTGGTGCGGTCCGCTTGGCTATCAGGGCTCCAAGGCCGCCATGAAGCTGATTGCCCAGGCCGATGTGGTGCTGGCGCTTGGTACGCGGCTCGGGCCGTTCGGCACCCTGCCCCAGCACGGGATCGACTACTGGCCGGAAAATGCCAAGGTCATTCAGGTCGATACCGATCACCGGATGCTGGGTCTGGTGAAGCAGATTTCCGTCGGTGTTGTCGGCGATGCCAAGGCGGCGGCGCGGTCCCTCACCTACCGGCTGGCCAACCGCAAGTTGGCCGGCATCGACAACAAGGATGCCCGGCTTGCCGAAATCAAAAAACAAAAGAGCGAATGGGAAGATGAACTCAACAACTGGCATCACGAAAAGGATGTATGGAGCCTGAACCAGATTGAGGACAGCCCCTATATGCATCCGCGCCAGATGCTGCGGGAACTGGAAAAAGCCTTGCCGGCGGATGCCATGGTATCGACGGACATTGGCAATATTTGCTCAGTTTCCAACTCCTATTTGCGGTTTGAAAAGCCGAACTCCATGTTCGCCGCGATGAGCTTCGGCAATTGCGGCTATTCTTTCCCGACGATGATCGGTGCCAAGGTGGCCGCGCCGGATCGCCCGGCGGTGGCTTATGTTGGCGACGGCGCCTGGGGCATGAGTTTTGGCGAAATTCTCACCTGTGTGCGTGAGGACATCCCGGTGACCGCAGTCGTATTCCACAACAAGCAGTGGGGCGCGGAGAAAAAGAACCAGGTTGATTTTTACGGCAACCGGTTCATGGGCACGAATTTGACCAATCCGTCGTTTGCGGAGATTGCCCGCTCCATGGGCGCGGAAGCCGTCACCGTCGAAGCGCTCGACGATGTCGGCAATGAGCTGATCAAGGCCACCGATGCCCAAAAGGCTGGCAAGACGACTGTTATTGAAGTCCACGTAACCCGCGAACTTGGCGATCCGTTCCGGCGCGATGCGCTGAAATATCCCAAGCGGATGCTCGACAAGTACAAGCACACGGATGTGCCCGAAGGCGGCGTGAACGTCTGACCGACTGGCTACTTACCTACTCGGCGCTATCCCCGGCGCAACTTGGCTATTGTGTCGGAGTGGCGTTTGCGGCGGGCCTAGTTCGCGGCTTTTCCGGGTTTGCGCTATCAGCTTTGCTGATGGCGGCGCTGGTGGCTGTCATGCCACCGGTGGATATTTTGCCTATTGCACAGGTGTTGGAGCTGGCCGCCAGCCTTGTCCTGGTTCGTGACGGGATTCGCGATGCCGACCGGCGTATCGCAACCGGACTGGTGATTGGGTCGATTGTTGGAGTTCCGATCGGGCTTACCGTCTTGACGCGTTTGGACCCGGCGACCAGTTCCGGCGTCGCCCTTGCCATCATTTTGACCATGGCAATTTTGCTGCTGCTGAAAATTCGGCCGAAGGGGCTTGATTCAACGCCGGGCCTTTATGGCTCCGGGCTTGTGGCAGGCATTGTGTCCGGTGTTGCCAGCGTCGGCGGTCTGATGGTCGCGGTCTATACGCTGGCGCTTGGGCGGCCGGCGGCTGTCATCCGCGGAACGCTGATCATCTTCCTGTTTATTTCGGTCGCGACATCGACGATCACATTTTTGATTTTCGGCATTTTTACTTCGAACGCCCTGGTCCGTGCGGCGCTGCTTGTCGGGCCGATGCTTTTGGGCCTGGTCATCGGCAGCCGGCATTTTTCGCGCAGAACGGAATGGCTCTACCGGCGGCTGTGCCTGGGTCTGTTGATTGTTATCGCGTTGATCGGCCTGATCCGGTTGGCGATCTGAAACCACTTCACGCTTTTACCCGCAGCGCCTTCGGATCATACAGTGGGCGCAAGCTGGCGATTGCCGACACGCGCACGCCGGCCACTTCAATTTCAAAAGTCGAGGCCAACAGATCGCCGACAGCCTCTCCGGGTTGACAGTCGACATAACCCAAGCCAATCGCGGCACCCAGATGATGGCCATAGGCGCCCGATGTCAGGTAGCCGGCAAGCACCCCGTCCCGCCAGATTGGCTCGGTGTGATAGAGCAATGGTTCGGGGTCGTTCAACTGAAACTGCAACAGCCGTTTTGACAAGCCTGCGGCTTGCTTTTCCAGCACCGCGTCGCGGCCAATGAAGGGCCCATACCGGCCATCGGATTTGTTGGTTTTGACCGCAAAGCCAAGACCCGCTTCCAGCACATGATCTTCGCTGGAAATGTCGTGGCCGAAATGTCTGAAGGCTTTTTCGATGCGGCAACTGTCGAGCACATGCATACCGCACAGCCGCAAATCATGATCCGCGCCGGCGGTGATGATCGCGTCGAACACATGGACTGTCATCTCGCTAGGCGCGTACAGTTCAAAGCCCAGCTCGCCAACATAAGAAATGCGGTGGGCGCGCACGGTTGCATAGCCGATATCGATGGTGCGGGCAGTGGCAAAGGCAAAAACCTCATTGGACAGATCGGCGCTGGTCAGGCCCTGCAACAGGTCGCGGGAATTGGGACCCATAACCGCGGTACAGCTTTCGGCGCTGGTCATGTCGGTGATGGTGCAGTTTGCGTCGGCAGGCATGTGACGGCGCAGCCAGGCCAGATCTCGGGTGGCCATTGCAGCACCGGAGACAATGAGGAAATCCGCCTCACCCAGCCGGGTGACCGTCACATCGGCCTCAATGCCGCCGTGAGCGTTCAGCCATTGGGTATAGACGATCCGGCCTGGCTCCACCGCGATGTCGTTGGCGCAGATCCGTTGTAGAACCGCTTCTGCGTCGGCCCCCTGCACGCGGTACTTCGCAAATGATGTCATGTCGAACAGGCCGACTGCGTTGCGTACAGCCTGATGCTCGGCGGCGGCATAATCGAACCAGTTCTGCCGACCCCATGAATAATTGTATTTCGGCTCCACGCCGTTTCGGCGTTCACCTTCCGGCACGAACCAGTTGGCCCGCTCCCAGCCGGCTGCTTCGCCGAAGCAAGCTCCCTGTTCCACCAGCCGGTCATGCAACGGCGAACGGCGCACGCCGCGGGCTGAAGCAAACTGGCGATAGGGAAAATGGTCGGCGTAGAGCAGGCCGAGGGTTTCGGTGACCCGGTCGTGCAAATAAGCGGGATTGGCCTGAAACGGCAGGACACGGCGGATATCGACGTCGCCAAGGTCTTCCTGAGGTTCGCCGGCATCCATCCATTCGGCGAGCGCGCGGCCGGCGCCGGGCGCAGTCTGAATGCCGACGGAATTGAACCCGGCGAGCACATAGAAGTTGTTCAGTTCCGGCGCTTCGCCGAGTAAAAACCGGTCATCGGGGGTGAAGCTTTCCGGGCCGTTGAAAAAGGTGTGAATGCCGGCCGATTCCAGCGCCGGCATCCGGGCGATGGCGGCTTCAAGGATCGGCGCCATCTGGTCGTAATCCTCCGGCAACTGATCGAAACAAAAATCATCAGGGATGCCATCCATGCCCCAGGGTTTGGCGACCAATTCGAAGGCGCCGATCAGCATTTTTCCGGCATCTTCCTTGTAGTAGGTCGCTTCGTCAGGAACCCGCAGGGACGGCAGGTTCGGCGGCAAGTCCGGGATGGCCTCGGTGACGATGTAGAAATGCTCGCAGGCATGGAGCGGCACCGCGACACCGGCCATTTGCCCGATCTGGCGGCCCCACATGCCGCCGCAATTGACGACATAGTCGGCGGTGATCTTGTGCGGTTCGCCGTCAAGCTCACAGGTGACGCCGGTGACCTGGCGGCCCGTCGCTTTTGCGGCGGTGTTGATTGCCGTGACTTTCACGCCCTCGACAATTTGCGCACCGTACATACGCGCGCCCTTGGCCAGCGCCTGTGTGATATTGGTCGGATCGGCCTGGCCATCGTCGGGAACGAAGATGGCCCCGGCGGCATCGTCAAGCTTAAGCAACGGATGGCATTTG
>CAXMRP010000116.1:0-11713 GCA_964196155.1 uncultured Polyangiaceae bacterium
GATCTCGATGTCGAAATCAAGCCGGGCGGGCCGGACATCGCGCCGCCGCAGGTGATCGTCGGCGGTGGCGCCGATGTGGTCATTGATTGGATGCCCTCGGCGCTGGCGTCGCGCGAAAAGGGTGTGCCGCTGGTCAACATCGCCCAGCCGTTCAAGCGCTCCGGCATGATGCTGACCTGCCGCAAGGAGACCGGCATTGCCGCGCCGGCCGACTTCAAGGGCAAGACGCTCGGCGTGTGGTTCTTCGGCAACGAATATCCGTTTTTATCGTGGATGAGCCAGCTTGGCATCAAAACCGATGGCGGGGCTGATGGCGTCACGGTCCTCAAACAGGGCTTCAATGTCGATCCGATCCTGCAAAAGCAGGCCGATTGCATCTCCACCATGACCTACAACGAATACTGGCAGGTCATCGATGCCGGCATTCCGGCCGGGGAACTGGTTGTCTTCAAATATGAGGACGAGGGCGTCTCGACGCTGGAAGACGGGCTTTACGTGCTTGAGAGCAATCTCAAGAACCCGGCCTTTGTCGACAAGATGGCGCGCTTCGTCAAAGCCTCGATGAAGGGCTGGGCCTGGGCGCGGGAAAACTCCGATGCCGCCGCCGATATCGTTCTGAAAAACGATGCCACCGGCGCGCAGACGCAAAAGCATCAGCGCCGGATGATGGGTGAAATCAACAAGCTGACGGAAGGCTCCGACGGCACGCTGGTGGAAGCCGATTACGAGCGCACGGTGCAGACGCTGTTAAAAGGTGGCTCCGATCCGGTGATCACCAAGGCGCCGGAGGGCGCCTGGACGAGGATCGTCACCGACAAGGCGATGTAATCCGCCGGTTTAGTGTTTGGCCGGCGGTTGTCCGGCAATTTTGCGATACGGGACGGCAGGCAATAGCCTGCCGTTTCAGTTTGCGCTGGCCGCCCACCCATGGTTGCTCGGCGGAAGCGGAATGGAGGTTTCGGCCCACATGACGCAGAGTGCTGAAAGGAAAATAGCGGGAGAAGGTCATGCCGAGACTGCGGTATATCGAGGAAAACGAGAAGACGGACGAGGCCCGCGAGCTGATTGCCCAGGCTGAAGAAAGGGGCGCGCCAGACCCCCGTGTGGTCTCCATCATGGTCCGCAACCCGAAGGCCGGCGTCGCCTGGGTGCGCTATTGGAACGCACTTCTTTACGACGGCCTGCTGCCCCATACCCTGAAGGAGCTCTGCCGCATCCGCATATCGGTGGCGCACCGCTGCGGATACTGCTCGACCGTGCGCTCCAAGGTGGCGCAGGCCGAGGGGCTTGCCGAGGACAAGGTTGCGCAACTAGACGATTTTGAAAACAGCGACGCCTTTTCAGCGCGCGAGAAGGCGGCTTTGCGTTACGCGAGCCTGTTCAAGACTGGCGATGACGGGGTCGATTCAGACGAGGTCTACGACCAGCTTCGGCAGCACTTTTCCGAAGAAGAGATCGTCGAGCTCGGCCTGTTCTGCGCCGAAACAGACGGCGCCGGAAAGTTTGTCCGTTCGCTGCAGGTTCTGAGTTGGGAGGAGGCCTGCGAGATCAATCCCTCTCTCGGCTCCATCGGCGCGAAACAAGCGGCGGAATAGCCGCGCCCGGTAAAGTCAGAGGGGCCGGCAATCATCCGATGGTCAGCGCCGCGCGGCCGGTCACCTCGCCCCTCTCCAACGCCACGTGCAGAGCTTCGGCTTGCTCAAGCGGACGGATGTCGGTGACCAGCGGCCGGATTTCGCCGCGGGCAACCAGGTCGAGAGCGTCGACAATCTCCGAACGGGTCACATAGCGGCTGCCGAGCAGGTCCTGCTCGTTCAGCAGCATGGCCATGGCGTCGGCCCGGAACGTTCCGCCCGCTCCGCCCAGGGTGACAAGACGGCCGCGTTTTCCGAGCGCCCGGGCGCCGGCTTCCAGTGTTGAGGCGACGGAGACATAGTCGATGGTGACATCGACGCCTTGGCCATTGGTCAGGTCGAGCAGCGCCTCGGCGACATTGCCGCTTGAGGCGTCGACCACCTCATCGGCGCCGGCCTGGCGGCAGGCATCGAATTTGTCCGCCTTGATCTCGACGGCAATTACCCGCGTGCGGGCCCAGTTGGCCATCATCACCTGATGGATGCCGACGCCACCGCCGGCGCCGAACACGGCGACGGTTTCGCCGGCCCTGATGCGGGCTCTTTTGAGCACCTTCAGCGGCGTCGCGATAGCGTCGGATATCACCGCGGTCTCGGCCGGCCGCGCTTTGTAGTCCAGCCCGTCGGGCAGCTTGATGAAGAGGTGGGCCGGCAGCTTGATCAATTCGGCGTAGCCGCCGTCGCAGTTCTTGCCGACATTGCCGCCGGTGTTGTCGCAAAGCGGCTCCAGGTTGGCCAGGCACCAGCGGCAATGGCCGCAATTGAGGTAGTAATATGCGGTGACCGCATCGCCGACGGCGAGCCCGCTGACGCCGCCCCCCACTTCGACGATTTCACCGCCGATTTCGTGGCCGATAATGCGCGGGAACTTGGCCGGCATGCGCCCCGCTTTGACGTGCTGGATGGTCAGGCCCGAGCCGCAGGCCAGGACGCGGGCGACGGCCTCGCCGGGGCCGGCTTCCGGGTCCGGCACCTGCTTGAACACGAACGGCGTATTCGGCGCCTCCAGGACCATGGCTTTCATCGATGTTCTCCCTGTCCGGCGTTCAATCGGAATAGAGGAAGTTGGCGGCCTTCAGCAGCAGGGTGCGGTTGACTCCGTCCGAATGCAGGAAGGCGGCGGCGTCCCTGAGCAGCTTCTCCAGGCCGACGTCGCGCATATAGCCGTAGCCGCCGTGAATTTCCGTGGCCCAGGTCAGCACCTTCCAGGCGGATTGCGAGGCGAACACCTTGGGAAGCGCGCCCAGGGTCCTGTCCCAGCCCGCGTCGGGGTTGTCGGCCAACCAGGCGGCGCGGTGGACATAGGCGCGGGAAACATCGTTGAGCATACGCATCTCGGCCAACTGCGCCCGGATGCCATCGTGTTCGATCAGGGGCTTGCCGCCTTGCACGCGGGTCCGGGCCCATTCGACGGTGCGCTCATATGCGGCAACGGCGACACCCAGGACAGTGGCGGCGGCGTATGTGTTGCTCTGCGGGAAAAACCGAGCCAGCACCTGGAAGCCCTCGCCCGGGGCGCCGACGACATCGGCATCGGGAACGAAGCAATTGTCGAACACCAGCTCGGCATTGTTTGCCAGGCGCTCGCCCATCTTGTCGTGAACCCGGCCGATGGAGAAACCGGGTGTGTCGCGCTCGATGAGGAAACAGGTGCTGCCGTCGGCCAGGCCCTTGCCGGCCTCCGTCTGCGCGAACAGCAGATAGAGCCTGGCCCGGTTGCCGTTGGAAATGAAGTGTTTCATGCCGTTGATAAGCCAGCCGCCATCCGCCCTCTCGGCAGATGTGTGGAACGGCGCTTCGTGGTGAATGAAGTAGTTGGACGCCGTCTCCGGTTCGGTGATGCCGATGGCCAGAAGGCAGCGCGGGTCGTCGCGAAAACGCGGCAGGTATTTCGCCCGCTGTTCCGGGCTCGCCGTATTCTGCAGGGCTTGGGCCAGCTTCAGGGTCTGGGCCATGACCACGGCGACGCCTATGTCGCCCTTGGCCAGTTCCTCAATGACCATGGCGGTGGTCAGCGAATCGGCGCCGATGCCGCCCCAGTCCGGCGACAATGTCATGGTGCGGATACCGGCGGCGTCGGCCTTTTCGACGATCTCCCAGGAAAAGCACTCGGCCGGATCATTGCGCCGGTCCAGCTCGCCCGCCACCGGGCTGACGACATCGCGCACGAAATGGCGAACGGTCTTCAGGATCGCCCGCTGCTCTTCGGTCTCGGCGAAAACGGCGTTCATATCCATGCTCCCAGGTATCACAGGCCGAGATACCGGGTCTTGATGTCCTCGCGCTCCCACAACTCGCCGGGCGGCGAGGAGTGAACGATGGCGCCCTTGCTCAGGACGTGGACGTAATCTGTGACCTTCAGGGCGAAGGCGATGTTCTGTTCAATCAGCAGGATCGACAATCCTTCCTCCTTCAACTGCCGGATGATGTTTCCGATATCCTGGACGATAATAGGCGCAAGGCCCTCCGTCGGCTCATCCATCAGCAGGATGTCGGGATTGGTCATCAGCGCCCGGGCGATAGCCAGCATCTGCTGTTCGCCGCCGCTGAGTTGGTTGCCCTTGTGCTCCAGCCGCTCTTTCAGCCTCGGGAAAAGGGCGAAAATCCTCTCCTCGTTCCACGGACCGGCGGCCTGCTTGCGGACGCCGACATGCAGGTTCTCAAGGACGCTTAGCGACGGGAAAATCCGCCTTCCCTGGGGAACCAGGCCGAGGTTCATCTGGGCGCGTTTGTAGGCGCTGATGTTGGTGACGTCGACGCCGTTTATCAGTATCTGTCCGCGCCTGGGTGGCGCGAAACCGATGATCGAGCGGATCAGCGTGGTCTTGCCCATGCCGTTTCGACCGAGGATGCCGACGATGCTTTGGTCGTCCAGGTCCAGCGAAATGCCCCGCAAGACATGGCTTTCGCCATAATAGGTATGGATATCAATGACTGTCAGCATCGATTGGTCCTAATCCGTTCCAAAATAGATGCTTTGGACTTTTTCGTTGGCCTTGATTTCCTCAACGGTCCCCGATGCATGGAACTTGCCTTGGTGAAGCACCGTGATCGTTTCGGCCAGAGCAAAGGCGACGCCCATGTCGTGCTCGATCAGCAAGACGGTGATCTGCGGATCGATGGTCTTCAACAATTCCGTGAACGAATTGGTTTCGGCCGGTGACAGGCCGGCGGTCGGCTCGTCGAGGAGCAGAAGGCGGGGGTTGCCGATCAGCGCCATGCACACCTCGATCTGGCGTTGCTCGCCGTGGGACAGGAATTTGACCTGGCTGTCCCGCTGGTCGGTAAGCTCGAACTTGACCAGAAATTCCTCGGCCCGTTCATAAAAACGACGATAGGATGCCATCGGCTTGAACATCACGAATTTCGTGCGGTCGGTCCCCTGCGCCGCCAGTATGAGGTTCTCCAGCACGCTCAGTTCCGGAAACAGGTTGGTGACCTGGAAGGTCCGGGAGATGCCCAAGGCGATGCGCCTGTGCGTGGGCAGTTTGGTGACATCGGTTCCAAACAGGTGGATGCCGCCCTCGGAGGCAAGAAGCTCGCCGCAGATGAGGTTGAACAAAGTGGTTTTTCCGGCGCCGTTAGGCCCGATGATCGCCCGCCTTTCCCCGACCTCCACTTTGAAACTGACGTGATCGATGGCCAGAAGACCGCCGAAGTTCTTCGTCACGTCCCGCAAATCGAGGCAAACTGAATTTTCCACGCGTCTAATGCCCGGCTCGTTGGTTTTTGCGTCTGTCTGTGTGCCCACATGCGGTGGCCGGGAGAGCACACACGATTGCTCTCCCGGTCCCAAAATTCAGGCCTGCCAGTGGCTCACGGCTTCAACGGCGGAAAACTCCTGTCGTAGACAGGCTGCTGCAGGAACTTCTCCGCGCCAAAGGTCCAGAACTGGGATACGTCCGGATAGGTTTTGACGACGGTGTTCTGCAACTCACCGCCGACTCTTTCCACCTTGCGAATGTAGACGTTCTCGATGGGGTTGCCGTAGCTGTCGATTTTCAGTGGTCCCCGGGGGACGTCTGTGAGCTGCTGGTTTTGCAGCGCCGCCAGAAACGCGTCGCGATCCTCGACATTGCCATTGACCGACTTCATCGCCTCGATGGCCCAGCGGCCGCCAGTGTACAGGGCCTCGCTGTAATACGAGGCGCTCTTGCCGGCAAATTCCCTGTAGGCCTTGGTGAATTTCTTGTTCACCGGCGTGTCAATCGCGGCGCTGTAATGCAGCGCCGTTACAATGCCGAGCGCCTCATCCCCCATGGATGGCAGAACATGCTCGTCGGTGGTCGTGCCGCCGCCAAGCAGCATAAACTTGCCCTTGAGGCCGAATTCCTCGAACTGTTTTCCGAACTGCAGCGCCCCGGCGCCGAACAAAAGGGCGAAAACGGCATCGGCGTCCTTGTCGATTTGCGGCAAGAAGGGTGCGTAATCACGGTTTCCGACGGGCACCCAAATTTTCTGGACAACCTTTCCGCCGGCATCCTCGAAGGTTTTCTGGAAGCCGCCGATGACCTCCCAGCCGAAGGCGTAATCGAAGCCGATGGTGACGATCTTGCGCAACCCCAGTTCGTTGTAGGCGTATTCGCCGAACGGATGGGAAGGAAGGCTGCTCGACCACCCGGTACGAACGATCCACTTGGCGCGTTTCCTCTGGGTGAGGTCGTCGGGCGACATGACCGGATAGAGAGTCGGAATTTTTTTGCCGTCCACATAGGGCTGCAAAGCATACCCCGTCGATGCCAGCAGGCCGCCTATGAGAATATCGACGCCGTCCTTTTCGACCAGTTTTCGCACCTTGGTCAGGGCGACCGCCGGCTTCGCCTCGGTATCCTCGGAAATCAGCACGATCTCCCGGCCGCCGACACTTCCGCCCTGTTCTTTCAAAACCAACTGGAGTCCGGCAAGCATGTCCTTGCCGGTCTGCGCCGCGAACCCCGTCAACGGGGCGAAGAATCCGATCTTGATCGGGTCTTTTGCCTGTGCGGATGAGGGACCTACCACTGCCGTCACGCCGATCATCGACAATGCGATGACGGAAAATAGGGACCGTCTGTTCATGATATTCCTCCACTGTTTCTTTGTTCTAGCCACTAGAGCGGTCGTATCGTTTGAGTTCGAAAAGCATTCTCCGTATTCGTCTTTCGACCGCCTAGCCGACCGATAAAAACTCATCGTTTCGAGTGCCGCGGCTTATTCTTTGTCGCGCCTTTTCAACCAGCCGAACTTCAAGCCCATGATCCCGCCGGGCAGATAGATGATCGTCAGAATGTAGATGGCGCCAATAACCATCAGCCAGCGCTCGGTGAAGGCGCTGAGGAAGTTCTGCAGGAAGATGATTACGCCAGCCCCCAGGGCCGGGCCGACCAGGGTTCCGGGACCGCCCATGATGACCATCAGGAAAGCCTCGAAAGATGCCGTGATTTCCAGGTCCGATGGACTCACAAAGCCGTTGTAGTAGGCCCACAATATGCCCGAGACGCTGGCGAACGATCCGGCCACCACATAGCTCAGATATTTGTGCAGCCAGGTGTTGTAGCCTAGGACCTTCATGCGGGATTCGCTTTCGCGGATTCCCTTCAGGCTTTGGCCGAACGGCGAACTGAGAAACAGGTAGATAAGCCCGAATACCGCAAGATAGATGGCCAGGACGAAATAGTAGAAGGTCGCCTCGTCCCACATGGAGATTGTCTCACCGAAGTCGGGACGCGGAATACCGGCAATACCATTGTCGCCTGAGGTCATGTCGACCCACCTGAAGGCGAGGCCCCAGACGATCATGCTCAGCGCCAGCGTGATCATCAGGAAATAGACCCCCTTTGTATGCGCCACCAGCAGGCCGAAGACCGCCGCAACGAGGGTCGACAGAAAAATTGCGCTGATCATGCATCCCCAGAAGCCCACCTGGTAGCGGGTGCTCAATATGGCGACCGCATAGGCGGCGACACCAAAGAAGGCGGCGTGACCGAATGAGGGCAGGCCGGTATAGCCCATCAGGATATCGAGGCTCATTGCCAGGATGCCGAATATCAGGATCAGAGTCAGGATGCTCAGCCAATAGGTCGAAATGATCGGCGGCGCCGCCAGCAACAGACCGGCGATGCCGAGAAACCAGAAAGCCTTTTTCGGACCGGCGATCATCGCGCGCTCCCTCATGCCCGTCCGAACAGGCCGCTCGGCTTGATGGCAAGGACGATGGCCATCGGCAGGAACAGCGTGAAGTATGAAAGGTCGGGGACAAGCGCCTTGCCGAAGGTGTCGACCATGCCGACCAGGATGCTGCCGACGGCGGCGCCCTTCAGGCTGCCCATGCCGCCGACGATGACAACGACGAAGGCCAGCGGCAGGATGTCGAAATCGATGCCCGCATAAACGCCCAGAAACGGTGCGCCGATGACGCCACCGAAGGCGGCCAGGAATGCGCCCAGCCCGAACATGAAGGACGACACGAACTGCACGTTGATGCCGATGCCCTGGGCCATCTCGTTGTCGTCCACCGTGGCCCGGATTTGGGCGCCCAGGCTGGTTTTCTCGTTGAACAGCCAAAGCGCGATGGCCACCAGCACGGCAACAAGGATGACGAAACTGCGATAGACGGGAAAGATGAGATTGCCAATCTCGAACGACCCGCGAAGGAGCGCGGGGGCCGCTAGGTAAATCGGGTCGCCACCCCATATCAACAAGGCCAGATCGCGGAAAATGAGGGCGAATCCCATGGTCATCAGCACCTGCGGGAAGTGGGTGGAATACTTGCGCAGGAAAAGGTGGTGCATGGCGACGCCGACCAGGGCGATGACCGCTGCCCCGACGATGCAGGCCAAGATGAAGCTGCCGGTCCGGTCAAGGACAGTATAGCCGATATAGCCGCCAAGCATGAAGTAGGATCCATGCGACACGTTGACGATGTTCATCACACCGAAAATCAATGAAAGTCCGCTGGCCAGCAGGAATAAAAGAGCGCCGAAGGAAAGGCCGTTGAAACACTGAATGATCCAGTATTCCATCCCGGCCCTCAGTGTGACGTCTTTGGGTCGTGTGTCGGTGAGCCGACGCGCCCGATCATCGGTTTGGGCTTTGCGGCCACTGTTGTGAACGCCAAGGATAGCGTGACTCTGTTCAACGAACACCCCTCATGCGCCAGACCGGCACCGACTTTATGACCGTCTTTTGGCGGGAGGAATTCATACCCGAATTCAAAGCCAACCGGTTATCTGATGTTGCTCATTCACCGTAGGATATCTGGTTGGCAATGTCACGTTAGCGGCCAGCGGCAGCGCGTATATTCGCCGTACTGCGCTCTTATGCAGCAGCAGTCGCCAACGTATCTCCATCCCATCGATACAGCACGGCAATACGGCTACAGCCGTCAGCCATGGTCCAAAATGATCTTCATCCGGTCGGGCACTTCCATGCTCAGCATATCGAGCGCCGTGCCCATCTCGGCGAGCGCCAGGCTATGGGTGACCAGCGGTTCCAACTGCAATTGGCCGCTTTGCAGGAGATCGATGGAGGCGGGGTAGTCCTCGCCCTTGGCGGCGCGCGCGTTGAGGAAGGCAATTTTCTTGAAATAGAGCTGGTAGAACGGCAGCTTGGCGTCCTGTTCGGTGTAGATGCCGAACCCCAGGAGCCGACCCCCGAACCGGGCCAGGTCGATGGCCTCGGCCAGAACCGATAGCTTGCCGACGGACTCAATCAACAGATCGGCGCCGCGTCCGTCCGTGGCCTCCATCACCTTATCCCGCGCCTCTTCGCCGGGCGCGACGGTGAGGTCGGCGCCAAGGCTTTCCGCCATCTGCCGTTTCCAGGGGCTGCGGGTGATACCAATTACCGGACTGGCGCCACGGGCCTTGGCCAACTGGGCATGAAGCTGGCCGGTTACGCCCAGGCCCATGACCACCACGGCCTCGCCGGGAAAGATGGGTACCAGTCGCTGGGCATGCAGACAGGTGGTCAGCACCTGAATAAGCGACGCTTTGCGGTGGTTGGCCCCCTCGGGCAGGGCGTAAATGTTTCCCGCCGGCGCAGCCACGTATTCGGCAAATCCGCCATCGTGATCGCGCCCCAGCAATGTGCCATCGGGGCACAGGTGGGTCTGGCCGTGCCGGCAGTGGAAGCAGTGTCCGCAAAACAGCACCGGATCGACGACGACACGCTGGCCCTAGAGAAGGCCGGCATCGCCGTTCCCCTCGACCACGTGGCCAATCATCTCATGGCCCATGATCAACGGATGATGCACGGGGATGCCGCCGTTGAAAATCTTCAAATCGGTGCCGCAGATGCCGCTGTGGGTGACGCGGACGAGCACCTCCCCGGGCTTTGGCGAGGGAGAAGCAACATCGCTCATCTGCAAATCGCCGTCGGCGCGTAAGACCATAGCCTTCATGAGGGTTTTGTCCTCCAACTCGTCGTCAAGTGCCGGTCCATGACCCGCGGATCGACCGGATATTCCGGGCGGATGAGCCTATCATGCACCGTAGAAACCAGCCTTATGCAGCCCGCGGGCAAGTCTGGTTTCCTGGAACGCGCTGGCATATTTTATTCCCGTCTTCGCTTGAAGCGAAATTCTAGACTGTTTTTGATGAAGCAGTCACGATTGCGGTTCGCCTGGCGAGATCTCCATTTGTGCCTGCCGGACCCTCGGTTTCGTCCGTGGTCGGGATGTGCCGCTGCAAGAACGGCATCCAGACGCCGTATCTGGCTGCTGTCGTCAAGGGCACAGAATTCGATGTCGAGGTCAAAAAGAAACAGACGCGCGTCAGCGTTCCCGCATCATTGTGTCCGCGTGCTTGCGCAGATCGTGGAGCCGCCAATCTTTAGGCTCAGCGGCTGTCAAATCCGCGATGCGCTTGTCGACGGCAGCCTTCGCCTTTGAGAAGCCACTGAAGGGCCGGGGACCTGTACCAAAGAGATTGCCATGTCCCTCGCGCTGAGGGATCGACTGAATGATTGCAAGGGCAGGGGCGGAGAGGTGGATCGTATGGCCCGACTTGTTCTTCACCCGGCCGGCAGGCAGCCGGATGAGTTTGCGTTCAAAGTCAATCTCATCCCAGGTTATCATGGATCAGAGGTGACCGAAGCCCCGACCCAGCCAATTTTTGTGGCAGCCTTCGTCCACCGCAAGTCCGGCCACATTGAGAAGCATGACCGGTCGGCGGAGGCGAAAATCAGAGCCGAATGCGGAGCTTGACATTGATGCCCGATTGGAGCTCCGGACAACATTTATGATCGCGGCGCCTTGGCTGCGCGCTGCGCCAGCACGATTGCCACGCTGCCCAGCATCGCGGCAAAATCTAAATGTTCAACCTGTTGCCGTTGCCGGGAAATCGAAACTGGCGACATTCTGAACGACGATGAGCATTCCCCAGGCCAGTAGCGCCAGTCCTAGCGGCTGGCTCAGACGCCGGCCCCAGGGCATGTTCTTCTCAATTGCCATGACAGCCCCCAGCGCCAACATCCAGCCGACATTGCCGGTGCCGACGGCGAACATCAAAAGCATCAGCGCCCAGCAGCAGCCGACGCAGAACAGGCCGTGATGGACGCCGAGCGCAAAGGCCAGGGAATTTTGCCCGCTGCCGCGCCAGTATTGCGACAGGAAAGACAGCGGCGCACGGCACTTGTCCAGGCACCGGTATTTCAGCGACGAGAACTGAAAGGCCCCCGCCAGGATCAGCACGCCGGCCCCGAACAACCAGGCGTTCACCTCCAGAAAAGGCACTGCTTCAACCAGTTCGTGCAGGCCCAAGTCGAAGATATGGGCAGCCAGCCCAAAGCCCAGCCAGACGGTCATGTAACCAGCGATCAACAAGGCGACCAATTGCCGATGGTCGCCGCGCTTTGCCGTCAGCCGCCGGAACATTTCGACCAACGGTAGGGTCGTCGGCAGCATCATGGCCGCCACCATCAGCACCCAGCCGGCCACATAAAGGCTGGCCTGGTTCACTACACCAAGGTCCAGATCGGCCAGCTCGGCGTGATTCAGGTAGCGGCCATAAGGAGACCGTTCCCAGACCCACAATGTGATCCAGGCCAGGCCGATCAATCCCGCCATGAGCGGCAGGAAAGGATTAAGCGGCTTCTTGGTG
>CAXMRP010000117.1:0-3500 GCA_964196155.1 uncultured Polyangiaceae bacterium
GATATCCGGATCGCTTTCGAGCCGCCGTTCGACGCCTTGCCGGATATGGTCGGGCGTCCTGAACGACGGCAGGCCCCAGGTCAGCGACGCGACGTCTTCGATTTTCGACGCGCGCATCGCCATTTCCTTGATCCCGGAAATGGCGATGTTTCTGGCGCGTTGTGAAACCGTGGGCGGTTTTACCGAATGCATTTTCCGCATACTTCTCCAGATTTGTTATCCTCGCCAATCCGGCCGACGATCTCAGGTGGCCGAAGTTCCGTCTTAAATTCACGTCTTCGCAGATTGGAATGAGCCAAGGATTTTTTCCTGTTCGATCACCCCAATGTATCCCTGGGCGCCGACGTTAGGCACATATAGGATGGCGCGCCGAGCCGCGCTTTGACCCCTGTCAACCCTCCCGACCCACCACGTAATGTCCGCTCTTGGGGGTAAAGCCGACGTCAGCCTGCCGGCTCGACGGCTACATTGGCGTTACAGTATCTAAGCCGCTCCACCACTCGATTCAATTCCCGAAGGCCGCGTCAAAAGCCTCTGAAAACGTTTCGGCATTGGCCTGCACATCGGTTGTCGGCATGCCGGGCTCATAAAGGGCCGACCCGAGGCCAAAACCGACGCATCCGGCCGCCGCATAGGCCGGCAAATCCGCCGCCGTAACGCCGCCAATAGCCCAGAGCGGGATCTGCGGCGGAAGCACCGCCTTTAAGGCCTTGATGCCGGCTGCGCCGAGCAGAAAAGCCGGATAAAGATTCAGGGCATCGGCGCCGGTCTCGATCGCTGCAAACGCTTCGGTTGTAGTAAAGACACCGGGAAAGGTTTTCAGATGTCGCGAGCGGGCGACCTCGATCACATAGGTGTCGGCATTCGGCGCGACGGCAAAGGTTCCCCCGGCATCGATAAGATCGGCGATCTGGTCGATCCCGGTGACCGTTCCGCCACCGATCTCGGCCCGCCCGGCCAGCGCCTTCGACAGGTGAGACACGCTCTCAAACGCGTCTGCGGAATTGAGCGTCACCGCGATCAGGCTGATACCGCCGGCGACCAGGGCTTCGCCGATCTCAATCACTTCGTCCGGTTTGACGCCGCGCAGGATCGCCATCAGGTTGCGCCGGGATTTGATTGCCGTTTTGCTCATGCTGCCATCTTTCAGATGGGCGCCGGTATTATGATAACAGCCTTTGTGCTTAGTAGCAGAATGGGCCGGAAGCGCATTGATGGCGGTCAAAAAGCCTGACTGGCGGCTCAGCCCCGCATCTGCGATCAGCTTGTGGTCTCGGTCGCCCAGCCTGCGCCCATGTCCGGAAATGGCACATAACGGAAGTGCTGCCGGCACCTCGCGACTTCCGCTTTCGGGGGCTTAACGGACATCCGATGTCAGCTTTCCTGCGATCGTCGGTCAGTGCGTTGCGAGATTTTCGCCCCTAGTGAATGCTCGATATATGACCGGGACGCTGCCCCCGGCGCTGCATCCGCTTCGCTCCCGCATATCCCAGGATGACCTTCGGTTTCGTGGTACGATGCGGCGATCCGCCGACGCGGCCAGCATAGACCAGCGCCCCGGCAACCGCGTTCGCCAGGTCGTCATGCCCCCCCGGCGCGTGGTCAATGGTATCTATCCGGCGCCCGCCCCGCGTGGTGCGGCGCTCAAGTCCGACAAACTGATTTGTGATCCGGTCGTTATCGAGAAGCGAAACGCCGCCCGAATTCAGTGCCGGCAGCAGATCAGTATAGATTTCCGACTTCGCTTTTTCGGATTCCTTATAGTTGACGCCCACCTTGCGAAACGCGGCCTGCGTCCATTCGGCGGCATACTTGTCGCCCCACACGGCAGCGAGACGGTAGGACTTCAACAGTTCGGCAAATTCATCGACAACCGCCTCGGGATTAAAAGGCGGCTTTGCCTCCCTCACTGCGTCCAGAATGGCCGTGTCGCCTTCGTGGTGTGCAATGGCAAGCGTCATGGAGTCCGACCGGCCACCGGACGGATCAACAAAACCGCAATAGCGGTGTGAGAAAGACGGCGAGCGCTCCCGAACACCGGCATTAATGCAAGCCTCTACCGCGGCCCGTTCAACAAAGTCCGCGATATCATCCCGGAACTGCGCAAGCCATTCGGCCCTTGCCGCTTCCGGGTCGTCGGCCATAGCCTGTTCGATATCGCCGGCTGGGATAGTCGGATTGAGAACCGTAGTTGGCGCCTGAATGACAAGCACGTTGGGATTGTCCTTGCCGAACGCCTTGGAATACTTTTCGTAAAGCAACCCGGTGCGCCTGTAGGGCGACGATATGCCAATAAGCATTCCGCCCGTGGTCATAAGCGACGGACGGACGGCCCGGTAGATTTCCACGTCAGGCGATGCGCTGGTCTCGTCGCGCCAGTACGCGCACTCGTCAAAGACCGCGATGATTAGCGTGCCACCCCGCACCGACCGGAAGTTGCTTGCGTGGGCTTCAATGCTCAGACCATTTTTGAGGGTGATCTTTTCGGCGCTGTCATCGGCAAGAGCCTGGGCGAGTATAGGTGAAGCCTTGAGAAACGCCCGGCCATACTCACGGCAAGCGCCCGCCTGGTCCTTGCTGACTGCCAGCGTCAACGCTCGGCCGCGCTCGCCCGGCGCCAGCGAATGCTTCTGCATCGTGGCAGCATGAACCGATGCCGCCTCGGCAATACGTGTCTTGCCGCCCCTCCTGCCCGCTACAACCCATAACTCACGAACGCGCTCAGCGGGCGGCTCACGGCCGCCGGCAATCTCCCTGAAGAGCTCTTTCTCGCTATCGTCCAACGGCTCGGCAAACGCTGCCTTGAGAATGACCACCCAGGCCCGCCATGAAGAAAGGTCGGGCATAGCGGCGCCGAGCAAATGCGGGTCCGCCAACGCCCTGGAAATGGACGTGAGGGCAATGGGAGCCGTCATGCGGGGCTTTCCGTCTGTTGCGCCAGGTATTGATCCAGCGTCGGCGTCACGTCGCGTGGCACCCGCTTCCAACCGATAACTTCGAGATGCCGGCGCTGCCCGTTCGCAAGGCGGCCATACAGTTCCAGGTCGGAAGATTCCGGCTCGCCACCGTCCGCACAGCAGCGGGCAATCTTGTCCTCAAGATATACCAGTTCGGCTTCTAGAGCCGCGATGCGCCGGACTGTCATCCGCTGCGTCTCGCTCACCATGTCGGCACCGCCCAGGTGCGTCAGCAACGCCGCATGTGTGTCGCGCATGAGTCTTGCCCATACGCTTCGGCCATCAACGGACGGCAGCAAGGCAGAACCATTGCCTATCCGGCTTCTACCGTGGCTCTTTGCATCGGCTTCTTGCTGACCTGTCGCGGACAAGGTTTGGCTTCCTATATCGTGCCTTTATTGGACATATAACACGCCGAAAAACGCTAAGCAATTGGTCTTATTTGTTTTTCTCAGTCCATGCGCATCTATTTTACCGCCTTGTACAGACTGAAACGCAACTTTTGTTAAACGCCGAGACAACGAAAAGCACGGTCGCGGTACG
>CAXMRP010000118.1:0-2725 GCA_964196155.1 uncultured Polyangiaceae bacterium
CTCGGCAACTTCCTTTTCAGCGCGCGTGTCGACGCCGTAAAGAACCGCATTCATCAGCGGTTCGCCGTCCGTATCAACAGGAAGCATGCAGGGGCCGATGGCACTTACCGCAACGCCTTTGATCTCGGCAGGCGCAATCCCAGTCTCCCTCAGGATCGTCCGGGAAATATGGACCAAATCACCCCACCAGTCTTCCCGCGGCCGGTGTTCAGCCCAGCCAGCCCGGGGAACCAGCATCTTGTGGGGACACGACGCGCTTCCGGTAATGGTGCCGTCGTCGCTGACCAGAACGCCTTTGGATTCAAACGTGCCGATATCGATGCCAAGGATAAAACCCATCAGTCGAATTCATCCCGATCCAGATTGAAAGCAGGGTTTAAATTACCGATCGCCGCGGCAACAAGGCGCGTCAGTTGTTCCAGATCGCGGAGATCGCAAACTTCCCGGCTGGAATGTGAGTAGCGTAACGGAAAGCCGACATCGATGGCCGCGACGCCTTCCCCGACAATTTGGACGTAGGAAAGATCGGTAAGCACGCCGACTTGCGCGCTACGTTGTAATGGCAAACCCTCGCTTTCCGCCGTTTCCTCAAACAAACGGACCATGGCCGGGTGGGGGATGACACCATTGAGGGTGCCCCGTCCGTGAAAGGAATAGAGGCTGATCGCCGGCCCGCCGCCAAGTGCCACCGCGCCACGTGTTGCCATGTCCGTGGTATCCGTCGCCAGCATCAGATCAATCTGGATCGCGATATCCGGTTTCAGTGTTTGTGCCACGACCTGAGCGCCGCGAAGGTTGAATTCCTCCTGTACGGAAAACACCAGATGGATGGTCGGTCCACCGTCGCGTCCGGCCAGCAGGTTGGCAACCTCGATCAGTACGGCGCAACCGGCGCGATCATCGATGCTTGTCCCGGCTATTCTGTCACCGGCAAGGGCGATGGCTTCCGGCTGGTAGACGACGGGTGTCCCGATTCTGATGCCTATATCGTGCGCCTCGTTCGATGACTGAAAGCCGGCATCAACGTACAGATCTGCACAGCGCACAACCGAATATTTCTCATCCGCAGCTGTCGCGTGATGGCTCTTGTTCGCGATGATACCGGCAATGTCGCGGCCCTTGCCAAGGCAGAGCAAGATAGATTGGGACGCCAGTGCACGCTCGGGGACGCCGCCAAGTCGTTCAAGCCGGATCAGCCCATCGGATTCGATCCTGCGGACGACAAAGCCGAGCTGATCCATATGGGTGAAAAGCATGACGCTTGGACCGTCAGGATCGCCCGGAAAAGTCGTCGTCAGATTGCCTAGTCGATCGGTTTGGGTCTGAAGGCCAAGAGTGTGAAGCCGTGCCTTCAAAGCGCCGCGAACCCGGCCTTCGTGCCCGCTGAGGCCGGGGATCAGCATCAGTTCGCAAAGAGTATCCCGCAGCCGGTTCTTCATGGTCAGCTATCCCCGCGGGCTTGCCGCACCAGATCCATGAACGCTGATGCCCGGTCCGGATCGATCGGTTTCCATGTGTCGCCGTCCACTTTCAGGGACGAACCGACGATGCAGCCATCCGCGACATTGAGTACATCTACCACGGTATCGTGCTTCACGCCGGTATTGGCCAGAACCGGAGTATTGGGGAGCGCCGCCTTGACCGCTTGCAGGTCCGAAAGGGCGGCCGCTTCGCCGGTGATCTGGCCGGAAACAAGTACCGCATCGGGAACGCTCGAAAACACGGCGCTACGGGCGCGGTCGGATAGCGGCCGGCGGTCGAGGGAATAGGCA
The DNA here is from genome assembly GCA_964196155.1 of uncultured Polyangiaceae bacterium. Lineage (GTDB taxonomy): Bacteria > Pseudomonadota > Alphaproteobacteria > Rhizobiales > Afifellaceae > CAXMRP01. The sequence continues at coordinate 1,773 of CAXMRP010000118.1, forward strand.
AACTCGGCCGATATGTTGAATAACATCGCCAAATCCTGCCGGCCAAGGCGATCGCGATACCGCATCGCCTTGCCGGCATCGGGTGTCCAAGATCCCATGTCGGATGCATAGGTGCCGGTGAATATTTCGCGCACGAAGTGCGCGCCGGTCGCAGCCGCCAGCGCAATAGTGCTCATCGGATCCCACAGGACATTGACTCCGAAGGGCAGGGTGATCCGGTCGCGCAATTTGCCGATAACAAAGGCCATCGTCGCCGTCGATGCGGGGTCGACTTCGAATTCGTATGGCCGGTCGTTTTCGTTACCGAACATGAGAGCGTCAAAACCGGCGGTTTGCAGGGCGGCAAGATCGGCTGCAGCGCTTTCGATCATCCCATCGAGACCGGCTTCGCGATCAAAAAGGGGCGCGCCCGGCAAGGCGCTGAGATGCACCATGCCGATGACCGGTTTCCGGTTCTGGAACAGCCGTTCGAATCTGCTCATACTCTGCCGCTTCCCCATCTATTTCGCTCGTGTCCGGTTGCATTCGATCTTAATGAGCGAAATGGATGCGGGCAAAAGCAAAATTGCTTACCAGTTTTCTTGAATTGTGGGACTGGATTTGTCCCGTTTTAATTCCGGGTCCGTTTCTCGTTTAAGCTGCTTTTCGTTCGAATGCGATTGGGCTTTTCCCACCCGGTGTTGAGTGGCGTCGGCGTGGATTGTAAAATCCATTTATGTATTCGAACAGGGCCATTTCGGCTTGCCGCCTGGTCCGCCAGGTTTGGCGCCATATGAGCTCCGCCTTCAGCGTCTTGAAGAAGGTCTCGACGACGGCGTTGTCATAACAATTTCCTGAGAACGCCGGCGCAATAATCCCCCACTGAGCGGCCTGCTTGGCCGGAGCAAAACTGAGCCAGTGGTAGCCTTCTGTTTTTGGCAGAGGGCGGGGATGAAGCGAGTGGATTTGTATGG
>CAXMRP010000119.1:0-13303 GCA_964196155.1 uncultured Polyangiaceae bacterium
AACTAAAGGTCGCGAATTTGGAATGACTTCCAAATTGGGTCTTGGCTGTGTGAAAACGCAAACCCTGTCAAAATCCGTAGAATATGGTTCTCGAAATCAGCTTATTTGATTGCGTTCACCGCAAGAATTCCGCCGTTTTCAGGATCATTGAGAAATCCATTCTACGCCACTGAAAAGTTCAAACGTTTTTATACAGCCTAGGTCAACAACGGAAGTAGCGAATGACGATTCTGATGTCCGTTAAGCCCCCGGGGGCGGAAGTCGCGAGACGCTGGTTGCACTTCCGCATCGTGCCGATATTGTTGATAAAGTCCCAGCCGGGCGTGACCATAGAGAATTTGCAGAATCTCATTCTCCTTCCGGCTTCTGACAAAAACAGATTTGCCTGAAATCGCCCTGCTGAAACACCATTCCATGAGATTGCGATCAGCCGATGGCGTTGACCAGCATGGTCCGTTGGCGGACCAGAAGTTCCGGTGTTGGTGCAGCATCAGTACGCTCTGCTGTTCGGCGCTCTTCTCCGCAACGAACCGCATCGTCGGCCGGGTCACCGCCTCGCAAATCGCCGCCGCGTCCGCCGAATCGTTCTTGTTGCGTTTGACGTAAGGCTTCACATAGCTCGGCGGCATCAGCTTGACCTCATGGCCAAGTTCAATCAGTTGCCGTGCCCAATGGAGCGCGGTGGCGCAGGCCTCCATACCGACCAGGCAGGGCGGCTTCTTCCTGAAGAAAACTAGCATCTGAGCCCGCCTCAATTGGCGGCAGACAATCACGCCACCCTCAGCATCAATGCCGTGGACCTGAAAAACGTTCTTCGCAAGATCAACACCTATCGTGGTAACTTCCTTCATGGATGGCTCCCGTTTCCCTGTGGTTCATAGAAACCACAACTTTGGCACATTGCGATGCCGTTGGGCCGGAGCCGTCCACCGCATCACAAGCAGCTGTCGGCCGCCGGACTTCGCATGTCCCCTATTGAGGGTTAAGCGGAATTGGTGACGTCTGCTTTTTTTGATTTGATGAATAGAAAAGAGGTGACCGGGCTGTGCACGCCCGATCACCCCAGCTCCTTTTCAGGAGTGTCGGTCAGGTTTCATCTCGACGGGCAATGCGCTCCTGGAGCCAGTCCAACACTTCGTCCTCAACCCATCCCACTCTGTTGGCGCCAAGCTGTACCCGCTTGGGGAATTGGCCGGCTGCTTCCAGCCGTGCGACATGTTGTGGCGAGTAAAGAACAAGCTCCTTCAGCTGCCGTTTTGATAATATCCTCATCACGATCTCTCCATGATTGAAGAGCATCGCGATGCTCGGGTTACGACAATGCCCGAGGCCAGTGAAGATTATCAGTCAGCAATCAGTTTGGCGAGATGGCCCTCATAAGCAGAGATCGCTTCGCGCATTTCGTCCATGTATGCGTGACGGTTGTAGACGGCTGCAACGCCGGAGATTATGCCGGACGAATGGGCCAGCAAGCGTTCGCAGACGTGGGGCTGGACGCCAAGTGCTGCCCACATGGTTGTCACAGAACGGCGCAGGTCGTGAAGCGTCCAATGTGGCATATGACGTGTTTCATCCAGCTGCTTCTTGGCATTCGAGAAATTATTGAATGGCTTCAGTCTGTTTCTATTTGCCGGGAATAAAAGCCCATCGCCAAGACACATTTCCAGGATTGCGGCCACCGAATCGCCATAAGGAATTGTATGGGAACGATTGCCTTTCATGATTTCCGCGGGCCATGTGATCGTTCGTTCTTTTCGATCGACATGTTCGGTGCGCATGTGTGTGATTTGGCCAAGCCGTTGCCCAGTTAATATGAGCATCCGGACGATTACGCCGTATGTGTCATTTCGCGCCGTGTAAATGGTGGTGAGTTCATATTCGTCCAGGACGCGATCTCGTGAAATCGGTCGTTGGGGCGCTTCGACCCCCTGAAGCGGAGACAGTGAAATTAGCCTCCGGCGTTGGAACCATTTGAAAAGATGGCGGGCCGCAACAAAAGTGTGCTGCTGTTCAGAAGGAGTTGCGGAAAGTCGGTCGATAATATTCGTAATGTCTGCCGTTTTGATTTCGGAGACGGGTCGTTCGAAGTTGAAGTGTCGGCGAATAAGCCTTTCGGTCTCCTTCGCTGTAGAGGGTTTGTTTTTTGCCCAATAAGCAGAAATGAACTGCTCCACTGCATCTGTGAAATGGATGTCGATGTTATCATCTTCATCCTCAATGCCGAGTGTATGTGCCGCCAGGATGTGTTTCGCTTTTTGGCGCGCTTGCGCGAGTGATATGACTCCGACCCGGCCAATCGTCTTTAGTCGCCTATCCGGCCCATGCATGAGCGTGAAGGTTTTTGTGCCGCCTTGGGAAACACGCACACCGAATCCTTTTAGTGCCTCGTCCCGATAGGTTCGCTGCCCAATTTCTGGAATTGGCAGGTTACGAATTGACAAATCCGTCAGACGAACCGTAGCCATTCATCGCCTCTTAGTCTCGCTATAGTCTCATAATATGCACGTGTAGCAGCGGTTTGCAATGTTCATGTATGCGCAAGCTCAGCCCGCACTCGGCCATGGATCACCCGCGTGTTATCCATTAACTGTCTGATTTTAAGAGATAAATATGGATCTATGTTCAGCTATGTGATGGTGCCCCTGGCCGGACTCGAACCAGCACGCCCGTGAAGGCAACAGATTTTGAGTCTGCCGCGTCTACCAATTTCGCCACAGGGGCCACCAGCGCTTTGCGATCCGGTTTGTTGCTCTTTGCGCCACAAGTGTTGACGCGAGATTTGCAACAAACAGGCCCGGGCATTTGGCCGAAGCCTTGCGCACCGGTGCGCAGCGCCGGCGGATCATAGAAGGCCGCGGCGGCGGGTCAACCGGATTGTTGGCAATTTGATCGCGATAATCCGGTGTGGCCTTTGCGCGTTGCGGCAACCTTTCGCTATTGGCGAAAAACCGGTAATCGGCGGACATAAATTTTTTGGGATAAATGATTCCATGTTGCGCGCTCTTTACGACTGGACGATGCGCCTTGCCGGCAGCCGCAACGCGATAGGCGCGCTGTGCCTGGTGTCGTTTGCGGAAAGCTCAGTCTTTCCGATCCCGCCGGATGCGCTACTGGCGCCAATGGTCATCGCCAATCGGTCGCGGGCCTGGTCGTATGCCTTTTTGTGTACGGCTTCGTCCGTGCTGGGTGCGCTGCTCGGCTATGCGATCGGGGCGCTGGTTTTTGAGACGGTGGCGCAGCCGATCCTTGACTTTTATGGCTATAGCGAAGCGTTCGAAGCCTTCGCCGCCAAATACAATGAATGGGGTGCCTGGGCCGTGCTGATCGCCGGCGTTACACCCTTTCCCTTTAAAGTGATCACTATTGCCTCGGGCGCGACAATGTTATCGCTTCCCATCTTCATCGTCGCGGCTATTGTCGCCCGTACGGTGCGGTTCTTTGCCGTTGCCGGACTGCTCTATCTGTTCGGTCCGGCGATCCGGGAGTTCATCGAAAAGCGTCTTGGCCTGATGTTCACGCTGGGCATGGCGTTGCTGGTCGGCGGGTTTGTTGCGGTCAAGTTTTTGCACTGACTGACGGGCTGAACCCTGATTTTGGAGTAATCATGAGCGTTGAAACTGGAAAAAGCGGATCAAGCGGATCTTCCCCTGCCTTGGCATTTGGCTTTCTGGGCGGGCCGGTGCGGATTGCCGGCCTGGCGCTTTTTGTCGCTGTGGCGACTATCCTTGCCGCACTCGGCTACGAGCATATTGGCGGCTATGAGCCCTGTGCGCTTTGCCTGAAGGAGCGTGCGCCCTATTATGTCGGAATCCCGCTTGCCGCGGTGGCTCTTGTTTTGGCAAGTCTGGCGACGCGCTGGCGGTTAACGGCAGCACTGTTCGCGCTGTTCGCGCTGGTCATGGGTTATGGTGTGATACTGGGTATCTACCACGCCGGAGCCGAATGGACATTCTGGCCGGGGCCATCGTCTTGCGGCGTTGCAGGTTCGGGGCCAGCCGATACCGGGCAAATGCTCGACGCGCTGAAAACGCCGACCATCGGGCCAAGCTGTACCGATGCAGTGTGGCGGTTGGCCGGACTGTCGTTCGCCGGCTGGAATGCGGTGATCGCGGCGGGGCTTTGCCTGCTCGGCCTGCTCGGTGTTGCCCGGGCTTATGGCTCCAGCTCGGCATCCCAGTAGAGATAATCCATCCAGCTGTCGTGTAGATAGTTGGGCGGAAACAGCCGGCCATTGTTGTGCAGATCATAGACGGTAGGCTCAAACGGCAGCTGGTTCGGGTGCATGCCGATTTCTTTGCAACTCTTGTTACTTTTGGCCAGATTGCACCCGGCGCAGGCGGTGATGACGTTGGCCCAGGTGGTCTGGCCGCCGCGCGAGCGGGGGATCAGATGATCAAAGGTCAGATCGTTCGGGCAACCGCAATACTGGCACTGAAACCGGTCACGCAAAAACACATTAAACCGGGTAAACGCCGGATTGCGAGACGGCTTGATGTAGCTTTTCAGCGAGACGACACTGGGTAACGACATGGCCAGACTGGGGCTGTGCACGGCCAGGTCGTAATCTGACACGATGTTGACTCGGTCCAGAAACACCGCCTTGATCGTGTCCTGCCATGACCACAAAGACAGCGGGTAATAGCTGAGTGGGCGATAATCGGCGTTGAGCACCAGCGCTGGATGCGCCTCAAGTGGGGCGTGAACAGTCATGCTGTTTCGTCCAACTCCTCGTTCAACCGGGCCGATTTGCGCCGGGCACTTCCCATAATGCCACCCACGATGGCGCGCGCAACCCCTATGGCTACCAGTGCGTTCGGCCAAATCAGAGGTGATGCGCAGTGCCGTATTGTGCCGGTCTTGAATGCCAAGCCTATGTCAGGCGTGGAAAAATCGCAAAAGTTGCTGGTTACGCACCGTTTGGTGTGGCCAGAACCCGGCGCAGGAAATCGCCGGCTATAGACAATCCGTCGGCGTCGATGCCGTGACCAAGACCTGGTGTGACGTGCCATTCCAGCTTAGTTTTTGATGCGCCAAGGCCGGCGATGGCGGCAAACAGCGCCTGAACCGGAATCACCTCGTCGGCTTCGCCGTGGATCAACAGAACGGGCGGCGGTTCTGTGCCATCAACGGTATTGTCGTTAGTCCACGCGGTCGGGTCGGCGAGCAGACCGGAAAAGCCGACTATGCCGGCCAACCGGCGGGTTGGTCCCGCGCCGAGGGCCATCATTGTGCCTTGCGAGAACCCAACCAGGGCGGTCTGCGCGTCGGTAACCCCGTGGCGGGCCATTTCCTGATCGAGAAAGACGCCAAGGGCTGGCAAGGCATCGGTGATGCCAGCTTTGTACTCATTGGGATCGCGCATGGTAAGCGGGAACCACTGGCGGCCGGTAAAACCGGGGGGCGTTCCGGGTTCAGATACCGCATCGGGGGCGTGGGGCGCGACAAAGGCCGTGTCCGGCATTGCGGCCTGCCACTGGCGGCCAATGGCAATCAAGTCGTCGCCATTGGCACCGTAGCCGTGGAGAAAGACTACCAGGCTTTTGGCTTGGCCGCCGGACGCTGGGTTCACCCTTGGACCGTCAATCATGGATTATCCGCGCTTTCAAACCGGGATGACTTCGCGTCCGTTCCGGCAGGCAGTGTAGTATGCCCAGAACAGGCGGGCGGCAATGCCGCGCCAGGGCGACCACAAGGCAGCGATCTTGCGCAATTCTTTGTCGCCGGGTCGATTTTTCAAGTCAAATGCGTCCTGCACGGCGTTTTGCAGGGCGATATCGCCAGCGGGGAATATGTCACCATGGCCGCAACAAAACAGCAAATAGACTTCCGCGGTCCATGGCCCGATACCCTTGATGGCGGTCATGGCGGTGAAGGCTTCGTCCGGCGGCAAGGTGTGCAGGCCGGTCAGGTCCAGACCGTTTTCGCAAGCCTCGGCGATAGCGCGAAACGTGCGGATTTTCGGCCGGGACAGGCCGCACGCCTGAAGATCGGCATCTTCGGTCGCGGTAATCGCTGGCGCGGTGAGCGGATTTACGCAGGCGATGACCCGTGACCAGATGGATTCGGCGGCGGATTTTGATATCTGCTGGGAAACGATAATGGAGGCGAGGCCCTCGAAATCGCCCTTGCGCAGGCGAAGCGGCGCGACCTTTGCCACGTCATGGACGGCGATCAGCCGCGGATCGGCGGCAAACAGTTCAGCCAGGCCCCGCTCGATATCGTTTTCACACGTGATCTGATTCATCGGGCCACGACCGCCCTTGCCGCCGCGCTTGATAATGCCACCGATCCTGCGCGTGATTTCGTGGAACCGGCGGAATAGTGGCGCCCGCCGGTTTGCGGTGCATCGACGCCGGTGGTGCCGGGGAAGGTCAGGGGAAGGCCGGCATTTGAGCGGGCCACCAGATAGGCGATCATGTGGGCTTCCAGATTGCCGCCATCGATGCCGGCGTCTTCGGCTGCTATAACCAGTGCTGAAATGTTTTTGCGCAGTCCGGCCATGATGGCACCGTTGAGTCGGCCACCGCCACTGACGATCCAGCGTGTGGCCGGGGCGGGAAACCAGCGGGTTGCCGCTGTAATGCCGGACACACAGATCGCCGCCAGTGTCGCCGCGCCAACGGCGATGCTCGTATGGCCAAGATCAGGCAAAGTGAGTTCATTGCGATCGAGGGACTTGGGCGGTATCCGGGCGAAATAGGGCTGATCGAGGAATGAAGTGACAGCTGCATCGTCGATTGCGCCCGCCAGACCCAAATTTCCGCCATCGTCGTAGGATGGGCCATTGTTGGCACGCAAAAAATCGTCGATCGGGGCATTGCCCGGTCCGCAGTCAAAAGCCAGCAACCGTTCGCCATCGGTCCAGGTGACATTGGCGACGCCGCCGATATTGACCATCACCGCCGGTAACGGCCTGCCGGCCAGAAGGGCCTTGTGATAGATCGGCGCGATCGGCGCGCCCTCGCCGCCGGCGGCGACATCGGCAAGGCGGAAGTCGGCGACAACATCGATGGCGGTTCGATCCGCCAACCGTGCCGGGTCACCGATCTGCACCGTCAGGCGATTAGCAGGGTCATGAAAGATCGTCTGGCCGTGGAAACCGACGGCGGTGACCTGATCGGAGGCGATGTTGTTTTCCGCCAACAGTGTCGCAACACAATCGGCGTGGCGGTCTGTCAGATCGGCAATCAAATCTGGCGGTGCTTGCCGTTTGCCCATGACAGCGCGCAACCGCTCGCGGAAAGGCTTGTCATATTCGGTAGCGCAGGCCGGGCCGGCGTCAATCTGCGACTGGCCATCGGTTGTCAACAGTGCCGCGTCGATACCGTCAAATGAAGTGCCGCTCATCAGGCCGACATAGAGCGCCGGTTCTGCCGCACCTTCATTCGCCATAGGGGATCCAGATATTCTTGACCTGTGTAGCGTGACGCAATTCCTCGCGGCCCGTACCATTGGCATACCAGTCGCGGGGTTGGACTTGAGTCCAGGTTTGCTTCAGATTCCCGGCAGAGGCGATTTCAATGTCGGCGGCAAGTTCTGGCGCGCCAAAATGCCAAATCGCATCGACCGCATCGTGTTTGGCCAGTTCAACACCCAGGGCGGCCTGATCGCCGGTGATAATGTTGACGACACCGGCAGGGACATCAGAAGTCTCCAGCACCTGGTAGAAATCAGTCGCCGCCAGCGGATGCGGGCCAGACGGAATGACGATGACGCGATTGCCGAGCGCGATAGCCGGCGCGATCAATGAGACAAACGCCAGAAGCGGCGCGGAGGCCGGGCAAGTGATGCCGATGACGCCGACCGGCTCGTTCATCGCGAGCGCCAAACCGCGCATCGGCGGACGGTGGACGGCGCCGTCATATTTGTCGGCCCAAGCGGCATTGGCAAACAGCCGGGCGACGCTGGCTGAAACTTCCCTGCGGGCGCGGGGCAGGCCGGTACCGGTCATCGCGGCGATGCGGTGGGCGAATTCGTCGACGCGGGCGTCGAGATTTTCGGCGATATAGAATAGCACCTGCGCCCGGTTGTGCTCGCTGGCCGAGGGCCAGCCGGTAGCCTTGCGGGCGGCCTCGACGGCATTGCGGATATCCTTGCGGTTGCCCTGACCGACCTCGCCGATCAGCGTGCCATCGGGTGCGTTGACGGGCAGCGAATAGCCGCTGTCGGCGCGAGCCTGTTTGCCGCCGATATACATTTTGGCTGTGCGGTCGATCGTGCCGACAGCAGCCGGCGGGCTAGCTATCCTGCCTTTTGCAACGGCCACTTTTGCTGGTGGCTTTACCGGAATCGGGCGTGTGTATGCGAATAACCCCTCGCGGCCACCCTCCCGGCCAAAGCCGCTCTCCTTGTAGCCGCCAAAACCGGCGGAGGCATCGAACAGGTTGGTGGAATTGACCCAGACGACGCCGGCCTTGATCTTCGGCGCAATATCGAGCGCCAGATTGATCGATTCCGACCAGACGCTGGCGGCCAGACCATAGGCGGTGTTGTTGGCCAGCGTTACGGCCTCATCGGGAGTGCGGAAGCTCATGGCAGTGAGCACCGGGCCGAAAATTTCCACGCGGGCGACGGTCGCCGCTGGGTGGACGCCGGTGATCAGCGTCGGTGGATAAAAACAACCGATTTCGGGCAGGGCGGCAGAGGGCTGCCAGACTTCCGCGCCTTCGCTGGCACCGATTGCCACCAGTTCCTTGATGCGCTCCAGTTGCACCGGATCGACAATGGCGCCGATGTCGATGGCCTTGTCCAGCGGGTCGCCGACACGCAGGGTCTCCATGCGGGCCTTCAGTCGGGCGATGAACGTGTCGTGGATGCCTTCCTGTACCAGCAGCCGGGAGCCGGCGCAGCAAACCTGGCCCTGATTGAACCAGATGGCGTCGACCACGCCCTCGATGGCGCCATCGATATCGGCGTCGTCAAAAACGATGAACGGAGACTTACCGCCCAATTCAAGCGTCAGTGCCTTGCCCGTCCCGGCGGTGGCTTTGCGGATGATGCGGCCAACATCGTTCGAGCCGGTGAAGGCGATCTTGTCGACGTCCGCATGGTCGACCAGCGCCGCGCCGGTGGCGCCCTCGCCGGTGACAATGTTGACGACACCTTGTGGCAGACCGACACGCTCGCATAGCTCGGCAAACAATAGTGCGGAGAGCGACGTAAATTCGGCAGGTTTGAGAACAATCGTATTGCCCAGCGCAATGGCCGGGGCAATCTTCCAGGCCAGCATCAGCAGTGGGAAGTTCCACGGAATTATCTGACCGCACACCCCAAGCGGTTGGCGGTCGGCGAGATCAGTTTCCATCAGCTGCGCCCAGCCGGCATGGTGGTAGAAATGCCGGGCGACCAGCGGGATATCGATGTCGCGGGTCTCGCGGATCGGTTTGCCATTGTCCAGGGCTTCGACAACGCCGAGCAGCCGGCTGTTGCGCTGGATGATCCGGGCAATGGCATAGAGATGACGGGCGCGCTCGTGGCCGGACAGGGCCGCCCACGCCGGTTGCGCCTTGCGCGCGGCCTTGACCGCCCGGTCGATGTCGGCGGCGTTGCCGTTGGCGATCCGGGCCAGCGCCTTGCCGGTGGCCGGCTCGCTGGTTGAAAACCATTTGCCGGATTTTGGCGCGACCCATTTGCCGCCGATGAACAGATGGTGACCCTTTTTGTGGCCGGCCAGCCAGTTGCGGGCCTCCGCATCGCTTTCAGGAGCGGGACCATAGTCCAGGGTTTCAAGAATTTCTGCGACGGACATGGATCGGTTCCCGTGGTTTGCTGTTGCGTGTCTGACGGTAGGTCAGACCAGCGCGTGATGGTCGAGCGAGGCGTAGCGGCCGGTTGTAAAGTGTTCAAGCTGGCGTTCGATATCGGCCAGCAGCGATGAGGCGCCAAAGCGGAACAGGCCGGCGCGCAACCAGTCATTACCCAGTTCCTCTTTCATCAGGAACTGGTAGGCCAGCGCGTCCTTGGCGGTGGAAATGCCGCCGGCGGGTTTGAAGCCAACGATATGGCCGGTAGCGTCGCCGTAGGCGCGGATGGCGCGCACCATGGTCAGTGATAAGGGCAGGGTCGCGTTGATGCCTTCCTTGCCGGTGGAGGTCTTGATGAAGTCGGAACCGGCCATCATGGCGACCCACGAGGCGCGGGCGACATTGCGCAGGGTTTTCAGATTGCCGGTACCCAATATTGTTTTCATGTGCGCCGGACCGCAGGCGGACTTGCAGGCGGCGATCTCGTCGTAGAGCGCCTGCCAGTTGCCGGTCAGCGCATGTTCGCGGGTGATGACAATATCGATTTCGCGGGCCCCGGCGGCAACCGAGGCTTCGATCTCTTGCAGCCGGGTTTTAAGTGGCGAAAGACCGTCGGGAAAACCGGTGGAAACGGCGGCGACGGGAATGTCCGTGCCTTGAAGCGCTTCGACTGCCGTTTCGATGAAGCGGTGATAGACGCATACCGCGCCGACAAGGATGGTCTGATCGGCAAGGCCGAGATCGGTTTTCAGGTCGGCGCGCAGGGGCTGGCGGGCCTTGGCGCACAGGCGGCGTACCCGGCCGGCGGTGTCGTCGCCATTGAGGGTGGTCAGGTCGATACATTGCAGGGCCTGCACCAGCCATGCGGCCTGCCACTGTTTCTTGACGGTGCGGCGGGTGGTCAGCGTTGCAGTGCGGCGTTCGGTGGCCGAGCGATTGACCGCGACTTTGTCCACCCAATCGGGATTGAAGGGCACTGCCGGATTGTGCGGCTCAAGCCGGTTGGGGGCGCGAAGATGGTGGATGGTTGCACCGGTATCGGATTGTTTTTCTGTCGACATCACCCTCAACTCCGCAATTACGCTGACCGTATGAACTGCCGCACAGCGATCCAGCCTGCTGCCGCAATTCCGGTTCTTAGCACAGTTATCTGGTGGCGTGGATTACTGATAGGAAATCCCGCCTTATGCGGCCTGAATATTCCGCTGCGCTGTTGCCAAAGACGGCCGCCAAAGCCATGTAATGGCGCTACAATAAACGCGGCGATACAAAATACGCGGCGACAACAGCGCAAACGGGGAGAAGCATTTTGGACAAGGTCAAATGGGGAATTATCTCAACCGCCAATATCGGCATGGAGAAAGTCAATCCGGCGATGATAGCCGGGAAGATGTGCAATGTGGTGGCGATTGCGTCGCGGTCTGAAGAGAAAGCGCGGGCGGCGGCGAATCAACTCGGCATCGAAAAATCCTACGGTTCCTATGAAGCAATGCTGGCTGATCCCGAGATCGAGGCGGTGTATAATCCGCTGCCCAATCATCTTCATGTGCCGCTATCGATACAGGCGGCCGATGCCGGCAAGCATGTGCTGTGCGAAAAGCCAGTGGCGATGAACGCGGAAGAAGCGCGGCAACTGATCGCGGCGCGGGACCGCAATGGCGTGCTGATCCAGGAAGCGTTCATGACCCGCTCGCATCCGCAGTGGCTGAAAGCGCGTGAGCTGATCAACGACGGCATCATCGGCGACCTGCGATCAGTCACCGTGGTCTTTTCCTACTTCAACGTCGATCCGGCCAATGTCCGCAACATGGCCGATATCGGTGGTGGGGCAATCTACGATATCGGCTGCTATGCGCTGACCATGCCGCAATTCCTGTTTGGCGAACGGCCGCAACGTATTGTTTCTACAGTGGAATTTGACCCGACTTTCAAATCCGACCGGCTGGCCTCGGCACTGGTTGAGTATCCCAGCGGCCACTCCCAGTTCATGGTCTCTACCCAGCTTGTGCCGTATCAAAAAGTGCAGGCGCTGGGCACCAAGGGGCGGATCGAGATCGAGATTCCGTTTAACCCACCGCCAGATGTGCCGACACGGATTTTTGTCGATGACGGCAGTGGGCTGGACGGGCCGGGCGCTCGCGAGATCGCCTTTGATGTGGTCGACCAGTACACGATCCAGGGCGATCTTTTTTCCCGCGCCATTCGCGGCGAAGGGGAACAGGTGGTGCCGCTGGAGACGACGATTTTGAACATGGAAATGATCGATGCGGTGTTCCAGTCGGCCAAGGAGCGGCGCTGGGTTTCGCTGTAATCCGGGCATTTCGTTTGGGAAATGGTTTGGTGTTCGCTTGGTGTTTGTCTGGTTTCGAATTGGGCGTTTAGCCAGCCGTTGGCCAAATTTTTGACTGATCGGGTGTTTTCCTTCATAATTGTTGATGTAATGGTCTTCTTTCATCTTCTTTTGTGATGGATCAAACTCTTTTGCGATGGATCGACCGATGCGAAATCTCGATGTCACGGCGTTGCGCAGTTTTGTCATGGTCGCCGAAATGGGTGGGGTGACGCGGGCGGCCAACAGCTTGAACCGCACCCAGTCGGCTGTCTCCATGCAACTCAAGCGGCTGGAGGAGACATTTGACCGGCCGCTTCTGGAAAAAGCCGGCCGGTCGGTCAAACTGACGCCGGAAGGCGAAGTGCTGGTTTCCTATGCGCGCAAAATCCTGGCGCTCAACGACGAGACATGGCGGCGGATGACAGAGGTCGAATATGACGGCGAAGTATCGCTCGGCGTGCCCCACGACATCGTCAATCCGGTGATCCCCCGGGTATTGAAACGGCTGCGGCGGGCATTTCCACGGGTGCGGATCAATCTGGATGCGTCGAACACCGCAACGTTGAAACAGCGGCTGGCTGACGGCGATATCGACATGATCCTGACCACGGAGCAGGGGATTGATCCGGGCGGCGAGACGCTGGCGGAAAAGCAGATGGTGTGGGTTGGTGTGGACGGCGGCTGCGTGTGGAAAGACGACCCGGTGCCGCTGGCGTTCGAACGAATTTGCGCCTTTCGCATACCGGCGATCGCGGCGCTTGATGAAGCCGGGCGGGACTGGAAAATGGCAATCGATACCCAGTCGGAAGGCGCCGTCTATGCGACGATTGCCGCGGACTTTGCGATTTTTGCGCAACTGCCGGACATATCTTATCCCGGACTGGCGGTCGTGCCGGACAATAGCGGATTGCCGGACCTGCCGGTCTACAAGATCAATTTGTACAAATCGGCGAATTTCAATGAAATGGTCGAACAGGTCATTTCCCAGTATCTGCGCGAAGAATATGCCAAGTCGGAGTCCGGGGCCAATCGGGTGGATATTTCCCCGGAGATCGCCCGCCAGCGCCGGTCGCGGACGGCGGCCTAGGGTGTTTGGTCCCGCGAAGTGATGGAATCAGTTTAAACCATATTCCATCACTCAGGGAGGCTCTATGGGACAGGTACTACACGGCAGCGCCAAGACCACTCACGTTGTCAGAGCAGCAATACAGCGATCGACGGCTACGAT
>CAXMRP010000120.1:0-15732 GCA_964196155.1 uncultured Polyangiaceae bacterium
CATGTTTGACGGCTCTTCGATTGCCGGCTGGAAGGCCATCAACGAGTCCGACATGACATTGATGATGGATCCGGAAACGGCGACGATGGACCCGTTCTTCGCCCAGCCGACCCTGGCGATCTTCTGCGACATCCTGGAGCCATTATCGGGTGAAGGCTATAACCGCGACCCGCGCATGACCGCCAAGAAGGCGCTGGCGTATTTGCAGTCGACCGGCATTGGCGACACCGCCTATTTCGGTCCGGAAGCCGAATTTTTCGTGTTTGACGATGTGCGCTTTTCGACCGAACCCTACAATACCGGCTTCCTGCTCGATTCCAGCGAACTGCCCTCCAACATGTGGTCGGAATATGAAGCCGGCAATCTCGGCCATCGGCCGCGCACCAAGGGCGGTTATTTCCCGATGCCGCCGATCGATTCGGCGCAAGACCTGCGCTCCGATATGCTGATGTATATGGCGCAGATGGGTGTCGAGACCGAAAAGCATCACCACGAAGTAGGCGCCGCCCAGCACGAACTCGGCATGAAATTCGACACGCTGGTTCGGATTGCCGACAAATTGCAGATCTACAAATATTGCATCCACCAGACCGCGCAGGCCTACGGCAAATCGGCGACCTTCATGCCCAAGCCGGTCTTCGGCGACAACGGCACCGGAATGCATGTCCATCAGTCGATCTTCAAGGGCGGCGAACCGGTCTTTGCCGGCAACCAGTATGCCGACCTGTCGGAAGAGTGCCTGTTCTATATCGGTGGTGTCCTTAAACACGCCAAGGCGCTGAACGCCTTCACCAACCCTTCGACCAACTCCTACAAGCGTCTGGTGCCAGGTTATGAAGCGCCGGTTTTGCTGGCCTATTCGGCCCGCAACCGGTCAGCCTCCTGCCGCATCCCCTACACCGTCTCGCCCAAGGGCAAGCGTATGGAAGTCCGCTTTCCCGATCCGACCGCCAACCCGTATCTGGCGTTCACCGCCATGCTCATGGCCGGCCTTGACGGAATCAAGAACAAGACCCATCCGGGCGACCCGATGGACAAGGATCTCTACGATCTGCCGCCAGAGGAGCTGAAAGGCATTCCCACCGTCTGCAGTTCCTTGCGCGAGGCACTGGAAGCGGCCAGCGACGATCGGGACTTCCTGAAAGTCGGTGGCGTTATGGATGACGACCAGATCGATGCCTATATCGAGCTGAAAGAGGAAGAAAACATGCGGTACGAAATGATGCCGCACCCGGTCGAATTCGACATGTACTATTCCTGCTGATCAGAACTGGACCGACTGGCGCGGGCAATCAGGGCTGGCCGGTTAAATCCTGATACTGAAACGAAAAACCCCGCCAGTTTGGCGGGGTTTTTACATCAGCGATTGGCGAATGCTCCGTGTTGCCGGTGCCGACAAGCAAAACACAAATTACGCGGGCTCCACGCCATCCACCTGGGCCTGATATAGCTCGGCATCATACCAGCCCAGCGAAAATTTCACTTTGTTGTCGGAGTCAAATTCCCGTTCTTCCCAACCGCTAATGTTGAGAGAATTTCCGGTTCCCGAATGGGTGCCGGCAAAGGTCCACAAAAACACCACGTGATCGCCAGCGGCTCGCACCTTGTCGCACACCAATACCAGATCAGGCACATCGGCGAAAAAACCCGCCGCCATTTCAGCCACGCCCGAACGACCGGTCCAGGGTTCGCCGCGATTGATGATGAAATGACACTCTTCCGCAAAAAAGCTGGCAACAGCCTCAGGCGACCGTGAATTCCAGGCGGCCGTGTAGGCCGCCGCGATGTCCTCGGCCTTTGTTTGGTCCATCAGTGGTAATCCGCTTTTCTATGCGAATTTGGCGCCTAGTGCAGGATTTGCGACAGGAACAGTTTGGTGCGCTCGTGCTGCGGATTGGTGAAGAACGGCTCTGGCTCGTTTTCTTCGATGATCTGGCCGTTATCCATGAAGATCACCCGGTTGGCCACCTGGCGCGCAAAGCCCATTTCGTGGGTTACGCACAACATGGTCATGCCCTCTTGCGCCAGCCCGACCATTACATCGAGCACTTCCTTGATCATCTCCGGATCGAGTGCCGAGGTCGGTTCGTCAAACAGCATGATACGCGGCGCCATGCACAACGAACGGGCGATCGCCACCCGCTGCTGCTGGCCACCGGAAAGCTGACCGGGATACTTGTTGGCCTGCTCGGGGATTTTCACCCGTTCCAGAAAACTCATCGCCACCTCGTCGGCTTCCTTCTTGGGCATCTTGCGCACCCAGATCGGCGCCATCGTGCAGTTCTCCAGAATGGTCAGATGCGGGAACAGATTGAAGTGCTGAAACACCATGCCGACTTCTCGTCGCACGTGATCGATATTCTTCAAATCAGTACTCAACTCGATCCCGTCAACGATGATCGTGCCCTTCTGGTGCTCTTCCAGCCGGTTGATGCAGCGGATCATTGTCGATTTGCCAGACCCTGAAGGGCCGCAAATGACGATCCGCTCGCCCTGATTGACGGTCAGGCTGATATCGCGCAGCACATGAAAATCGCCATACCACTTGTTCATGTTGGTGATCTGAATGGCAATTTCGTCAGAAATCGCAAATTCCATTTTCTCAGCCTGTGCTGAGGCGCCTTCGGTTACGGACATGGTTTCGTTCCTAACGTTTGTGACCGGTATGAAGCTTGCGCTCCAGATATTGCGAATAACGGGACATGGAAAAACAGCAGATGAAGAAGAACAGGGCCACGAAGACGTAAAGCTCCGTCGACAGTCCGTTCCATTTGCTGTCGGCCAGGATCGGTGCGGTGATCCCCAACGGATCGAGAAGACCGATGATCAGCACCAAAGTGGTGTCCTTGAACAGGCCGATAAACGTGTTGACGATGCCCGGTATGGAAACCTTCAGCGCCTGCGGCAGGATGATCAGCCGCATGCCCTGCCAGTAGTTCAGACCCATGGCGTCGCCGGCCTCATACTGGCCGCGCGCCACCGCCGCCAACCCGCCACGGATCACTTCGGCCATGTAGGCTGAGGCAAACAGCGTCACCATGATGATGACCCGCAACAACAGATCGAATGTCGTTCCCGGCGGCAGGAAATAGTTGAGCAAGGTGGAGGCTACGAACAACAGCGTGATCAGCGGCACACCGCGAATAAATTCGATGAATACGACGCTGACAATCCGGGCGGCAAACATGTCCGATTGCCGTCCCAGCGCCAGAACAACGCCAATGGGAAACGAAATGGCAATGCCGGTGACACCGATCACCAGCGTCAGCAGGAATCCGCCGAACTTGTCGGTCTGCACCGGCTCAAAACCAAAACCGCCCAGCAACAAAATGTAGGCGATCACCGGGAATGCCGTCGCCAGCCAGAACAGTTGCCGCCGATAAGGCACATTATCCCAAAGGATCGGCAACAAGGCGATGACGAAGAAGACAAACGTCAAATTGACCCGCCAGCGCAATTCCGTCGGATAAAATCCATACACAAACTGGTCGAAACGTGCCGTGATAACGGCCCAGCATGCGCCCGATGAAATTTCCCGGCACGCAACCCGGGATTCAGCGCTGAATACGGCGTCGAAAAACGCCCAGTTCAAAACCCCCGGCACAATAACAAACAGCAGTGCCAGCGAAATCAGTGTCAAAATCGTGTTGGTTATCGATGAGAACAAATTGTTGCGCATCCACCCCACGATACCGGTTGTGGCCCCCGGCGCGGGCATTTCGGGGATTTCGCCAAGCGGATATTGCCTGGTTTGTGATGGGCCGCCCGAACCGTCGGGCGCGGTGGATGTTTGATCGCTCATCTCAACGCTCCTGCAGCTTGACGCGTTCATTGTAGAAATTCATGGCTGCGGATATCAGCAGGGACACAGCCAGATAAAAGGCCATCAGGAGCATGATGCACTCCATTTCCCGGCCGGTCTGATTGAGTGTGATGCCACCCAATGTGCCGGTTGCATCCATGTACCCGACCGCAATTGCCAGCGACGAATTCTTGGTCAGGTTGAGATACTGGCTGATCAGCGGCGGAATGATGATCCGCATCGCCTGGGGCAAAATGATCAGCCGCATGGTGCGGTTGGGCCGCATGCCCAGCGCATAGGCGGCTTCCGTCTGGCCATGACTGATCGCCAGAATGCCGGCGCGGACGTTTTCCGCGATGAACGCCCCGGTATACAGCGACAAGGCAAACCACAACGCCAACAGAGAATTTCGGGCAAATATGCCGCCCTGAAAATTAAAGCCCTTCAATTCGGGGAATTCCCAGGTCAACGGCGAACCCATGATCAGGAAAACGATCAGGGCCGGGACAACCAGTATAGCCAGGCTGATCCACATGACTGGATAGGCCTTGCCGGTTTCTTCCTGAACCTTTTTGGCGTGTCGGCGGAAATAGATGATGCCGATAATCGCCAGCACAAAGGCGATGAGCACATACCCGAAACCACTTTCGGTAACCGGCGCCGGCACGTAGATGCCGCGATTGGTCACCACCAGCCCACCGCCCAGCAAAGGCTCGGCCTGACGGGGCCCGGGGAATGTTTCGATAAAAATGCCGTACCACAGCAGGATCTGCAAAAGCACCGGTACATTGCGGATAAATTCCACATAGACCGTCATGATCTTGGCAATGACCCAGTTCTTGGAAAGCCGCAAAACGCCGGCGGTAACGCCGATGAGCGTTGCAGCGATACAGCCCATAAACGCAATAAGCAGCGTGTTGAGAATGCCGACCGTTGCCGCCCGCCAATGGGGTGAGCGTGAATCATACTCGATCAGCCGTTGATTGATATCGTAGGAAGCCGGATCGGACAAAAAACTGAAGCCCAGCCCCTTGCCCAGCGCTTCAAGATTTATTGCGGCGTTTCTCGCCAAAAAACCGATGCCCAGCGCCAGGGCGAATAAGATGAGTACCTGAAATGTAATCGACCGGTAGCGTGTGTCGCTCAATAACATCGACGGCCGGAACCCGACCGCAGATGTTTGCTCCATAACTGCCATATCGCGTCCCTTCGATGGCGGCAGAAAAATGACCGGATCACTGCCCTTGCAACAGGCGTTTATGGACCCGATGAACAAACGCCCCACCAGATTTGGCGGGGCGTTTGAAACTTATCCGATCAACGGAATGGCGGAGAGTATACAAGACCACCGTTGGTGTAGAGCGCATTTAGGCCACGCTCCAGACCGATCGGCGTATCGGCGCCAATATAAGTGGCGAAGATTTCGCCGTAGTTGCCACCGGCAGAAATCGCATTGATCGCCCAGTCTTTGCTAAGGCCGATCACAGCGCCATATTCACCTTCTGCACCCAGCAGACGATTGATCTCCGGATCATCGCCGCCACCGGCCATTGACGCAACATTGTCCTTGGTCAGGCCTTTTTCCTCGGCAATGATCAATGCATTCAGCGTCCAGCGAACAATATCGCCCCACTGATCGTCACCATGACGAACGAGCGGACCAAGCGGCTCCTTGGAAATGATCTCCGGCAAAATGACATGGTTTTCCGGATCATCAAATGTCGAACGGGTTGCCGCAAGACCGGAAGCGTCGGTCGTGTAGACGTCACACGAGCCAGCCAGATAGTTGTTGCGGGCTTCAGCATTTGTCTCGATCGGCACTGGCTCATAGCTGATATTGTTGATGCGGAAATAGTCCGCCAGGTTCAGCTCGGTCGTGGTGCCGGTCTGGATGCACACCGTCGCGCCGTCCAGTTCCTTGGCGCTGGAAACACCAAGATCCTTGCGGATCAGGAAGCCCTGACCGTCATAATAGTTGACGCCAACGAAGGTAAACTTCAAATCAGCGTCACGGCTGAACGTCCACGTGGTGTTACGGGACAGCATATCGATTTCGCCAGAGGCGAGCGCCGTAAAGCGCGTTTTACCCGTCAGAGGTGTAAATTTGACGGCTGTCGGATCGCCGAAAATAGCGGCGGCAACGGCGCGGCATACGGCCGGGTCAAAACCCTGCCATTCGCCCGCTTCGTCGGTGAACGAAAATCCGGCAACGCCGGTCGATACGCCACACTGCAAGGAACCCTTGGCTTTCACATCATCAAGTGTGCCTGCCGAAGCAGCAGCTGCGGATAGGCCCAATGCGCCACCCGCAAGCATGCAAATCATGCGTTTGTTCATGATACTAATTCTCTCCCTTATTTATTGATTTGCGCGGGAATGCCGAAAATACATATGCCAAGAAAACGCAATTCCGATGGGAACCGCGTATCGGTTTCGTATTTCCATGCTTGGCAAGCCCGCCCATATCACGCATCACATGGCAATTGTGACCGTCGGTCAAGGGTTAGCTGACCCGGATTCCAGAATTCGGCCAATTTTGTGCAATAATCGTTAACGCTAACGGAGTGTTAATCCATGGCGAATTCCGGGCCAACCAACGGTGGCGACAGAACGCCAAATTCCACGCCTTCCAGCAAGATTTCTGATGATACCGCCGCCGGGCCGCCAATGGCACCGCTGACCCGGCTGGTGCGATCGGGCCGCAGTACTGCGACTAAAGTCGGGGGGCAAAATCCCATCGGTCCGCCGCTCGTCCGCGCCTCCACCCTGCTTTACGACAATGCCGCCGACATGCGCACGCCGGGCAGCCAGCGCTATACATACGGTTTGCGCAACACGCCGACCATTGAAGCGCTGACCGATGCCATCACCGATCTGGAAAATGCCGCCGGCAGTGTGTTGCTGCCTTCAGGCGCCAGCGCAGTCAGCACCGCCTTGATGACAATCGCCAAGCCCGGTACCACGGTTTTTGTGCCGGACAATGTTTATGACCCGACCCGGTCGTTTTGCGATTCTGTCCTTGCCCGCTTCGGCATGGACACGATCTACTATGCGCCGATGGCCACCCAGGCCCTTGCCGATCAGGTCAATGAAGACACCGCCGCGATAATCATTGAAGCCCCCGGATCCGGCACCTTCGAAACCCCGGACATTCCGGCAATTGTCGAGCTTGCCCACAGCGTTGGCGCCGCAACGATCATGGACAACACCTGGGCAACTCCGCTGATATACAAGCCCCTCGACCATGGCTTCGACATGTCGATCCAGGCCGGCACAAAATATCTGGCCGGCCATTCCGATCTGCTGATCGGCACCATCGCCGCCAATCGCGCCTGGTGGCCGCGGCTGCGGCGCACCCACTGGTCCTTCGGCAACCAGGCCGGCACCGAAGAGATATGGTTGACCTTGCGCGGTATGCGAACCATGGCGCTGCGGTTGGCCCAGCACGAAAAGAGCGCGCTTGAAGTAGCCAACTGGCTCGAGGGCAGACCCGAAGTCGCCCGCATCCTGCACCCGGCCTTTGCCTCCTGCGCCGGCCATGAAAACTGGAAAAACATCTTTGGCCGGTCTACCGGCCTGTTCGCCTTCGAATATCGCGGCGATCACGATCAGGCCGAACGGTTCCTGAACGCGCTCAACCTGTTCGGTCTTGGATTTTCGTGGGGCGGCTACGCCAGCCTCGCCCTTGTTGTCGATATCGACAAACACCGCAGTGAGGAAAAATGGGCCGGCGGTCCGATACTCCGGCTTCATATTGGCTTGGAGGAAGTATCCGACCTGATTGCCGATATCGATCAGGCTTTCGCGGCGGCAGAAACCCGCTGATCCCCATATCTTTGGGTTTGGACCGTGCAATAATGGTGACCCCGGCAGGATTCGAACCTGCGACCGTCGGCTTAGAAGGCCGGTGCTCTATCCAACTGAGCTACGGGGCCACAAACACATGCTCAATTTTGCCCGCTGACAAACGCCGCGGGCAACAGGCCAGCCTATTGTAACTACACCGGTTTGCCTGTTGCTCCCGGAATTTTTCCCGAACTATTTTCAGTGTGTCCAGGGCTGCCGGCGGTCAAACCGGAAATTGTCCGAATAAGCCATCGGCCGCCGCCGCATCGTTTCCGGCTCCATCACCTGATAGGCAATCTTGTGCCGCTTGGCATAGTCGATGGCATCCTGGCGGCTGTCGAATGTCATGCGGATCTGGCTCGCCATATCGGCGCTTGAGGTGTAGCCCATCAGCGGTTCGATCCGCCGGGCACTATCGGGAGCATAATCCAGCACCCATTTTTGGGTTTTGGCTTTTCCCGAACTCATTGCGGTCTTGGCCGGCTTGTAGATGCGGGCGGTCATGGGCGTGACTTCCTCATTTCCGGTTTGCGGAAACAGCCTGAGCGGCTGAGGCCGGTACAACATGGTCGGGGCAGCAGGATTCGAACCTGCGACCCCCTGCTCCCAAAGCAGGTGCGCTACCAGGCTGCGCCATGCCCCGCACGTTGATTTTGCGGGGTTTACGCGGCTTTCAGGCACCCGGTCAAGCGGTACGAACTATAATAATACTGCATTCTCCGAGTGGTGCCGGGAATAGTCTACCAGAATCCGATTTCAGCACCATCCATCGTCAGTCGAACACCACCGATGGCAGCCAGGTGGCAATGGCCGGCACGTAGGAAACCAGCAGCAGAACGAGAATATTCGTCAGCAAAAATGGCGCGATCGCCTTGATCACCGGCGTCAGCGGCAATTTGGCGATGTTCGCACAAACGAACAGGCACACCCCGACCGGCGGTGTCGTCAGGCCAATCATCAAATTGAGTACCGCAAATGTTGCAAAATGCAGTGGCTCGATACCGACCGCCTGGGCCAGCGACAAAAGCGGCACGAACAATATGATCAACGCGGCGATCGTCTCCATGAACATGCCGACAAACAGCAAGAGAAGATTGATGATCAGGATGACAAGGATGCGGTTGTCGGTCACCGACAACACGCCATCGGCGATCGCCTGGGGGATCCGTTCCGATACCAGGATCCAGCCAAAGACGTTGGCAAATCCGACCAGCGAGAGGATTCCGGCCGAGGCTATGGCGCTGTCGATGAAAATACCCGGTACATCGCGGATCTTAAGCTCGCGATAGACGAACGCACCGATGATGAAAGCATAGACGCTCGCCACGATCGCCGTTTCAGTCGGCGTCGCCAGCCCGCTTAACAGGCCGTAGATAATCAGCCCCGTCATCGCCAGCGCCCAGAACGAGCCGGCAAAGGCGCGCCCGACTTCGCCAAAGCCACGCCAGTCCTGACGCGGAAAATTTCGGCGTTTGGAGATGATGTAACAGGTGACCATCATCGCCAGGCCCATCAGGATGCCCGGAATGGCGCCGGCCATGAACATTCGGCCAACCGAAATCCCCGACAGTGCGCCGACAATGATCATCGGCACCGAAGGCGGTATGATCGGCCCGACTGTCGAGGAGGCGGCGGTAACCGCAGCGGAGAAATCAGCCGGGTATCCGGCTTTCTTCATACCCGGGATCATCACCCCGCCGATGGAAGCAGCATCAGCGACCGCCGTGCCGGTGATCCCGCCAAACAGCATCGAGGCGGCAATATTGGTCAGGCCCAGCCCGCCGCAGATCCAGCCGACAAGTGCATTGGCAAACCGGATGATCCGGGCCGTTATACCGCCCCGGTTCATGAGATTGCCGGCCAGGATAAACCCGGGTATCGACAACAGCACGAACACGTCCATGCCGGCAAAAATTTTCTGCGGAATGACAACGATCGGGATATCCGCCAACAGCAGATAGATCAGCGATGACACACCCAGCGTGATCGCCACGGGAATCCCCAGAACAAGCCCGGCGATGAAAACAGCGAAGAGAACGGCGACATCCACGGGACTAGTCTTCCGGCTTCCAGGACAGCCCGTTTTCAGTCCCGGTCAACATGCCGATGATCCTCAGGCCGGCAAATACGGTCAGCAGCGCCAGCAGCAAATAGACCGAAAAATGCACAAAATTCATTTTGACGCCGAGCGCCGGAGAGGTTTGCATTGTCCCGATGCTGACAAATTTCATCGCCGGAGCCAGCAGCCAGACGCAGACAATCAGCGTCACAGTTGCCGCAAACAGACGAAGCATCCAGGGCAGTTTGCCCGGCAGCGCCTCGCAAATGGCATCGACATTGACCAGATCGCCGGTCCGCAGCGCCAGTCCGGCGCCGAATGCAATCAGGTACAAAAGCGCGTAACGGGTGAGCTCTTCTGTCCACACCGGTGATGAATTGAATGTACGGCCAACCACCTGGACCAGGACCGCAGCTGTGAGCACGGCAAAGGCCAGACCGGTGCCGAAGCGGCAAATCCGCACCGCCCATTTGATGATGCGATCGGTCATAGTGGTCGCGTCCCCCTCCCCGGTGCGCAAGACCCCCGGCACACATCAGCGCCGGGGGCGATTTTCGGTTACTTGCCTGTCTTAGTTGGAAAACAGGCTGTCGACGATCGGCTTGATCTCGTCATTCACATTGGCAAGCACCGCGTCTTTTGCCTTGGCTTGATAGGCCGCGCCGTCGACTTCGACAAATGTCATGCCATTGGCTTCCAGATAGGCGCGGTCGGCATCGATCGAGGCTTCAAACAGGCCCCGCTCGTAAGCCTGTGCCAAAGCGGCAGCCTGCATGACGGCATTTTGATCGTCCGCCGACAGTTTGTTCCAGGTCGCCTCGGCGATGGTCAGGTAAATCCACGAGCGCACATGTTCGGTCAGATTGACATGGCTCTGCACCTCGTTAAATGAGGCCGACCGGATCAGCGCCAGCGGGTTTTCCTGGCTTTCGATCGTGCCGTTCTGCAGCGAGGTAAACACTTCCGAAAACGCCATCGGACCGGGGCTGGCACCAAGCGATTTCCACACATCAACGAACAGCGGCACATTCGGCACGCGCATTTTCAGCCCGTTCAGATCATCCGGATGGGCAATCGCGCGGTTCGAGGTCAGATTTCTCGGGCCACGTGCAAAATGGGCAATCGGCCGAATCTGCACCTTTTCGATGATTTGCGCCTTGATCTGATCGCCAATATCGCCGGTCGCCACCTCGTCCATGTGGGCGATGGATTTGTAGGCATAAGGCACAGCCAGCAGCGCCGCCATCGGTGCCCAGTTTTGTAGCGATTCACCGGTAATCGTCATATCGACGGTGCCCAGCTGCATGCCGTTGATCAGGTCAATTTCCTTGCCCAGCGACTCGTTCGGGAACACCTCAACCGCGATGCGACCGTCGGTGAGGCGCTCAAGCTCCGCGCCAAACTTGACCGATGCCTTGTGCCAGGGATTGGACTCATTGGCCAAATGACCCAGTTTCAGTGTCATGTCAGCGGCAAGCGCGCTGCCGCCGATCAGTTGGGCGGCAAGTCCCGCCACGAGAAGTTTTCCAAGTGTTTTCGTTCTCAGCATGATTGATCCTCCTGTTGATTGGTTGGTGCTGATTGATGCATCGCCAAATTGGCGAAATTACTCAAAGTACTCCGGGTTTTCAGTGGCAATTAGGGGCAAGTCCTCGAAAATATTGCGCATGTGTCCCCGCATCGCAGCCGCTGCTGCAGGGCCATCACCCCGGGCGATCGCATCGGCGATGTCCGCATGCTGTGCGACAAGCTTGTCGAATGGAAACTGCCGAAGGGACAGATACCGCACGCGATCCATGTGCGCCTTCAAACCCTCGATCACGCCCCACACATGGAATTTGCCGGCCGCTTCCGCCAATGTCCGGTGAAAGCGTTCATCCAGCTCGTTAAAGATCGCGGGTTCGTTCTTCAGGGCGTCCCGTTGAACGATGATCTGGCCACGTAATTCCTGGGCCAGAACCGGGTCGGCCGCCTCGGCCAGAAGCTTGACAATATCGGCCTCAATGGCCTCACGGACAAACTGGCCGTCCGTCACCGCGCTGTTGGATATTTTGCACACATAGGTGCCGCGCTGGGGTCGGATATCCACCAGCCGTTCCTCGGCAAGTTTGATGAAAGCTTCGCGGACAGGCTGCCGGCTGATATTGAGTTCGCCGGCAATTTCCGATTCCGATATCCGCGATCCTGGCAGCAGGTCATTTGAAATGATCCGCTTGCGCAGCATCCGGTAGAGTTGTGGCCCCACCGGTGCATCAAAGGTAATCGTCCACTCGCTTTGTGCTGGTTGGAACACGGCCATTTCCTCCGTCGCGATTCTCTACAATTAACTTCCATACTAGTCAACTAGTACAAAATAATCGGAACAGCCTTTAAATTACGGGCTGGTAAGGGTGGGATTGAACGCTCAGATCGCCGATCGAAATAACTAATAAAAAATCGCAGCCCAAAATGGATTGCAATACGCGCCCTTAAAGATATGCCTGATTGTCGATACTGAACCTCGACATATCGCCAATCTCTCGCCGAGCCCCGATGCGCCCAACTCGAAAAAACGCGATATCATTTGCCCTGATCACCGTTCTGCTGGATTCCGCCGGCCTCGGGATCATTCTCCCGGTCCTTCCCGATCTGATTCAAGAATTGACCGGCGAGCCGATTGCCAATGCCGCCCGTTGGGGTGGGTATTTGACGGTCACCTACGCATTGATGCAGTTTATATTCGGTCCGCTGATCGGAAATCTGAGTGACCGGTTCGGCCGCCGTCCGGTCTTGATCACCGCGCTGGCGATCATGGCCGGTGACTATCTGATCATGGCGCTTGCCCCGGTCATATCCATCCTGTTTATCGGCCGGGCCGTCGCCGGCATCACCGGCGCAACCTTTTCAACCGCCAACGCCTATATCGCCGACATCAGTCCGCCGGAAAAACGCGCCCAGAACTTCGGAATGATCGGCGCGGCATTCGGGTTCGGCTTTATCCTGGGGCCACTGATCGGCGGCGTGCTTGGCGAATGGGGTACCCGCGCGCCGTTTTATGCCGCAGCTATCCTGGCGCTATGCAACTGCGCCTATGGCTATTTTGTCTTTCCCGAATCCCTGTCGCTGGAAAAACGCCGCCCCTTCCGCCTGGCCAGAGCCAATCCGTTTGGTGCCGCCCGCCAGGCGCTGACCCGTCCGGTTATCGCCTGGCTACTTGGCGCGGTATTTCTCTTCCAGATATCCCACTTCGTCTTCCCGGCGACCTGGAGCTTCTTCACCAAGGAGGCGTTCGGCTGGTCAAGCCGCATGATCGGCATTTCGCTGGCAGTCGTCGGCGTCGGCTTTGTCTTTGTCCAGGGCTATTTGATCCGCATCATCCTGCCGCGGTTCGGCCAGGTGAAAACCGCTCTGGCGGGTTTCGTCTTTAATATTATCGGCCTGACCGGAATTGCCTTTGCAACGGGCACCGTCATGATCTTTGCGCTGATGCCGTTTTCGGCATTGGGCGCAATGGTAATGCCGGCGCTAAACGGTTTGCTGGCCAATCAAGTGCCCGACGATGCACAGGGCGAATTGCAGGGGATGATTGCCGGCATCGGCGGCCTGACTGCGATTATCAGCCCGCTGTTGATGACCCAGATCCTCGCCTTTTTCATTGGCGAGGCGGCGCCGGTCTATTTTCCCGGCGCGCCTTATCTCACCGCCGCCGCACTGGCGGCAATTGCCATCATTCCCTTTTCGATCGGATTACGGCGGGGCAAATAGGCAGACCATGCGCCCTAGCGCGGTGCGATCGGCAGGCCCTCGATCTGATCGCCGTTTTTTAATCCCAGCCCCCGCGCCCGTCCGCCATTGATCTCAAGCACGTAGCGCGCCGGTGACCGTGAGCTGATCGTTCGCTCCGAAAATGGCGTCGATCGCTTGGCAATGTGTATGATCACCCCGTCGCTATCGGCAAACACCATGTCCAACGCCAGCGGTGTATTGCGCATCCACATGGTGATGACCCGTGGCGTTTCGAAATCAAACAACATGCCATGGTCGGCCGGCATCTGCCGGCGAAACATCAGGCCCTTGCTCCGTTCGGGCTGTGTGATCGCCAGCTCGACGGTGAATTCATGCACAACCGCACCGGAGCGAATGCTCAGGGGATAAGTCGCTGCATCCTGAGCGCCCGCCACTGCGCCAAACCCGAGAAAAGCAGACATAAAAAAGAACGCAACCAGCCCATAAACACGGCGCTCGCCGGGCAGGCTCCACAACGTCAATCGATTGCAATATCTCAAGGTTTTGGCCATGGGACCATCATGGCGCGCCGGTGTTCAAAATCAACAGGGCAATTGTGTGCGCGAACTCAAAGACCCAGGCGTTATCTGATCACATATAAATTCAGGGATACAAAAGCCCGGGTGTGAACCCCACAATCCCGGTTCACGTGGCTTTCGGCGGCGTTCGCTCAGTGCGAGACTGGAACATGGCCCCCTTCATGGGGCCGGATTTCAGCGGCCATCATACCTTTCGGTCCTTCGCCATAGCGCACGACCACCATCTGGCCGGGCTTGAGTTCCGTCATGCCGAAGCGCCGCAGGGTTTCCATGTGAACGAAAATATCCGGCTCGTTTTCGCCTTCGGTTACAAAGCCGTAGCCGCGAATGCGATTGAACCATTTGACTACCGCGACGATCTCCGGGCTTGTCGCGACGACAGCCGAACGCTGCCGGGTCGGTGGTAGTTGCGAGGGGTGGGTCGCGGTCGACTCGTCCATCGACAGCACGCGAAAGGCCTGCAGTCCCTTGTCCCGCTCCAACACTTCGCAAACAATCCGCGCACCCTCATAGGCCGTCTGGAATCCGTCCTGTCTCAGGCAGGTAACATGCAAAAGCACATCGGCCATGCCATTGTCAGGAACGATGAAACCAAATCCCTTGGCTACGTCGAACCATTTGATCGTGCCGGCAATCTCAACGACATCAACAGGAACCTCTTCGCCGCGCGGTTCCCCAATGCCAGTGACCGAAATATCCACACCCGTCGTGGTTACGCCAGTTCCGTCCGAAGCCGGTTTGCCCCCCATATTCCGTGATCCCAAGTTTCGCCAGTCCGGCCGCCATTCCAGTCCTGTGGTGCGCCTTACCGGTTAAACCACCCTGCCGCTCAGGGTACCGGTTGCCGCACTCGTCTTGATTCGAGAACAAGGTTAACACCAGCGCCGCGTTTAGCTGCAACATAATTGCAACGTTTCTCCACCGAACCGTCAAATCAGTTGCCAACTGTGGAAAGACGGCCACACATGGGCCATTGTTTTCGCTGATTGGGCGCATCCGATTCCCGATCCGGACAATCTCGGTATCAAAAACATTTTCTCGCCGTGCTGTGTAACGCGGCGGATGAACTGGAGGTCACGGCATGAAATATCTGCACGTCATGGTGCGCATTACCGACATTGACGCGTCGATGCATTTCTATTCCACGCTGCTCGGCATGGTCGAAATCCACCGGCACGACAATGAAGCCGGCAAGTACACCAACATTTTTCTGGCAGCGCCCGAAGATGTGGAACAGGCCAAGGCGGAAAACGCCCCGCTGCTCGAACTCACCTTCAACTGGGAGCCGGGCGAATATCCCGGCGGCCGCAATTTCGGTCATCTGGCGTTCACGGTCGACAATATTTACGAGACTTGCCAGAAGTTGATGGACGCCGGCGTGACGATCAACCGCCCGCCGCGCGACGGCCATATGGCCTTTGTGCGCTCGCCCGACAATATCTCGTTGGAATTGCTCCAGAAAGACGGCAGCCTGCCGGCGCAGGAACCTTGGGCATCGATGGGCAACACCGGCGAATGGTGAGCCAATCACCGTAAAGGTCATGGCCGCGGAGCGGGAATAATCCGGTCACAGGATAATTGCCACGGTAGAGCGGGCGTTTACGTCTTGCCCCGCGCTGCGGCCATCCCTATAACGCGCCGCGATGCGCCCTTCGTCTAGAGGTCTAGGACGCCGCCCTTTCACGGCGGAAACAGGGGTTCGATTCCCCTAGGGCGCGCCA
>CAXMRP010000121.1:0-8586 GCA_964196155.1 uncultured Polyangiaceae bacterium
TGAAAAGGCATTTCAGCAATGAACAGATCGTCGAGATCACCATGGTCTCCGGCTTTTTCAATTTCTGGAACCGGTTCACCGATGGCCTGCAGGTCGACATTGAGGCAAGCGAACAGGTTGGCTTGATCAGGAAATCAAAGAGAGTCGAAATAGACGATTACGTCACCTATATGCAAAGCGCCTGGTGGAACGAAAATAATAAATAATCGATCCAGAATTATAAAATTAGTTCATCAGATTAATATTATTATATAAACTTCCGCCAGAATACGAAAACGTGTTGAACCCGTTAGCGTTATTTCCACGCGTTACTCTTCCTGCGCGGTGAGCGGCGGCCAGATGCGGCTGGCGACACTGGGCGATCCCGGCGCGTGAATCGTATAGCCGATGATCCTGCTGGTCCAGACCTCGTCGTCCAGCGCCAGCGACTCGTGGTTCTGGAAATGCTCCAGGCGAGCCTCCAGTGAGGTGAATTCGTAGAGCACGGAGTGCTTGGCCCAGCCGGCGACCGACACCAGCTTGCGGGTTCGTATGCAACCGGGCATTTGGCTCATGGCCGGCAGTCGGTACTGCGCGTACCAGGCACCCAGATCGTAATCGTCGGCGACGCTGGCGGTTTGGAAACTGCCCATCTGAATTGCCGGTCCGGTGGTGGTTCCAGGTGTGCTGCGCACATAGTCCGGGCCATCGACGCGTGCCTGTTCGCAAAAAATGCATTCGCGCGCGCCGATGCGGCGGGCCAGCATCTGGCCCGTTTCACCGCTCTCGTGCTGCTGTTGCTGGATCGCGGCGGGATTGAAAAATACTTGTGGCGAGGCGGCGCCGACCAGGGTCAGGTATTGTGAGCCGGCGGGCACATCGGTTGTCTGCGGGCGTTGCAGGCGATCGTGAATCTGCTGCATGTGCGGTCCGCCGCCGGTGATGCGGTAGTGCGCGGCCCAGGCGTAACCGGGGCGTCGCAACAGGCGCGGCAGATAATCATCGTGCAGCCACGCAAAGTAGTCATCATTGCCGGCTTCCGGCAGGTCGTACCAGGTCGCCCAGATTCCATCATCCATCGCCAGAGCCTCCAAGCTGTAAAAAAAGTGGTGGCCGCCCCCAGCCAAAGTGTCAATCCTGCCTGATCGGGGTCATCCAGGCGATGGCCTGAACGATGGGATATTTTTGCGCCCGTCACTCACTCACAGTCCGGCGACATCCAGCGATGTTGCCAGAGTGTCCAGAATAGCGCCAAGCTCGGCTGAGATGGGGATGCCATTGGCGGAATTGTCCGCCATCGTTTTGGCCAGACGCTCGCCGGGCAGCCGGATTTCGGAAAACCCCGGCAATGTTGCCGATCCCTTCATCTGTGCCCAGATTTCGTCGATATCGCGTTTGAAGTCTTCAACATCGGTGAACGCTGCAATGTCGAGCGCGATGACGAAGTGACCGGTATTTGTAACGGTTTTTGAATCAGCGTTGAAGTCGATCACGTTTTTGCCGAACGCCGCACCATTCAACGTCCCTGCCAATATGCCGAATATCAGCGCCAGCCCATATCCTTTCGGACCGCCGATGGGCAGCAGAAAACCTTCGCCGGCGCGTTTGGGATCGGTCAGCGGATTGCCCATCCGGTCGATCATCCAGCCTTCCGGCATCGCCTCTCCGCGCTGCGCCTTGGTCTTGACCTTGCCGTAGGCGGCGACCGTCGTTGCCATATCAAGGACGATCGGCGGATTCTGCCCGGACGGAATGGCGACCGCGATCGGATTGGTGCTGAGCAACATGTCTATGCCGCCCCAGGGCGGCAAGTGGTTGGCGCTGCCGACAGCGACGTAGAGACCGATCATGTCTTGTCTCAAAGGCATGCGCGCATAGAGCGAGGCCGGGCCGGCATGATTGCTGTGGTGAGCGCCGACCCACGCAACGCCGGTCGTCGCAGCTTTCTCGACCGCGATCTCGGCGGCGCGGCTCATCACCAAATGCCCCAGTCCATTGTCGCCATCGAGAACCGCCATTGCGGCCCGCTCGCGTTGAACCGAGATCACAGGATTTGTATTGATCCCCCCCGCCTGAATTCGTTCGGCATATTGCCGAAGACGGAAAACTCCATGCGCATCGGCACCGGTCAGGTCGGCCTCGGCCATAAGCTGCGCAACTTCATTCGCGTCGTCCTCAGGCACGCCGCAGGCCTGGAATACCCGCACAATGAAGGCTTCAAGTTCAGATTTTTTCACGCGTCTCGATGCCATGCCGCCCATCTGTCTTCTGTTGCCGGTCGCGCAGTCTGGTGATCGCTTGCAGGTGGAAAATCAAGCAGAAACAAATCGCTATTGCAGGTGTCGGGATTTATGATACGGCGACGATAATTGTGCCGGGATTTGCAAGCAATGGAAAACGCTGTAGTCACCAAATATCAGGCCGTCGATGGTTTTCGCCGCGGAAATGGCGTCCTGACTCGGCTCCTCGTCGGCAAGGAAAATGCCGCAAGCACGATTTTCACATCCGGCACGACTGTTTTCCCTGCCGGAGCCGGTGCCCCGATGCACAGTCACAATTGCAGTGAACAGGTTACAATCCTGGACGGGGAGGCAGACGTTGTTGTCGATGGTGCATCAACACGACTGACGCGCTATGACACGACATTCATTCCGGCCGAAAAACCGCATCGCTTCGTCAATATCGGGACCAGCGATCTTACGAT
This sequence comes from uncultured Polyangiaceae bacterium, assembly GCA_964196155.1. Taxonomy (GTDB): domain Bacteria; phylum Pseudomonadota; class Alphaproteobacteria; order Rhizobiales; family Afifellaceae; genus CAXMRP01. Next base: position 2,684 of record CAXMRP010000121.1, read on the forward strand.
CCTGTGGGTTTATGGCGCGCGCGATGTGACGCGGACATTTACCGAGACCGGCGAAACCGTCGCCCATCTGGCAGCCGGCGACCAGGTTTAGCCCGAGCATCGGCCTGTTGCTTGAGATTGCACCAGCCGGTCGGCAATATTCCGCAAGCAGGTCGACGGATTGCCGGACCCTTCCGTTCGCCTCTTCCAGGTGATTCAGCGGGCGAACCTCAGGCGGCATCTGGCCGCTAGACGTCTTGCGATAAATACCAGTCGAGGATCTGTTCGCCGGTCCACATCACAACACCGGGCCGCGCCAGGATGTGCTCGTATATCTTCTCCAGGTATTTGATGCGATGCGGGGCGCCGGTGAGATAGGGATGCATGGCGATGGCCATGACGCGGGTGACGGTTTCGCTTTCGCCATAGAGCTGCTCGAACTGGTCGATAGTGCGCCTCAGCATGGCGTCGGAGGGCTGGTTCTGCAGCGCGAAGATGGGGATGTCGTTGGTCTCCACGCTATAGGGGACGGAGACCATGGAGCCGCTTTTCGTGGCGATCCGGCAGGGCTGGTCGTCGAGCACCCAATCGGCGACATATTCGATGCCCTCCTCGGCCAGGATGTCGATGGTGTCGTCGGTCTCCGTCAGGCCGGGGCTTTCCCAGCCTCGCGGCGCTTTGCCGGTAAAGGCGCGGATTGCCTCGATAGTCTGGCCGATTGTGGTGGCCTGGTCGTGGAGCTTGTGCATGGGCGTCTGCACGAAACCGTGGCCCATGAACTCCCAGCCGGCCTCCAGCGCCGCCTCGGCGATGCGCGGACAGGTCTGGCAGACAATGCCGTTCACGGCCATGGTCGCGGTGACGCCAAGCCGCGTCAGGCATTCGTGGATGCGCCAGAAGCCGACCCTCATGCCGTATTCGTGCCACGCCCAGTTGGGCAAATCGGGCAGCAGCGGCTGGCCCATGGGCGGCGGCAGGACGGTGCGGGGCATGGCGCGCGCGCTATCCCAATGCTCGACATTGACGATGGTCCAGACCACCATGCGCGCGCCGCCGGGAAGCGCCAGCGGCGGCCGGTCGATGATCGCCGAATAGGGAACGCGGTCCCTGAATGTCGTCATCTCCACACTCTCCGAATGTCCGCAGCCCGAATGTCCGCAGCGATGTGCATCGGCCCGTCCGCGATGATAGCGGCGTTCCGGGCTGCTGGCCAAGGGTTGCAAGGCGCCGGCAGAATTGAGAATCCGGCCCGCATGACGCAGACGCTGAAGGCGCTTTGCCGCATCCGCATATCGGTGGCGCACCGATGCGGATACTGCTCGACCGCTCGCTCCAGGTTCTGAGTTGGGAGGAGGCCTGCCGGATCAATCCCTCTCTCGGCGCCATCGACGCGAAGCAAGAGGCGCAATAGCTGCGCCCGGTAAAGCCGGAGGGGGCCGGCAATCATCCGATCGTCAACGCCGCGCGGCCGGTCACCTCGCCCTTCTCCACCGCCTCGTGCAGCGCTTCGGCTTCCTCAAGCGGGCGGATATCGGTGACCAGGGGCCGGATTTCGCCGCGGGCCACCAGATCGAGGGCCTCAAGAATGTCGGTGCGGGAGACGTAGCGGCTGCCCAAGAGGTCCTGCTCCTTTTGCAGCATGGCCCGGGCGTCGGCCTGGAAGGCTTGCCCGGCTCCGCCCAAAGTGACCAGACGCCCGCGTTTGCCGAGCGCCCGGGCGCCGGCTTCCAGGGTCGCGGTAACGGAGACGTAGTCGATGGCGACATCGACGCCGTGGCCGTCTGTGAGGTCCAGCAGCGCCTCGGCGACATTGCCGCTTGAGCCGTCCACAACCTCATCGGCACCGGCCCGGCGGCAGGCATCGAATTTTTCCGATCTGGTTTCCACGGCAATCACCCGCGTACGCGCCCAGCGGGCCATCATCACCTGATGGATGCCGAGGCCGCCGCCGGCGCCGAACACGGCGACGGTCTCGCCGGCCCTGATGCGGGCTCTTGTGAGAACTTTCAGCGGCGTCGCGATGGCGTCGGAAATGATTCCGGCCTCGGCCGGCCGCGCCTTGTAGTCCAGGCCGCCGGGCAGTTTTATGAAGTTGCGTGCCGGCAGTTTGACGAATTCGGCATAGCCGCCATCGCAGTTCCTGCCGACATGGCCGCCGGTGTTGTCGCAAAGCGGTTCCAGATTGGCCAGGCACCAGCGGCAATGGCCGCAGCTGAGATAGAAATAGGCGGTGACCGCATCGCCGGCGGCAATGCCGGTTACGCCGGACCCCGCTTCGACGATTTCACCGGCGATTTCGTGGCCGATAATGAGCGGGAACCCGGCCGGCGTGCGCCCGGCCTTGACGTGCTGGATGGTCAGTCCCGAGCCGCAGGCCAGGACGCGGGCGACGGCCTCGCCGGGGCCCGGTTCGGGGTCCGCGACCTGCTTGAGCACAAAGGGCGTATTTGGCGCCTCCAGGACCATTGCCTTCATCGGTATCCTCCCTGCCCGGCGCTCAACGGGAATACATGAAACTGGCGGCCTTCGGCAGCAGCGTGCCGTTGACCCCGTCCGAATGCAGTCTCGCCGACTTCCGGCCAGACGGCAAATGAGAGATAGACGAGGAGGGAGAGGGGCCGTTGAAACACCGAACGATCCGGTATCCCGTCCCGGCCGTCAAAATGGCGTCTGTGCGCCGGACTTCGCGTCCGTGTCGCCGTACGCCAAACTCTCATAATATCACATGGCAACTGGCGAAATGCCTTGCGGGAAATGAGATGACACCGGACGATGTCGGTGAGGGCGGCATGGATCGATAGAAATCTCCGGGCCGATGAAGCGAAATTGAGCCGAACCGAAGAGGCGCGAACATGTCGGAAATCGCTGTGGGAATGATTGGGCTGGGGATCATGGGATCGGCCATATCCGCCAATATGTTGAAGGCGGGCCTGCAGGTCGTTGGATTCGATATCGTGCCTGAGAGGGTAGAGGCGCTTTGCGCTCTGGGCGGGCGCGGCGCCGCCTCGGCCGCGGACGTGGCCGGCCAATGCCAGGTCATCATGACGTCTCTGCCCGGCGTCGCCGCCCTTGAAGAGGTCACGCAGGGGCCGGACGGCCTTCTCGCCGCGGGCGCAGGGTCTACCGTGATCGAGGTCAGCACCTTGCCGATCGCCGACAAACAGCGTGCCCACGACGTCTTGCAGGAGGCCGGAACGGTGCTGCTCGACTGTCCCCTCAGCGGTACGGGCGCCCAGGCGGCAAGCGGCGACCTGGTGGTTTTCGGCAGCGGCGACAAAGCGGCCTATGAGGCCTGCGCCCCGGTATTTGCGGCCTTTTCCCGGTCGCAATATTACCTCGGCGAATTCGGCAACGGCAGCGCCATGAAATTCGCCGCCAACCTTCTCGTCGCAATACACAACGTCGCCGCCGCCGAGGCCCTGGTACTCGGCCGCAAGGCCGGCCTGGACGCCGGGACCATGCTGGAGGTGTTGTCGGACAGCGCCGGCAATTCGCGCATGCTGGAAATACGCGGACCGCTGATGACGAAGGGCGAATATGACGACGCCACCATGAAGGTCGATCTCTGGCAGAAGGACATGAGCATCATCACGGATTTTGCGCGCGCGCTCGGGTGCCCGACGCCGCTTTTTTCCGCCACCGTGCCCATCTACTCGGCCGCCCTGGGCCAGGGCCGGGGCAAACAGGACACGGCGGTGGTCTGCGCCGTTCTGGAGGAAATGGCGGGGATCAAGCGGCCGCAATAGAGCGCATATTTTAAAAAGCGCTCCAACCGGAACGTCGAAATTTTCACCCCGGCGCCTCGCGGAGAACGCCTGTGCCTACTTTTTGGATTTTTCGCTTAAGAACATGTATGGATTCCGGTAGGTATAATCGTCATTTGGTTTGTTGCCACGCGCAGCCGAGATAGTCATTGCAAGAACAGAACCTATAAATCCACCTGAGGCGCCGGAATGTGAAATTTTTTCCGCCGTAAGGTTACGCACCGTGATTTGTTTAAATAATTTGCTTCCCTCATACTCACACATCATTGAAAGATCTGATGTATTCTGCGCGTATACCAGGAGCTTAAGATTGGCGGGTGTCGTATAATTTGTGATGAAACCATTACCCTTTAAACGGCACTGAACACCTTGTTTCTCCACTCGTCTTCGATTCGCATCAAATGCCTGTGTTCTGCTTGTAAGAATGAAATATCTTTGCACGTTTTTTCGGGCGCTCTCGCTGGTGAAACGTGGCTCAACGGGCGCGGTTGAAAGATTTTGGGTCGTTGTGCATGCGGACAATATGCATGCCATGGAAACAACACCTGCAATTTTTATTATGGTAATAGACATCATCTATCCAGTAAATCTTTCAAAAAACGTCATCACGTCGAAAACTTCATTAACCAGGCACTACAAGACCTTGTGATCTGCTATCCGGCTAAGGACATCTGTTAGCCGCTATTTCTCCGATGACCTCCAGTTTCGTTGAAATCATACCCCGGCACCATCGTAAAGAGAACATAAATTCTCCGCAAATCACACCGGCGGAAAATCGCCGGCCGGGCCGGCCGGGCAGTCCATAGGCGGGTAGCGGCTCATGTCCCGTCAATTTCGCGCTACGTCACGTTCCAGATGGCCGAGGTCGCGGTGCCCAGGACGCTGTTCGCTCAGATCGGGCGGCTGATCGCCGAACCGCGGCCGCCGCCTGACCCAGCGCCCGCGTGAGACATTGGGTTGTCACGCGTTCCAGCAAGAGCCACGGGAGCGGTGCGTCTTGATGAGGCTGAAATTGCCATTCCTGACGCGCAAGGCGCTGGCGTCACCGGCTCTGGCGCACAAGAGCGCGCGTGGGGAAGGTCGCGGCTTGCCAATACCCGTCCATGACGGCAATCTGAGATCCACGAGCCGGCCATCGGGTGGATGCAGGATCGGAACTATGGGAATTGGCGCATGGCGTTGCGGGTCTTGGTCTTCCATATCGTCGCTTACATTGTGCCGCTCACGCTCATCCTTGCTGTGAGCAATTCGTCATCGCGGCCGGCTTTTGGCGTGTATGGCACCAGCGTGACGTGGGATCTGCTTCGACTGCTCATTGTGATAATTGCTGCGTCAGGCGGATTCATGTTGTGGAAATTCGTGATCCAGCCCGAGCTCAACAAGTTTCGTTTTAATCCCTCGCAGAACCGCAAGACAGTCGAGCGGCTGATGAGGCGATATCCCAAATTTCATGACACGAGCAAAGCGAATTTTTCCTGGATTCAAGATATCGAGAAACATGCGCCTGAGATCATAAACGAAATAAAGGAATTTCGAAAAGACGACGCAGCCGATCAATTATTTCAAACCGCCTATCAAAACGATATATTGTCACTAAGTCCCACCTGGACCACTTTGAATCTGATCAGTTACGGTTCGATCAATTCGCATGACCTGCCTCGAACATTGGAGATTTTAAACCAGGCTCCGAACATATTTAATTGCAACGTATCGAGAATGGTGCCGCGATCGGAACTCAAGCAGCACGCCGGTGAATCGACCTGCTATATTCGATGCCAGCTGGGCCTCCAAATACCGGCCGAGGCGCCAACCACGGCAATTCATGTCAGCGACGAAACACGGTCGTGGAAAGAGGGCGAGGTTCGGCGAAATTATCAGCCAGTTCGCGCAGGAAATCCTCGCTAAGCTTGTTCCTCGATCCCTTTGGCCGACCTTTGGGATTTCCGCTCTGTCCGGGTTGAAACTTCATCGCCTGTTTCCGCCTGTTAAATCAGGTTATGCGGTAATGTAATACCGCATAACCAGGCTGTCTAACCCGATCTGCATCGGCGATTTCATGTCTGCTTTACCCCCGAAAGCGGAAGTCGCGAGACGCCGGTGGCACTTCCGTTATGTGCCAAATCCGGAAGTCGGGTCGTCATTGGATTACACGCAAAAAGA
>CAXMRP010000122.1:0-9903 GCA_964196155.1 uncultured Polyangiaceae bacterium
GATGAACGGCAGAACGAGGGAGAGGCCGGCAATGCCGCCAAGACCGGGAAAGACGCCGACCGAGAGGCCGAGCAGCACGCCGATGGCGAGATAGGCGAGCTGTTGCGGCTGGAGGATGAGGGAAAACGCTTCACCGAGCGCCGGCAGCGCGGTTGCGAGCAAATCCAACAGGGGCCCCCGATATTATCCCGGGCGGTCGGAACCGCCCGGGATGCCGGTTATTTGCCGGCTTATTTCAATTCGACGCCATAGCTTTCCTTGAGCCAGTTCTTGACCCAGGCGATGGCTTTCGGATCGACCTCAGTGCCGGCCTTTTTGAAAACAGCGGCCTGCGCGCCGGTCGCCTGCGGATAGACGCCAAGACGCTTCTTGGAGATTTCGGCGAAATCAGGACGCTCCGTCACAGCCTTGAAGGCCATGGAAAAGGTATCGATGATGTCCTGATCGGTGCCCTTTGGCAGGAACACCATTTTCTGCGCCGGGAATCCGGCGATGAAAAATGCTTTCCAGGCATCCCATGCCTCGCCGGAGGGTTCTTCACCCTTGATATCGGTATAGACTTCCCTGAATGTCGGAATGTCGGGGAAAGTCGGATCGCGGACGATATTTCCATCGTCATCCAGCGCCCCCCAGGTCATGATCGGCACCGCCTTACCCTCTTCGACAAGCGGTGCGACTTTTGAAAGGAAGGCTGACGAGGTTTGATAGTCGATATTGGCATCGCCGCGCTCGAACATCAGCCGGCCGTCGCCACGGCCCTTCAGGCCGAATACCACATCGACTTTCATGCCAAGCAGTTCAAAGGCGAGCTGCGGCACCAGATCGAGACGGGTCGCGCCTTGGGAACCGTAAATGAAATCGGTGCCCGCGATGACCGCCTTGGGATCGGCTTTCCATTTCGCGCCCAGATCGGCCGGCAGATAGGCAACGCCCCCTGTCGCCGTCGCCAACACGATGTTCCAGTCGGCATAGTCGAATTTTACGCGCGGATCGCCGAGCAGAAATGGAAATTGCGTCGATCCGGAAGATCCGAAAATCGTCATCCCGTCCGGTTTCACGCGTGCTGCAAAAAAATTCGCGCCCTTGGTCGAACCCGCACCGGGCATGTTCTTGACCACGATGGCGGGATTGCCCGGAAGCGCCTCCTGCAGAAGCGGGGCGTAAAAGCGAGCCCATTTGTCGGAACCGCCGCCTTCAGAAAACGGAATGATCCATTCGATCGTCTTGCCGGAAAAATCAGCCGCCTGGGCTGTACTGAAACCGGTTGCGGCCATGAGGCCGGCCGCGGCAAGCGCCGCGGCAGAAGTGAAAAACCTTCTGGACATGAGTGTCCTCCCGTTAAATTCGGTAAATCGAATTGAAAATAATGACGGCGCCGGTTTTCCGGCTGCCGCTAGCTTCCTCCACGATCAATTCCGCCCGGCTTATTGTTTCAATTGGGCGATTTGATTGATCACTGTTCGACAAATGCACAGACTTTCATGACGATTTCAAGGTGCCGAGATTAAGTGGCCTTACGGTTCCCATCCAGATTGCATGGTCGCGGTGGTCGGCCAGGGAGTCGCCGGTTTGCGGATGGACAAAGACAACAAGCCCGCCCCTGTTCAGCGCCAGATATGACACGATTGGCTGGAACTGGTCGGCTTTGAAGGCAATCTGAAAACTCCAGTCCGGATGCGGCCCAACCGGACGATCGTGCCACCGGCCGAACACGGCCTGGGCAAACTGAGCTTCCATCTCTTGCCGGAGCGCCGCGGCCGCCGGCTTGGAGGCGGCGTCGTAATAGACATGGGCGTGATAGCCGTCGATTGCGGAGACAGGCTTCATCCGAACCACCAAAATTGCTTCATGCCAATTCATCCGCGGTTATAAAGGGGAACAGGCAAACAAGCCTAACACCGGCTGCAATGCCGGCCAACATCAGGGAAAGCAAGCCAATGGCGCGGATCAATATTCAGTTCACCCGGTTTTCGGCCTTTTACAGCCCGTTGATCGCCGCGGCGGCCGGCGGGTTTCTCGGCGAGGAAGGCCTGGAGCCGGAACTGTCGATTGCGCCGCCCGGCGTCTCGGCGATCGACGCCCTGCTTGATGGCAGCGCGCATGTCGTTCAGTCGGCACCGTCCCAGGGCCTCAGTTCACTGGAAAAGGGCGAGGAGCCGGCGGCCGTCCATTTTGCCCAGGTCAACGAAAAGGACGGGTTCTTTTTGACCGCGCGCCAGCCCGATCCGGACTTTGCCTGGGCGAAACTCGCCGGCAAGAGCGTTCTGGTCGATCATGGCGGGCAGCCGATGGCGATGTTCCGCTATGCCTGCCTGAAGCAGGGCATCGATGCCGCCGCGATCCTCATTGAGGACGCCGGCAATGCCGGCGAGATGGATGCAGCGTTTCGCGCCGGCCGGGGCGACTTTATCCATCAGCAGGGCCCGGCCCCGCAGCAACTGGAACATGACGGGGTCGGCCACGTGGTTACAGCGCTCGGCGACGCCATCGGCCCGTGCGCCTTTTCAAGCCTGGCGACGACACGCGACTGGCTTGGTACCGATATGGCCGCTGCGTTCATGCGCGCCTACCGCAAGGCCCGCCAATGGATCAACACGGCGCCGGCGGTGGAAATTGCAAAAGCGGAGAAATCATACTTTCCCGACATCGATGAAGCCGTGCTCTCCCACACGATAAAGGCCTATCAGGCGCTCGGCTGCTGGAGCGAACATGTGGAGATCACCCGTGAGGCCTTTCAGGTCACGCTGGACGTCTTCGCCAATGTCGGGCGGCGCGTTGAAGGCGACGCCTACGCCAAAATTGTCGCCGCGCCGCCTCGATGATCATCTCAAAGTCGAGATAATTCTCGCCGACCGTCAGTTCAGGGCGCTCAGCGCAATGACGGCGACCATCTGCTCATTGTCGGTGATGATGCCGCTCAGCAGGCCGGCATTTGCATCGCCGGCGGTCTGCGGCACCGGTGCGACATCGCCCGGCGCGACGATGAGAATGCCCGAAACCGCATCGACCAGCAGGCCGTGCAGCTTGTCGCCGATCATGACGATGACCACGACATTGCCTTTTTCCGTATCCGTCTCGCCCTGGCCGAAGCGCGCCTTGAGATCGACCACCGGCACGATATTGCCGCGCAGATTGATCACGCCGCGCACATGGTCGGCGCTGTTGGGCAGGCTGGTCGCGCCGCCCCAGGCGCGGATTTCCCGCACCGCCATGATATCGATGCAGAATTGCTGCTCGCCGATCGAGAAGGCGACATACTGGTCATTGGGATCATGCCGAAAGGCGCAACAGTGGCGATTTCCGATTGCGGCGCGTCGTGGTGCCGCGTCGCGTTCGGCGCGAAGCAAGGCTGGGCATCGCTGACATATCTGCAGACGATCGCGGTGATACCGAGAAAGACCGTTCCGCCGCCGCCCTGTTCCCGTTACGGCGCCCGCTATGTCCGGCAGGACGATTCTGAACTCGACTACAAATGGCACGTGGCAGCCACGGCAAAAGCGCTTTTGGAGCGCCAGAACAACGATCGATATGACTGCTACGTGCAAATCGACGGACTAATCGTCTGCCGCGAGTATTAACGGGGGCAAAGGGCCCCTGCGAGCTCCTTCTAACCGCTGACAACCGCCGCGGCGTGATCGGAATATTACCGAGGATATTCGGCACAGATCACAGGCTCGACATCCGTATCCAATATTGTAATTGAGCTTTAAATTGTAAACGCTCAGGTTTTGGCGGAACAAACCCAATCTGCGTGTTCCCGCCGGGTCGGCGCCTGGGCAGCAGGACTGTCATTCCACGGTAAATCCCGGGCGCCGGCACATAAAACCTTAATAAGATCGATTTACAAGGTGGGATATCTCCACCGCATATGACGAATAAATGACGATCTTGCCGAATAAAGCCCCATTAAGCCACGGCTCGCGCATCCTCATTGTAGCCGGGACCCGGCCGGAAGCGATCAAGCTCGCGCCTATCTATCTGGCGTTTCGGGAAATGCGGCCAGAGCAAACGATACATTGGTGTTCAACCGGCCAGCACACCGACATGCTGGACTCAGTGTTGGAAACTTTCGGTATTAGAGCGGACTATCAATTCCGCTTGATGAAGCCCGACACAACGCTCACCCAGATGGCAGGAACGGCTTTACACAAACTCAATGACGTCATTGAACAATCCCGGCCCGACTGGCTGATCTGCCAGGGTGACACGACTTCGGCCTTTTGTGCCGCGCTCGCAGCGTTTTATTCGGGCGTGCAAGTGGCTCATGTCGAAGCGGGACTGAGGACCTACGACCTGGCGCACCCCTATCCGGAGGAGGGCAACCGGAGACTCATTGCACCACTGGCAGACCGCCATTATGCCCCTACCCTGGCGGCCCGCGACAATCTGCTGTCCGAGCGCATTCCGCAGGACAGGATCTGGGTTTCCGGGAATACAGGCATCGACGCCATGCGCCGGATATTGGAGGCGCCCGAGACGGACCGTCTCAAGGATTTTGAGACGTGGTTCGAATCCAGTCTGGGGTCCCGACGGTTTGTCCTCATCACCGGCCATCGCAGGGAGAATTGGGGGGCCGGCCTTGAAAATCTATGTGTAGCCGTCCGGCAGGTCCTGGAGGAGCAGGACGATGTTGCCGCGGTCTATTCGGTTCATCTCAATCCGAAGGTACAGACCCTGGTGAGGAATAGTCTCGGGGGCGAGGATCGCATCCATCTCATTCCGCCGCTCGACTATCCGGAATTTATTTGGCTGATGTCGAGAGCGACAATCATCCTGACGGATTCAGGCGGGATTCAGGAGGAGGCACCAGTCCTTGGCAAGCCGGTTTTAGTTTTCAGGGAGAAGACCGAGCGGCCGGAAGGTATTGCCGCAGGCACCGCCAAACTGGTCGGCGTCCAATCGGAAACAATCAGGCGCGCCGTTCTTGAGCTACTGACGGATCCGGCGGCGTATGACCGGATGGCAAAAGCTGTGAACCCCTATGGCGACGGCTACGCCTCTGAAAGCATTGTGGCCGACCTCTGTCCGATGCTGGATGCATTTCGTCAGTCGGCATAGGCAAAGTTATCGACTGCGCGGCTTATTCCATGGGCCATGAATGTCGTGGGCGATCGGATTTACGGTTCTCTCTGTGCTGCGAGGAAAGCCGGTGATCTGGCCTCTAAATTTCAGACTTTTATTGGCCTCACATCCGGCAAGAGGTAAAAAATGGGCACAGCGAGCCAGGAGAAATCTGAAAACCAGTTCGACGTAAAACGTTCATCGTCACCAGCCTCGACCTGATCGACGCGCAAATTGCCCCGGCCCGACGGATTAGAACTCGATTTTGGAAATCACCGTTATTTACGATTTATCAACTTTTTTCGCGAATCATAAGTCGCATGAGCAACATGCCTGCATTGGTGATGCCACAAGCGGCCGAAAAGGTCGCAGCCAAACCGCGCGATCCGTTTTGGTTTCGCTGGGAAATCGTGTTGCCTCTGGTCGTCATCCTGACGTTTCTCGCCGGCATAGCCGGATTTATCGAGCGCATTAGATCGGCCGGAAAATAATCGTCCGGCAGAACGCGCCCGCAGGTTCCACCAGAGTCTCTTTCATATAGGTTGCAGCCATCGTGAGTGATCCTGGCGGTCATGCGCTCACGAAACCACAGCGATTGCAGTTACAAATCTCTCTGTGCATTCCATTAACGAGGGGCGCGCGTGCCATCAAATTCGCCCAGTAGATGCAGGCACATCCTCAACGGACCGCCGACATGATCCCCAGACGGTCATCCACGTCCATGTAGGTGTAGCGCACAATTTTGCCGGACGGAGATTCACGGACCTCAAGAGTGCCGTCGCCGATGGCACTCACCGGATAGCGCATGACTTCTCCGGTGACCGGGCGGTCAAACGCGTCCATCTCAAGTACCCTGGCGCCGTGGCGTGTAAAGCGGGAAGTGCCCTCGCCGCGCGTCCGTTTCCAGCCCATGAGGCGACCCTCGCGATCATACTCATACTCATCCATCCAGTCACGTCGGGGAAACAGAACCGGATCGCTGTACCGGCCCGGATCACGGCCGGTCCGGTAATCGACGCTGATGATCTCGTTTCGGGATCCGAAACGCCGGATCTCGTTATCCGGATAGAGGAAGGAAATGAACGCCGGCGCGGAGATCTGTGCGCCATTGTCAGCAAAGACGCCAATATCGACCCTGTGACTCGACAATTTCCTGTTGCCCGGTACAGGCATACGATCGTGCCAGGGCACGATGATTTCCACTTCTGAAGCCGCTTCGTTACGCCGCACGATTTTGATCCGGCGGGCATCGCCTCTGAGTACCGTCCATCGAAACTCCAGGTCTCGACCGTTCGGATCGGTCGTCGCCGCGGCACTCATCACAATTCGCCGCTCGAACGCTGTTGAACGGACGATCCGGCTAATGGCGCCGGGCGTATCGAACAGCCGTTCCCTCAATCCATCCGAGAAATAGTCCATCCCGGACCGCGCAGGCGATTCTGAGAGCACCCTCAGATGCACAGCGGGCGGCACCTCGCCGATCTGAAGGCCGTTCGCCATCCTGATTTGCCGCTCAGGATCGATTTTCGCAGCGTCGAAGACGGACGGATGGGCAATGCCGCTGAGATAGTACCGGTCGTCGCCGCGAACATGTGACTGTCCCCTGCGCAGGATCATCTGGACCGTCGGCATCAGGAGATTCTTCTCGCGAAGGAACCGCTTAACCTCCGGCTTCAAGGCCGCAAGAATTCCGGAAATCGCCTCAAGAAACGGCTTGTCGGAACGCGATGAGCCCTGCGAAATCACCATGTAGGGTGTATTGGCGGGAAGAAGATCGCCATGGGTCGAATCGTGATCGGCGTGTTCGGGATAGACATATAAATGGTCGTTGGCATATTGCAGATAGAGTTTTTGGGCCACGCCGGGCTGTGACAATGCCCACCGCGGCAGGCTCCGCCACAGTGCGCCGTTGGTGATAGCCTTCGAGCAATTGCCGATTGTCACGGCATTGAAAAACAGCTCGGAATTGACACAGTCGTTGAGAATTCCCGCTTTGCGGGCCTGGCTCCCGTATACGGTGTGGGCGAGTTGCGGAAAACGCGTAAGGTCAAGACGCGAATGGCCATCGTCCCGATTATCGTAGAGATCTCCGATATTGCCCGCTGCCGTTCCGCCGGCAAACCAGCCGTTCAGGAGGCCGGAAACCGGGCCGTCGTCCAGCCGCACAACTCTTGGGAATGTGGACGGATCGTTGATCCGGAAAAACGTCCTGAGACTTGTAATCCGCGGATCCCAGATGGTGTTTTTCTGATCGATAATTGCTCGACGATTTGAAATCAAAAGCGCCTCGATGTCCGCAGGCTTTGGAACTCCCGTTTTCGACTGCCCGATTTTGTCAACAAGGGTCTGAAATCGCCGATCAGTTTTCAACGCTTCAAAATGCGGATCATGTTTGAGTGCGTCGGCATCGTTGAAACCGAAACTGGCTGCCACGGCGAGTTTGTCCAGCACTTCCTCATTTTTTTCCCGTCCGGCCAATGCCGCGGCGAGAAGATAGTAGCTTGATGGCGATTTTGGGAAACGCAAAATCAGTCGATGCAATGCGCGCTCCGCATCCGTGAAGCGGCCAGATTCAATCGCCGATGCAGCTATTTGCTGCTGCCGGACAAAACCGGGCATCTGGAATACGCCCGGTAGCTGCGCGCCTTCCTGCGCCATTGCCAGCGTCGCGCAGGCCACGAACACTATGGCGAGCAACGCAATCGGAAATGCAGAATTGGATTTTATTACGCACTCCTGAGATCGACTGCCAAAAGTCCGTTTCGAAAAATATCCAGCACCGAAAAGGCGGACAAGCCATAAACGATCGGCCCAGGGAATTTCAGCTGATTTCTCCTCTTGTCCGTCAATCCTCATGCAGGGATCAACGTTTGATCTGTTAATTCCAAAGGGTGCACTCCAGCGCAGAATGGGCAATCGCGTCCAAAGCCCGGTCGCAGATGAGGCCGTGAGGCGCTCTGCCAAGTCTCTCCCGATCCGCCTTCGCGCCAGCGCCACCGACAGGTTGGCTCTGAGGTCTTCGCATGACGCGTGCTCATGAGAACATAAGTGCAACAAACCTCCGGGCAGGTCAACCGGCAATAGCGCCGAAATTGGCGGCCTCGCCTTTACACCGCGCCTGGCAGCCGTCATGCTGGTAACCGAGACTAGGCGAAACCGTTGAAAGAAGTTCGCCGGAAAGGGTATCTTATGTTTACCGTCATGCTGGAGCAGGTTGTTCCAGCAGGCGCGAGTTGTTCGAGGATGGGTAAGCGATGTTTGAGTATGGGGTAGCAGCGTATCAGCGCAGCGACTACGTCGCGGCGCTGCGGATTTTTCATTCACTTGCAGAAATGGGCGATCCAAAAGGCCACAATGGCCTCGGCAACCTGTACGCCAGCGGCCAGGGCGTACCGCGGGAAGATACCGAAGCGTTTAAGCAATACCTCAAGGCTGCCGAGCAGGGCTATGCCGCGGCACAGTGCAACCTCGGCATGATTTACGAAATTGGCCAAGGTGTGCCTCAGGACCATGCCGAGGCGGTGAAGTGGTATTGCAAGGCCGCCGAGCAGAGCCATGCCGGGGCACAGGTCAACCTTGGCTTCATGTACTACAAGGGCTGGGGCGTTCCGCAGGAATTTGCCTTGGCGGTGAAGTGGTATCGCGTGGCCGCCGAGCAGGGCTTTGCCAATGCGCAGTACAACCTGGGCAACATGTACCGCACCGGCAAGGGTGTGCTGCAGGACCATGGCGAGGCGGCAAAGTGGTTCCGCGCAGCTGCTGAACAGGGATTTGCCGAGGCGCAGTACAACCTTGGCTCCATTTACGCCAATGGCGATTGTGTGCCGCAGGATTATGCCGAGGCTGAGACGTGGTACCGCAAGGCCGCAGAGCAGGGCTTTGCCGCGGCGTTGTTCAACCTCGGCGTTATGTATGACAAGGGCCGGGGCGTGCTGCAGGATTTTGGTGAAGCTGCGAACTGGTATCGCAAAGCCGCCGTGCAGGGCTTTGCCGAGGCACAATACAACCTTGCCCACATGCATGAAAACGGCCGGGGCGTCCTGCAGGATTGTGGCGAGGCGGTGAATTGGTATCGCAAGGCCGCCGAGCAGGGCTTTGCCAATGCGCAGTACAACCTTGCCTCCATCTACGCCAACGGCGATTGTGTGCCGCAGGACTATGCCGAGGCTAAGACGTGGTACCGCAAGGCCGCAGAGCAGGGTTTTGCCGCGGCTCAGAAATACCTCGGCGTCATATACGCCAATGGCTACGGCGTGCCGCGGGACATCGTCATGTCACACATGTGGTTTAGCTTGGCCGCCGCAGACGATGATGCGGATCGATATGGCGACATAACAGCAAGCAAGATGACCCCCGACCAGATCGCCAAGGCTGAGCGAATGGCCAGCGAATGGATGGCGAAGCATCCGCAGTAGCCGTTGCCGCGTGAAGCCGCAATATCTCGCAGCTGACGGCACAATGTTGGCCTGTCGGCGCTGGGGAAAGCCCGGGAGCGCTCACCCGTATCGTCCTCATCCATACCCTTGCAATGGATGGTGTCTTTTGGCGGCCGGCATGCGTTCCCGCCTTGACGGCCTCCCGGCGCTGCGGTGTGGGAAACACAGCGAGATGACAGTCGCGTTGACACAATCCTGACCTCTTCCTAGTGTTGCCGCCCGTCCCGCGCAGAGAGTTACCGGCGACGAATTTTGCAATTTCGCTGAAAAGATGCTCGCCACCTTGCATCGGTGTGGTCACCTGTCATTTTACACTCCGTCGGTGCCAGCCAGCGCCCGATTCAATCATTTTTGAGGGGAAACTCTGATGGATAACTTTGCACGCGGGCCGTTTCACGTCGGTTAC
>CAXMRP010000123.1:0-19686 GCA_964196155.1 uncultured Polyangiaceae bacterium
GAAATCGGCCGCCGTGTCGGCCTGTCGACGACGCCGTGCTGGCGGCGCATCCAGAAGATGGAAGAAGAAGGCGTTATCCGCCAGCGGGTCGCGGTGCTGAACCCGGCCAAGGTCAACGCCAAGGTGACGGTCTTCGTCTCCATCACCACCAATCAGCACAATGAAGACTGGCTCACCCGCTTTGCCCGGATTATTTCGGAATTTCCCGAAGTCGTGGAATTTCACCGCATGAGCGGCAATATCGACTATCTGCTGAAGGTCGTCGTGCCCGACATCGAGGCCTATGACAATTTTTACAAGAAGCTGGTCGGCAAGATCGATATTACCGATGTCTCCTCTGCCTTTGCCATGGAACGGATAAAGGATACGACAGCGCTGCCGCTGAATTATATGGAACTGGATACCGGGGCAAAATCCCGCGCCAGCTAAGGCTGGAAATGCGTGCCGATTCCGATCATGTTGACCCGATGGTGTGAAAGACAGCAGTCGGGAGCATTGTGCCATGGGTTTGCAGACAACATGCATCGGTTCGTATCCAAAACCCGATGATTTGCCGGTGGCCGACTGGTTTCAGGTTGAAAAGGGCCTCACCGCCGGCGGCGGCGATGTCACCCGGCACTATTCTGAAATCATGTCTGATCCCGACGCTGCCGTGGAGGCCGCGCTTGTTGCCGCGACAAAGGCGGCGGTCGAGGACCAGGTGTCCTGCGGCATCGATGTGCCGACCGATGGTGAACAGCGGCGCGAGAATTACATCCACTATCACTGCCGCCATCTGGACGGCTTCGATTTTGACAACCTGACCACCCGGGTGCTGCGCGAGGGGGCGTACACCGCCGATTTGCCGACAATCAACGGCAAGGTCGTGCCGCGCGGCAATCATTTCCTGACCCGCGATTATCAAATCGCCAGCGGTTTCACAGATCACCCGGTGAAGATTACTATTCCCGGCCCGCTGACCATCATCGATACGACCGCCAACGCCCACTATGACGATGAGCGTCAGCTGGCATTCGACCTTGCCGACGCGCTCAACTTCGAGATCCGGGCGCTGGCCGATGCCGGTTGCCGCTACATCCAGGTCGACGAGCCGCTGTTTGCCCGCAACGTCGCCCGCGCACTGGACTATGGCGCAGTGTGTCTGGATCGCTGCTTCGACGGTGTGCCCGAAACTGTGACCCGCGTCATGCACATGTGTTGCGGCTACCCTGAACACCTCAATGACCGCGAGTATCACAAGGCGGATCGCGAAAGTTACAGCCAATTGGCCCGCGCGGTCGACACATCGTCAGTCGATCAGATATCGATCGAGGATGCCCACCGGCACAATGATCTGACGTTGCTGGAAAAATTCTCGAACTCGACAGTGATCCTCGGCAGCATCGCGATTGCCGAGAGCCGCGTCGAGACCGTTGAGGAAATCGCCGCCCGGCTGACTGAGGCGCTGGATCATATCGACCGCGACCGGTTGATCGCCGCCCCCGACTGCGGATTGGCGATGCTCGGGCGCGATCTGGCGATGACCAAACTCACCAATCTGTGTCAGGCGGCACAATCCGTGTGACCGGCAAACAAGCCGGCAAAATCACAATAATTGTTCAATGGGAGAGCGACGGTTTGCCCGGGTCGCACGGCAGCCTGAAACTATTGAACTGCCGGATATTGCTAGGGTTAGGCAGCCGACGAGCGTTTGGCGCGTCGGCCAGCGAAGCCAAATACAACCAGTCCTGTGACGAATAACGGCAATGCGGCCGGAACCGGAACAGGAGCCACGTTCTCATTTGGAAGCGGTAGTCCCCGTTCGGGGGACAGATGAAACGACAAGCCGGCAACTTCTGATATTGCGGCTTCGAAATCGACAAGTGACATCGTGAACTGTATCTCGAACGCCATTGTTCGATCCCGTTGGAGGCAGAGCGCTTCGGAACACAGGGCATTCAGCTGCACATAATCGACTGAATCCCGGAACTGCTCAAAGCCGTCCTTCAAATCTGACGAGCCGCCCGCTGTAGTCGACGCAGCACCGTCAAATGTCCCGCCGAAATTCAGCTCGAGCGCTTTGTCCCCGTTTTCAACTTTGCGCTTTGAGACTTCGACAGTCTGCTCGACACCGTTCTCGTCTTGGACATTCTTTGTTTTCGTTTCTGTCGCGAGATTCAGAATATTCAAGAATATTACTTTTTCGCTGTCTGTCGCGGTGCCGTAGTTCAGATTAAGATCGCCACTGTTGTGATGTGTTTCGTGCTGCAGCCGGTAAGGGTCGATATCACTGGCAAGCAAGTCCGCCGGATCGGCCGCCCATACCAGGTTCTTTTGGGCGAGCGGTGCTTCCAAATAGGCAAAGACGGAGCCATTCTGCTCGACATAATGGAGCCATTCTGCTCGACATAATAGAGACGGGTCCTGCGGAGGGGATCGAATTCCAGATGTCGCGACCCATCGTGATCGTTGATCCATTGGAGATCCACGTATCCACCATTGGCGTACTCAGCGTCGAGGTTGCCGTCCAGAATGACCGTAGCGGCTTGCACTAATGAGCTGGCCAGAAACAAACTGGCTGCTGAACAAAATACCCTCAAGAAGGGAGCAAAAAGCGCGCGCATAGCTGTGTGTCCATCGCTTGAAAATGTTCGCTCTGATTTTCCACATGTAAAACGTGGACGGAGTGAACGCAATTGTCTCAATTTACCATGATAATAATCAATATGTTCAGGCGATCATTGTTATTTGTCAAGGGCATAGTAGTTGTATTTGGCAATACAATTTCTGCTTGCAATACAACTCGCGAAACTTGCAAGTGATGGATTGGACTCAGTCTGATTTTTCCGTGTGTTTCCGCTCCCGCGTCAGCCCGATATCGTCCAGTAGCCAGTCGTCAAGACGAGCAAAAGCGCGCCTTTGCCGATACCGCTCATCCAGTGCGATCAGGGCGCTGAGCGCTACTTCAGTGATGCGCGCAAGGCGCTGAGCCGTTCGCCCGAAAATCGAATCAGGCGACAGGCGGGAGATTGCCGCAGGCGTAGCAGCGATCCGTGCAGACAAAGATTGGTCGGTCATGAGAGTTCGAAGCTCCAGTTGATTTGATTCATTAGCAGAGCTCATCTAATAGTGTGGAATAACCCCAGAAACCAAAGCATAATATTTTGGGAGTACATGAGAAAAATTCATAGCATCGGAATGCACAAATGGCTCGAAAATTGCCCCAACTCAATGCACTGAAGGCATTTGAGGCCGCCGCGCGCCATGAAAGTTTCACCCGCGCGGCAAGCGAACTGAATGTCACCCAGGGTGCCATCAGCCATCAGGTAAAGGCGCTAGAGGCCGATCTCGGCGTCACCCTGTTTCACCGAAAGTACCAGCGTCTGGAGCTGACTGCGGCCGGCCGGGCTTATTTCCCCGTCCTGCGCGATGTGTTTGACCGTATCGCGGCCGGAACCGGGCAACTGCTTGAGCGCCGGCAGGGGGCGATCCTCAACGTCACCACATCACCGAATTTCGCCGCCAAATGGCTGGTTCACAAACTCGGAAGCTTTGCCGCCGCCCATCCCGACATTGACCTGCGGATCAGCGCCTCGCTCCACCATGTCGATTTCGCCGGCGATGAGTTCGACATGGCTATTCGTCACAGCGAAGGCGACGAGGCGGGGCTGGAGAGCGTGCCGCTGTTTCGCGAGCAACTTTTCCCGGTATGCAGTCCGAAGCTGTTGGAGGGTGCCAATCCGCCGCGCACACCGGACGATCTGACCGCCCACACGCTGCTCCATCTCGACAGCCGCGATGACTGGAAAAAATGGTTGCGTACGGCCGGCGCCGACAGCGCGGCCCCGTCGCGCGGACCGATCTTCAATCAGGCGAGCATGGTGCTGGATGCCGCTGTCGACGGGCAGGGGATAGCGCTCGCCCGCACCGGCCTTGCCGTCCATGACCTGCTCGCCGGTCGTCTGGTGCGCCCCTTCGTCAAGACATTGCCGGTCAACTACGGCTATTATATTGTCTACCCGAAGGCGCTGGGGGCCCTGCGCCGCGTCATCAAATTTCGCCAATGGGTGCTGGCGGAAGCAGAACGCGATCTGGCAGCGCTGGCCAAACTTGAAGAAAGGTGCCACCCGGCGTGACTAGACTAATTTGGCGCAGGCTGAATATTCAAACGGCCAAGCACCTTGTCCGATGACAGTTCCCGCGCCGCATCCTTGCCGATCCATCGCGCCGTCTTGTCGTCAGCCATTGCCAGCTTGTTCGCCAGTGCTAGCGCCGGGCCATGCAGCGTTGCCGAGCGCTTGCCGATCTGTCGCAGCGCCCAGTTGACGGCCTTTTTGACGAAGTTTCGCGGGTCGGTGGCGTGTCTCTCGATCAACGCCAGATGGGGCAGAAAATCGGCGTCCGGTGCCTTCTTGTCGGATACCGCCCGCCGCGCGATCATTGTAAACCCGGCGCGTTTGACGAACTCCGGCTCACAAGCGCACCATTCCGTGATTTTTGCTTCGGCAAAAGGCGTGGCGATGAACAGGTCGCACACCCCGTCAACAATATCCCAGGAGTTGAAATCACGCACCCAGCGGTCGATCTGGTCCTCGGTGACCATTGCCGGAATGTCGATGAACGAAGCCAACAGCCGTGTCTCGCGCTTGCCATGGTCCCACAGCGCCAGCGCCAGGTCGTGGTCCTTCTCGATCTCGCGGGACAGCGATCGCAACACCGACAGCGGCACGCCATAGGCATTATCCGTGGCAATGCCGTAGCGGGCCATGTCGGCACGATTTTCTGCGCTTTCTCCCGCTTCCAGCCGGGCAACGATTTCATCCAGCTTGAAGGGCCGCCGCTTTTTCCGGGGCGTGGCTGCCAAGCGTTACCCCTAGCGTTCCAGCCGGGCCATCAGGCTTGACGTGTCCCATCGGCCGCCGCCCATCTTCTGGATTTCGGAGTAGAACTGGTCGACCAGCGCCGCCACCGGCAGGTGAGCGCCGTTCTGCCGGGCCTCGGCAAGACAGATGCCGAGATCCTTGCGCATCCAGTTGACGGCAAATCCGTGCTCATATTCGTTGGCGTTCATTGTCTTGTGGCGATTTTCCATCTGCCAGGACCCGGCAGCCCCTTGCGCAATCACTTCGACAACCGCCTCGATATCCAGCCCGGCCTTGCGCGCAAATTGCAGGCCTTCGGCCAGGCCCTCGACTAGTCCGGCAATGCAGATCTGGTTGACCATCTTGGTCAGTTGCCCGGCGCCAACCGGCCCCATCAGACCGACCTTGCGGGCATAACAATCGATAATCGGCTCCGCGCTGGAAAAGGTCGCCGCATCGCCGCCGACCATCACCGTCAGGGCGCCGTTTTCAGCGCCAGCCTGGCCGCCCGATACCGGCGCATCGAGAAACCCGAACCCGGCATCGGCTGCTGCTGCGGCGAGTTCGCGGGCAATCAAGGCGCTGGCCGTTGTGTTGTCGATGAAGATCGCGCCGGCTTTCATGCCGGCAAACGCGCCGTCCTCGCCAAGTGTCACGGAACGCAGATCGTCATCATTGCCAACGCAGGCAAATATGAATTCGCAGCCGGCCGCCGCCTCGCGCGGTGTGGCCGCGTGATTGCCGCCATGCTCGGTGGCCCAGCTTTGCGCCTTGGCGGAAGTCCGGTTGTAGACGGTGACCGCATGGCCGCCCTTTTGCAGATGACCGGCCATCGGATAACCCATGACCCCAAGTCCGATAAACGCGACATTCGCCATCGCTTTTTCCCCTGTTTTATTGGTTCACAATATCGACCTGGACGATCGACACCTCTGATTATGAAGATCCCGCTTCGCTATCGCGCGCTTGTATCAGGTTCAAGATGCCGGGTGAGCCGGGCTTCCAGTTTGTCCCACACCCGCCGCAGCACTTCGACCATGACAAGATAAATGATTGCCGCCCAGATGTAGGTCTGGAAATCGAACGAGCGGGAAAAGGCCCGGCGGGTCTCGCCCATCAGATCGAACACGGTGACGATCGAGGCGATTGCCGATCCCTTGATCATCAGGACAATTTCGTTGCCATAGGGTCTGAGCGCAACAATCAGCGCCTGCGGCAGGACGATTTTGCGGAAAATCAAAAAGCGCGACAGGCCGAGCGATTCGCCGGCCTCTGACTGGCCTTTCGCCACATTCTGGATGGCGCCACGCAGAATTTCTGCCTGGTAAGCGGCGGTGTTCAGCGCGAATGTGAACACCACACAATTAAAGGCATCGCGGAAAAACCACCACAGGCCAATGGAATCGAGCGCATCGCGGAACGATCCGGCACCGTAATAGATCAAGAATGTCTGGGCGATGAGCGGGGTGCCGCGAAAGAAATAGACAAAGGCGTAGGACGGCACCGCAGCAAGAGGATTGCGCGACATACGTCCCAGAGCAAGGGGCAGCGAGAACGCTGCGCCGATGATCAATGACAGGCTGACAATCTGCAAGGTGACGATAAAGCCGTTGATGAATTTCGGCGTATAGCGATCATAAAATTCCGCGTCGTATGAGGTGATCAAAAACAGCACCAGCGCCACACCCGCGACGATCCACAATCCCATTAGCGCGTGGCCGGCAATCCGTGCCTTCGTCCATCCGGCCTTTGGCGGGGCAGGGGGTTGGATCACCTGGGGCGGGGCACTCGTTATATCGCTCATCGCGCTGCCTCGCCGCGTTTGGCCCAGCGTTCAATGCCACCCAGCACGATTGAGGAGAGGATCGCCAGCACCAGATAGATCAGGCAGGCAATACCGAAGAACAGGAACGCTTCCTTGGTTACCCGCGCCGCAATGCCGGACTGGCGCAGGATATCGGCCAGTCCGATAACCGAGACCAGCGCCGTGTCTTTCAAGAGGATCAGCCACAGATTGGACAGCGCCGGCAGCGCCAGCCGGATCAGTTGCGGCAGGATAATCAGCCGCATCGTCTGAAACCGGGTCAGGCCAACGGCAAAACCGCCCTCATACTGACCGCTCGGAATGCCCTTGAAAGCCGACAGAAAGGCTTCCGAGGCATAGGCGGAAAACACCAAGCCAAGCGCCACCATGCCGGCGAAGAAGGAATTGATCTCGATTGTAGGGTTTTCAACAAACAGTTCGGCAAATTGCCGCAACAGGATCTGCACACCGAAAAATACGATGAACAGGGTCAGGAGTTCCGGCAGTCCGCGAAAAATGGTTGTGAAAATTTCCGCCGCGCGCTTCAGCGACGGCTCATTGGAGTCCTTGGCCAGTGCCACAAAAAACCCGAGCAGTAATCCGAACGGCAGCGTGGACAGCGCCAACGCAACCGTCAGCAATGTCCCTCTTGCGATTTCGTCGCCCCAGCCCTCATCGCCGAAGGACACCAATGTCCAGACCTGATCCACCGCCCCTCCGTATCCCGCTTAACGCCGGCAATCGTCACCCCCGGCGCGCACAATTGCACACGCCGGGGATCGCAACATCATTTTCGGTCAGCTACCGAATACGTCAAACGCGAAGTATTTCTTGTTGATCTCGTCATAGGTGCCATTGGCACGAATGGCGTCGATCGCCTTGTTGAACATCGCCTTGAGTTCGTCCTCGCCCTGGCGAATGCCGATGCCGGCGCCCTCGCCATTGATCTTCATGTCCGGCGTCAGCGTGCCCAGGATGCGGCAGCAGGCGCCGTCATCCGTGTCCAGCCATTCTGACAGCACCACCACATCGTCAATGGCGGCATCGATGCGGCCGTTGGCCAGATCCATCTTGTACTCATCCGGAGTCGGATAAAGCGTCAGGTCGGCGTCCGGAAATTTCTCTTCCGCATAGTTGGAGTGGGTCGTCGACGACTGCGCCCCCAGACGAATATCGGACAGGTCGGACGCCATCACACCGCCGAGCTTGGAATCATTCGGCACCGCGATTGCCGGCGGCGTGTTGTAATATTTGTTGGTGAAATCAATCACCTTCTTGCGCTCGTCGGTGATCGACATGGACGCGATGATGGCATCGAACTTGCCGGCCAGCAGCGCCGGAATGATGCCATCCCAGTCCTGGGTCACGAATTCGCAGTCGGCTTTCATTTCAGCGCACAGCGCCTTGGCGATGTCGACATCGAAGCCGACCAGCGATCCATCTGCTTCCAGATTGTTGAACGGCGGATAGGCACCTTCCGTTCCGATCTTGATTTTCCGCATCTCTTGCGCCTGTGCCGCACCGACGGTCAATGCGAGTGCGGTCACTGCCGCTGCCATCCATTTCATCCTGCTCATGTTGAAGTCTCCCAAAAAATTGCGTGGCACCGCCTACATGCAGCGCTCATACCGGCATACTCGGCCATGTCGGTCCAAAAGTGCAACCGAATTGCGTTGCCGTTAAGGAAACCCGAAGCCGATCAGGCCGCCTTGACAGTGAAAATCAGATACCAAATTGGGAAAACGGCATGAAAGATACCGGTTCACCGGCACGCACAGTGCGCGTGTTTTCAGGAATTTCGATCAATCCGTCAGCCTCGCGAAGACCGGTAATCAGCCCGGAGCCGTCGCGATCAAATCGGCGCACGGTGAGGGTGCCATCCGCCGCCCGAACAAGCCGGCCGCGCAAAAACTCCCGGCGATCCGGCTTTTTCGCTTCGATCGTGAAGTCGGCGGCGACCGAATAGGTCTCCGGGTCCCGCCACTTCGCCCCCGCCATCGCCATCAGCGTCGGACGCGCATAAAGCAAAAAGCACACAAAGGCCGCCACCGGATTGCCCGGCAGGCCCAGCAGGATGCAGGATGGTTCGTCCCCGTCAGCCCCGGATTGATTTCCGGCTTGTCCGCCGATCTGGCCAAATGTCATCGGACGGCCCGGTTTGATGGCAATCTGCCACATGTGCCGGGTGCCGAGCTTGTCGAGGGTGGTGACCACATGGTCCTCAACACCGCGCGAGGCACCTCCCGATGTCAGGATCGCGTCATAGGTTTGTGCGGCACGCGATAGCGCTTCGGCAACAACACTTGCGTCATCGGCCAGCGAACCGCAGTCGGTGACGTCAGCGCCGGCGGCGTTCAGCAACGTCTGCAAAAGCGATTTGTTGGCGTCATACAGCCCGCCCGGTTCAAGTGG
Source organism: uncultured Polyangiaceae bacterium (assembly GCA_964196155.1). Classification (GTDB taxonomy): domain Bacteria; phylum Pseudomonadota; class Alphaproteobacteria; order Rhizobiales; family Afifellaceae; genus CAXMRP01. Next base: position 9,058 of record CAXMRP010000123.1, read on the forward strand.
TTGGCCGGGCTCGGTTACTTCATCGCCAGTAGAAAAAAGCGCTACACTCAAGCGTTGATAAACCGCCAGTTCCGCCTGGCCAACCGAGGCAGCCGCTGCAATGTCCTGCGGCCGCAACCGGTCGCCGGCTTCAAATAGCCCATCACCGGGATTGAGATCTTCGCCGGCCTTGCGCCGGTTCGCGCCAACGTTGAGCTCAGGCGGAATGACCACAAACGGCTCGCCATCCTGTTCATGGGTTTCACAATCTTCCTGCATGGCGACGGTATCAGCGCCCTCGGGCATCCAGGCGCCGGTGAAGATGCGCGCCGCCGCTCCCGGTGCCAAAGGCATGTCAGTCGGATGGCCGGCGGCCAAAAGTGCGGTGACCGGAAAAAACCCGCCAGTCAGACTATAGTCGGCATGGCGAAAGGCATAACCATCGACCGCGGAATTGTCGGCACGCGGTACGGCCATCGGGCTTTTGATTGCCTGACTGACAATCCGGCCCGCCGCCTGTTGCAAGCTTACGGTTTGCGTCCCGACAACCAGCGGCGTATTAGCCTTCAAAATTGCGATGGCTTCACTGTGGGTCAGACGGTCCTTGTCGGTAAAAAAACAATCATCGATGGGCCGCTTGTCATCCATGGTCGGCTCCACTGGTGCCGGCAGCAAGGTCCAGATGCGCGACAATGAAGTCGGCTATGGCGACAATGTCATCAAGATCAAACAGCGGCAATTCCCCAGCCTGCGCCTTATGATCGGCGGCGATGGCGACGATGCTCGGATCATCCGGCGCCAGCGCCTGAACCTTGCTGGCGGCTTCCCGCCGCACTTCGATCTTGGGGTGGCTTTCGCGCTTGTAGCCTTCGATCAGAATAAGATCGCAGGGCGAAAACCGTTGCAACGCTTCCGCAAGCGTTGGCTCGGGCTCATCGCGCAATTCGTGCATCAGCGCCCAGCGATAACCCGATACGATCATCACTTCGCTGGCGCCGGCCTCCCGGTGGCGAAAGGAATCTGTTCCCGGCGTGTCGACATCAAAGGCGTGGTGGGCATGTTTTGCCGTTGAAACCGCGATGCCGCGCGATACGAATTCGCTGACAAGGCTTGCGACCAGTGTCGTCTTGCCGGAATTTTTCCAACCGGTAACCCCGAATACCGGCGGCCTCATGCCGGGTCTCCGGTAGTGGGGGCGGGGGCAAGCGCCCGCGCCAGCAACTGTGCATCGGTAATATCGTCCGGCCGGTTGATGTTGAAAAACGGGTCGACATCACCGTTTGCGCCGGAAATGGCAGAAAATTCCACCTGATCTGATGGGTGCCGGTCGACAAAGGCAAGAATTTTCCGGTTGTCGCTGTCAGCCAGAAACGCCGAAAGATCAGAGGCCAGCGAGACCGGCCACAGGCCGAACACCGGGTGAACCCGTCCGCCGGATGCCGCCAGAACGATTGTCTCAGTAGCATCGCCGCGCATTTTTGACAGGCGGGCGGCCAGATCGGCGGGAAAAAATGGCGTGTCCCCGGCAACTGAAACCACATGAGTGAGCGAAGGTTTCAGAGATTTTGCCCACAACAAGCCGGCCAGTATGCCGGCGAGCGGGCCGGCAAATCCGTCGATCGGGTCGGCAACCACTGGCGCACCGAATTCGGCAAAACGCGCCGGATCGCCGTTGGCATTGATGATGAAGGCACTGACTTGCGGCGCGATCCGCGCAACAATATGGGCCAGCATCGGCTGACCGTCGATCGGCAACAGCGCCTTGTCGCCGCCGCCCATTCGCCGTGCCAATCCGCCCGCCAGAATGACGCCGCCGATACCGCTTGCAGCGCCGCTCATTCGGCGGCCTGCGGTTTGCCTGCCCGAAGCCGTTCGCCAGATGTATCGCCGATATCAGCGTCGAACACGAGCCGCTCGGCGCCCGAAAGGCACAGGAACCGCTTGCCCCGCGCCCGGCCGATCAGTGTCAATCCGGCTTTTCGCGCCAGATCCACCCCGTAGGCGGTAAATCCGGACCGTGAAATCAGGATCGGAACGCGCATCATCACGGTTTTGATGACCATCTCCGAAGTCAGGCGGCCAGTTGTGTAGAATATTTTGTCTTCCGGCGCCGTCCCGTTCATCCACATATGGCCGGCGATTTTGTCGACGGCGTTGTGGCGGCCGACATCCTCCATGTAAATCAGCGGCGTGTCGGCCCGGCAAAGCACCGCGCCGTGAATGGCCCCGGCGGTCAGATAGAGCGACGGGATTGTATTGATTCGTTTCGTCAGCTGATAAAGCCAACTTGTTTTTAATACAGCATATTCCGCCAGTTCGATACGATCGAATTCGCCCATCATGTCGCCAAACACCGTGCCCTGCGCGCAGCCCGATGTGCGGACTTTCTTCTGCAGTCGGTCCTCATAGTCGGTTTCGCGTTCAGTGCGCACGACAACGGCTGCGACTTCATCATCATAGTCGACGCCGCTGACCACATCATCGTCCAGAAGCATGTTCTGGTTGCGCAGGTAGCCGACAGCCAGCAATTTGGGATGGTCGCCAATCGTCATCATCGTGACGATTTCCTGCCGATTAAGATAAAGCGTGATCGACCGCTCCGTCACGACGCGCGAAGACACCGTTGCGCCGGTCTGGTCGATGCCGTCGACTGCGATGGAAAGGCTGACGTCGTCCGGGTCCGGCGCGATCAGCAAAGGTGCCTGGTCCGTTGCGGGCGTATTGTCCTGTTTCATGGCCCAACCATCGCACAAAGCGCTTGCTCCATGAAAGCGTGACAACCAGGTATCGAGATTGTTTTCGCCGCCATGGATTAGCGCTGGGTTCGCAATATTGCGATGGTGCAGGCGAGCGCCGCGACGGCGCAAAACATCATCAGCCCAAAGACCGGCAACGCTGTTGACTGACCGGCGATGACGATGCCGGCGATGGTTGCCATTAATGCCCCGGTGCCCATCTGCAATGCGCCCGAAAGCCCGGCCGCGGCACCGGCAATCTCCGGCCGGACACTGATCGCGCCGGCAACTGAATTGGGCAACACCAGCCCGTTGGAAAACGCCACGACCAGCATGCCGCCAAACAAGGTGGCGCTACTGCCGTATCCGGTTGAAAAGGCCGTTGTCATCGACGCCACGGCAACCAGGGCGAGCAGCGAGCCGATGAGGATCATCCGCCGCACTCCCGCGACCTCCGCATAGCGCCCCGAGAAGAAATTTCCCGTCGAATAGCCGATTGCCACCAGCATGAACCAGAAGCCGAATTCAGTCGGCTTCATGGCAAGCAGGGTTTCGGTGACATAGGACACGCTGCCCAGAAACGAAAAGAACAGGCCGGACGCCAGGCTCGATATGGCCGTAAACAGGACAAATGTCCGGCGGCTGACCAGCGATCGGAAGTCCCTGAACATGGTGACAAAATTGATCTTTGGCGTCGGGTTGGCATTGGTTTCGCCAATCCAGTGCCAGGTGGTGAATAGTGCCAAAGTGCCCAGCGCCGCGAGGAAATAGAATTGCGCGCGCCAATCGAACATGTCCTGCAACAGGCCGCCAATAAGCGGTGAAACCATCGGACCCACCGCAAATGCCATTGTCACATAGCCGATCATGCTGGCCGCTTTGCGCCGGTCATAGACATCGCGGATTATCGCCCGGCCGAGCACAAGCCCGGTGCACCCACCGGCAGCCTGGATGACCCGCAGGACAATCAGGCTTTCAATATTCGGCGAAATCACCGCCGCCAGGCTCGCCACAATGAAAATGGAAATGCCCGCCAGCAGAACCGGCCGACGGCCAAAGCGATCAGATAGCGGTCCGATGACCACCTGGGTCAGCGCAATTGCCGCCAGATACAGCGACAAGGTCAACTGAACCGTACTGTAGTCGGTCGCATAGGCCCGCTGGATGGAGGGCATCGACGGTACGATGATGTTGATCGCCACCGGACTGAGGACCGACACCATGACCAGCGTCATTACCGCCGGCCGTGTTCCGGCAGTAGCAGGCGTGGCGAGGGCCGGAAGGGTGGTCATGGGCAAGGTCAGTCAGAGACAAGTCGGTCAGGATCAAAACGAAATGCGGGCTACCGGCGTTGATTGCCGGTTCAGGCAATGGCCGGCACACAAGGCGCCGGAAACAGGGCGTTCAGGTTTGGCGGGTCAGCCGCCGGTGACGCTCATATGGCGTGATACGGCAGGCTGATTGCTGGTGCGGTCGATGATGAAATCATGCCCCTTGGGTTTGCGGGCGATCGCTCCATCGATGGCATCGCTCAAAAGCGCGTTGCCTTCCGAGGCCCGCAGCGGTTCGCGCAGGTCCGCGGCGTCGTCCTGGCCAAGGCACATATACAGCGTACCGGTGCAGGTAATGCGCACCCGGTTGCAGCTTTCGCAAAAATTGTGGCTCATCGGCGTAATGAAACCGAGCCGCCCGCCGGTTTGCGCCACTTCGACATAGCGAGCAGGGCCACCAGTCTTGTGGGCGATATCGGTGAGGGTGAAAGTTTCTGACAGTTCCTCGCGTACGCTCGTTAGCGGCAAGTACTGATCCAGCCGGTCGCCATCGATCTCGCCCAGCGGCATGGTCTCGATCAGCGTCATATACATGCCATCGCCATGCGCCCAGCGCATCATTTCAGGCAATTCGTCGGCATTGACGCCGTTCAGGGCCACCGTGTTGATCTTGACCGCAAGCCCGGCCTTGCGGGCGGCTGCGATGCCATCGAGAACCTTGGCAAGATCGCCCCAACGGGTAATCTCCTTGAACCGGTCCGGATCGAGTGTGTCCAACGACACATTTATCCGCCGCACCCCGGCATCATACAGCGCACTGGCATAACGCGTCAGTTGCGATCCGTTGGTGGTTACGGTCAGCTCATCCAGCCGGCCGGCCTCGATCTGCTGTCCCAGATTGTTGAACAGCGACAAAATATTCTTGCGCACCAGCGGTTCGCCGCCGGTAATGCGAAGCCGCCGCACACCTTTGTCGATGAATACCCGGCACAACCGGTCCAGTTCCTCAAGCGAAAGCAGATCGCGCTTGGGCAGGAAGGTCATGTTTTCCGACATGCAGTAGACGCAGCGAAAATCGCAGCGATCGGTGACAGACACCCGCAAATAACTGATCGCCCGACCGAACGGGTCGATCATCGAGGGGGCCGCTGACGGCTGCACTGGCTGCTGTGGAATTTCATTGTTGGGCAAGATGTTCTCATTGTCGTTTTCACTTGGCGCGCCTGCCAATTCATCTCACTATCTGTTCTTTGCCGAGCATTCGTCAATGCGGCATTGGCGACCGGAAAAATTTTGATACTCACCTGCATGCCATGCCGGAAAGGCCATAATGCCACCTGACAAGGAAGACACAGCGCTCTGGCCGACGGAAATCCGCCTGCAAAAGGACCGAAAAGTTCTGGTCGTGGCGTTTGACGACGGGCACAGCCACGCCCTGTCAGCGGAATATTTGCGGGTGCATTCTCCTTCGGCCGAGGTCCAGGGCCATCATCCCGATCAGCGCGTAACAGTTGCCGGAAAACGCAATGCCGAGATCGCCGCCATCGAGCCGGTCGGCAACTATGCTGTGCGGTTGACGTTCAATGACGGTCACGACACCGGCCTGTTCAGCTGGTCATTGCTCAATCGGCTCGGGCAGGACAAAGCCACGATGTGGGCGGCCTATATTGCCGATCTGAAAGCCAAAGGTCTGGGCCGGGATTGAACTGGCGCACCAGCGTCCTCACGCAAAAAAATGCTGGCGCGCCAGCGCCCGGAAATCACTAAACAAGGCCGGTGCGCCAGAGCCCGGGAATCACAAAAAAAAGGGCCGGCGCGCCAGCGCCGGCCTCTTGCCCACCGCCCCGTTTGGGTTTCGGAAAAATTTGTTAGCGTACCACCACAACGCGGGCACCGACTTCAACCCGGTCATAAAGAAAGATCACGTCCTCATTGGCCATCCGGATGCAGCCAGAGGAAACCGCCGTGCCGATTGTCCATGGCTCGTTGGAGCCGTGAATGCGATAAATGGTGGATCCGATATAAAGCGCCCGTGCGCCAAGCGGATTGTTCGGACCGCCTTCCATATGCGCAGGCAGGCCCGGCTGACGTTTGCGCATCGCCGGCGGCGGCGTCCAGCCCGGCCACTCGGCCTTGCGGGAGATGCGGTGTTTGCCCGACCACTGAAATCCGGTACGGCCGACGCCGACGCCATAGATCATCGCCTTGCCGTCTTCGAAAATATGGTAGAGCCGACGCTCTTCGGTATTGATGATGATCGTGTTGGCCTTGTACGGCCCGTCATAGTCGACCAGCTTGCGTTTGATCGGCGAACTGTCGCCACGTTTGTCGGTCTTGATCGTCTGCCATTCCTGGCTGGCCGGATCGTAGAAGCGGATCGTTTTGGCAAAACCATCGCTGGTAACGAAGCTGCCCGCGGCAATTCCGAAAATTGCAGCCAGTGCGATGGCCAGTCGTTTAACGTTCTTCATGCACACGCCCGTCCCTGATTTCAAATTTTGCGACTCTTCTAAGCCGTTCATTTGCGGCAGTTGGGTCCGAACAGACAAGAACCAGACGCAATTATGGCGGCAAAGTGGCGTCTTTTTTGCCCAACTGTGGTGTTCTGGTCACGCGAACGTCACAGAACGCTGGATGAAGTCAGCGCGGCAAAGGACTTTATTCCTGCGCTCAATCCTGTTTTGGCAGGCGACCGATCCGGCCTTCAATCGGGTATGCCGGATCGCTGTACCCCGGCGTTGACGGGTGCCCCGGCGCAACGAGCGTATCCATCAGCGCTTCATCGGCCTCATTATAGGGATATTCCAGCGCTGCCAGATAGCTTTGCCATTGGGATATGGTGCGCGGGCCGGCGATGATCGATGTCACATGGCGATTGTTCAACAGCCAGCGCACCGCAAAACCGACATTGGACTGGCCGCGCGCTTCGGTATGGGCCTGGATGCGTTGCGCGATCTCAAGGGATTCCGGCCGCCATTCGGTCTGCATCATGCGCATGTCGGAAACCCCGGCGCGGCTGCCTTCGGTTGCATCGGCGCCCGGCTGGTATTTTGCCGTCAGCACGCCGCGGGCCAGCGGCGAATAGGGCACCACGCCCAATCCATAGTGATCGCAAGCGGTCAGATGTTCCACTTCCGGCATCCGGTTCAGTGCATTGTAATAGGGTTGGCTGACAACCGGTCGCGGGATCGAATGCCGATCGCACAAATTGCACACTTCGGCGACACGCCAGGCCCGGAAATTGCTCAGGCCGAAGGCCCGGATTTTGCCGGATTGCAAAAGGGCGCCGAGCGCCAGAACGGTTTCCTCAAGCGGTGTCGCAAGGTCTTCGCGGTGCAGATAATAGATATCGATATAGTCGGTTCCCAGTCGCCGCAGACTGTCCTCGCACGCCGCAATCAGCCAACGTCGGGACAATCCCCCGCTCGGGCTCACCGAGGGCATGACATTGCCGACCTTTGTCGCAAGGATCCACGATCGACGCTGCACGCCAAGCGCCCGGCCGACGATCTCTTCCGACACCCCGTCATTATAGGCATCAGCCGTATCGATGAAATTGACACCGGCGTCCAAGGCCTGCGCGATGATATCGGCTGACGTCGCCTCGTCCGTACGGTCGCCAAACATCATGGTCCCCAGACAAATGCGCGACACGTTGAGCCCGCTTCGGCCCAGTATTTCCATTTCCATCATTTTTGTCCTTTTTACCCACGTCGGCGCTGCTGCCGGGTTCATTGCCGGAATAAGCCGGTACGTGCAATCGCAATTCGGGCTTGTTAGCATTCAGGCCGGCAGTTCCGGGAAAACAGTTTCGGGGGAAGGCGCCATGACAGATCGAACACAGGTCGCAATTATCGGCGGCGGGCCGTCCGGCCTGTTGCTGTCCCAGATCCTGCACCTGGAAGGCATCGACAATATCTTAGTGGAGCAACGCTCCCGCGATTATGTGCTTTCGCGCGTTCGCGCCGGGGTCCTGGAAATGGGCCTCGTGGATATGCTGCGCCGGTATGAAGCCGGCGAGCGCATGGACGTGGAGGGCCAGGTTCATCAGGGCATCGGCATGTGTTTTGACGGTTCGCAGTATCGCATCGATCTGGCGGCATTGACCGGTGGCAAGACGGTGATGGTCTACGGCCAGACCGAAATTACCCGCGATCTATATGACGCCCGCGACCGGATGGAGGGGCGGATGATCCACGAGGCGGCACATGTCGCGCTCCACGACCTGGAGACCGATACCCCCAGTGTCACCTATGAAAAAGACGGCCAGACCCACACCATCGCCTGCGATATGGTCGCCGGGTGCGATGGGTTTCACGGGGTTTGCCGGACCTCGATCCCGGCCGAAAAGCTGACGGCCTTCGAACGTGTCTATCCCTTCGCCTGGTTGGGAATTCTGAGTGAGACGCCCAATGTTTCTCCCGAAGTGACCTATGCCTGGCACCAGCGCGGCTTTGCACTTTGTTCCATGCGAAATCCGATGCTGACCCGTAACTATGTCCAGTGCCCGATGAGCGACACGATCGACGACTGGCCCGATGACCGGTTCTGGGATGAACTCAAGATGCGCCTGCCGGTCGATCTGGCGAATACGATCGTCACTGGCCCGTCGATCGAAAAGCTGCTGGCCCCGCTCCGCAGCTTCGTCGTCGAACCGCTGCGCCATGGCCGCCTGTTCCTTGCCGGTGACGCCGCCCACATCGTGCCGCCGACCGGAGCCAAGGGCCTGAATCTGGCGGCATCCGATATCCACTATCTGTCCACGGCGCTGATCGCGCACTTTCAACAGGACGATGAAAAGCCGCTTGCTGACTATTCCAATCTCGCCCTGAAACGCATCTGGAAAGCGGAACGCTTTTCCTGGTGGATGACCCATTTGTTGCACATCTTCCCCGACGACGGCCCGTTTGGCGTCAAAATGCAGCAAACCGAACTGGATTATCTGTTTTCCTCACCGGCTGCGATGACGTCGCTGGCAGAAAACTATGTCGGTTTGCCGTACTGAACCGGCTGCAAAAATGGCGCAATTCCGGGTCGGGCGCCGCTGAAACCGCCAGCTGTGCCGGAACCGGACAGGTGCGCGGTGCACCGTTCATCGGCTGTTCAGCTTAACTGTCCTAGACAGCGGGCAACACCCAGTCAGCAAATAGCCGCCAGTTCAAGGGCGCAATTACAAGGGGCAAAAGAGATGACCTGGTTGATCGTAAGAATTACCGCATTCCTGTCACTCACAGCGGTTTCCAGCGCCGTTCTTGCCCTGCCATATCTGGCAGTCTGAATTTCCGAACGACCTCCACCACCGGCGCTGATGTCAGACAGCGTCGGCGACAACTCGGTTTCCACCCACACCCAAAAAAAGGCGTGTTTCGATAGGTTCAGGCGGGTTCGGCAAAAGTCTATCGGAACAGGAGCGGACAAGCTGACGCATCCTGCACTACCTTGTCCATGACCCGGGATCAATAATTGGCATTAACGGCGATACCCTCTCGGCCCGATCGATTGCATGCCAACGCATAGCCTGCAAAATAACGCAGCTGACCGAACCAGTCACAGCGGCATAGTTCAAGAAAAACCGCCTCCCAAACACCTGGTGCAATTAGCCGAACTTTAAACTTGGATCACAACCGCAAACAGGCAGGAGGCGGGAATCCACGTTGCTATTGCATCACCATGCCGCCGTCGATCATCAAAAGCTGGCCGGTCATATAGTCGGATTCCGCGCTCGCCAGGAATGCCGCTGTGCCCACCACGTCCTTTGGATAGGAATAGCGTTTCATCAAGATCATGTTTTCGGCGAGCTTGTCCATCGACTCGCCTTCTTTTTCAAACTTGCCAATCGCAACCAGATCTTTGTCCAGCTGCTCCCACAGTTCTGTCCGCACGACGCCGGGGCCATAGCCGTTTACAGTGATATTATGGTCAACTAGGGCCTTTGCCCCGCCATTGATCAAGGCCAGCACGGCATGCTTTGAGCAGGAGTAGGGGATCACGTCGTCAAATGCCTGACGGCTGAGAATTGAACCGACATTGATGATCTTGTAAGGGCCATTTTCCTTGCCCTGCTTGATCATCTGTTTTGCAGTTTCCTGCATGCCGAGCAAAACACTCTTGGCATTGATGTCCGAGGTCCGCGAGGGCGACAAGAACGCCTACTACAATGGCTACCAGCATTTGAAACAGAACATCGACAACCGCACCATGATCGAGAAGGCCAACCCCAAGTACGGCAAGATGCGTGACGAGATGAAAGCCTATTCGGTCTTCATCTTCTCCAACCACAAAGACGCAATGAAGATCGACAAGGACGACCGCCGACTGATGGTCGTGGAATACGCCGGCAAGCGTAAATCTGTGGAGTTCTATCGTGCTCTGGAGGCGGAGATGAGAGACGAGCGCAATCTCGCCGCGCTGTACCACTGGTACATGAAGAGGGATGTGTCGAACTTCGACCCCATCCACGCTCCGATGACTGACGCCAAGCGCGCCATGATGGACCTCGGCAAGAGAAGTGGCTCGGGCAATCTGAACAGGTGGGTTAAGCGGAATTTTGGCCTGTAACCGGCATTGTTTGCCGAACACAGGAGAACCACCATGGCAAGAAGACCCCGCCGCAATCACACACCCGCGTTCAAATCGAAAGTCGC
>CAXMRP010000124.1:0-6040 GCA_964196155.1 uncultured Polyangiaceae bacterium
TTCACGAACGAAGCAATGGAGCGGCTGGAACGGGAAACACTGGAGCGCTGCTTTGAAATTCTCGATGGGCGCAAAGTGCTGGTGAAATCACACGATCCCCGCCTCCGCGAGCAAACTCACGGCGTGTTCTTCGGTTCGGAGAAGGACCAAAGCGCATAGAAGGCGAAAAATTGAATACAAATAAAATTTTGGTGGCGCCAGGCGCGGAATAAACGCTATCGAGACCGGCGCGAGACAATCTCAACAGCACAAATATCACGCGTCGTGACCGGCCATGCGCCAGGCTGACAGGACGCGGATGGGGGCAGGGCCATGTATCTCGGCATCGACATTGGCACTTCTTCCGTCAAGGCGCTCCTGATTGACGACAACCAGGTGAGCATTGGCGCCACTACGGCGCCGCTTAGGGTATCGCGGCCCCATGCCGGCTGGTCTGAACAGGACCCTGAAAGCTGGTGGCTTGCCACTGAGGCGGCCATGGCCGGACTGAAAGCCGGGCACGGTGCGGCGGTTTCGGCGATCAAGGGCATCGGCTTGTCTGGCCATATGCACGGCGCAACGCTTCTGGATGCGACCGACAAGCCGCTTCGGCCTTGTATCCTGTGGAACGATGTACGATCGGCGGCACAATGCACCGCTCTTGAAGCGGCAGAGCCCCGGTTCCGGACGCTTGGCGGCAATATCGTCATGCCGGGATTTACAGCACCCAAATTGCAATGGGTTCGTGAATGCGAACCGGACATTTTTTCCCGCACGGCCAAGATCCTGCTCCCCAAAGACTACGTCCGGTTGAAACTCTGCGGTGACCATGTGTCCGACATGTCGGATTCCGCCGGTACGCTGTGGATGGATGTGGCAGCGCGGGACTGGGCCGATCCGCTGCTGGCGGCAACCGGGCTTGAACGCCGCCACATGCCGCGCCTAGTGGAAGGAAGCGAGGTATCGGGATCACTATTGGCCGAAATGGCCGCCAAATGGGGCATCGCCGGCAGGCCGGTCGTTGCCGGAGGCGGCGGCGATAATGCGGCCAGCGCCTGCGGCGCCGGGATTATTGCGCCGGGTTCCGCCTTCCTGTCGCTTGGTACATCAGGCGTGCTGTTTGCCGCCAATAGCCGGTTCAGTCCCAACACCGAGGGAGCAGTGCATGCCTTTTGCCATGCCCTACCGGACACATGGCACCAGATGGGCGTGATCCTTTCGGCGACGGATTCGCTGAACTGGCTTGCCGGCATTGTAAATGCCGAGCCTGCGGCGCTCACGACCGCTCTGGACGGACGCTCGCTCGCCCCTTCGCTGCTTATATTCCTGCCATATCTCGGCGGCGAGCGCACACCGCACAACGATGCGGCAATCCGTGGCGCCTTCGCCGGACTTTCACACGAAACCGATGCCCACGCGATGACGCAGGCGGTTCTGGAAGGCATCGCTTTCGCATTCGGCGATTGTCTGGACGCGCTGACTGTAGCCGGCACGGCAATTGATTCGGCAATCGCAATCGGCGGCGGTTCACGATCGGAATTTTGGCTGCGGATCATCGCTACCGTGCTCAGCATTCCGCTCCACGTGCCAGCCGACGGCGATTTCGGCGCGGCCTTCGGCGCCGCGCGGCTCGGCTTGATCGCCGCCGAGAACGCCGAACCGCCGTCTGTTTGCACGCCGCCCGCGATCCGGTCCACAATCGAGCCGGATCGTTCCGCGATCGACGCCTATGGCGAGGCCCGGGCGCGATACAAGGCGCTTTATCCGGCTTTGAAGGAGGCCATGACCTGATGTCCACCGCGTTTTTTGACCGGGACGAACCTATCGCCTTCGAGGGGCCGGACAGCACAAGTCCGCTGGCCTTCCGGTATTACGATCCGAACCGGATGGTGCTGGGCAAACGGATGGAAGACCATCTGCGGTTTGCCGCCGCCTACTGGCATTCCTTCGCTTGGCCGGGCGGCGATCCGTTCGGCGGACCGACATTCGAGCGGCCCTGGTTCGGCGACACGATGGACCATGCCCGCCTGAAAGCCGAAGTGGCGTTTGACATGTTTCGGCTGCTCGGGGTGCCGTTTTTCTGCTTTCATGACCGCGATATCGCGCCCGAAGGAGCGACGCTGGCGGAATCGAACCGCAATGTGCGGGAAATCGGCGATCTGTTCGCCGAAATGATGGAAACGGAGACCGTTGGCGTCTTGTGGGGTACCGCAAATCTGTTCTCCAACCGACGTTACATGGCGGGTGCTGCGACCAATCCAGATCCAGACGTTTTTGCCTATGCCGCGGCGCAGGTGAAAAACGTCCTGGAACTCACCCATGATCTGGGCGGCGCGAACTATGTGCTTTGGGGTGGACGGGAAGGTTACGAAACGCTGCTCAACACCAACATCCGGCAGGAGCTGGACCAACTCGGCCGTTTTCTGTCGCTGGTGGTGGAGCACAAGGCGAAGATTGGATTTGCCGGCACCATCCTGATCGAGCCGAAGCCGCAGGAGCCGACAAAACACCAGTATGATTTCGACGTTGGCACAATCTACGGAATGTTGAAAGCGTTCGGCCTGGACGATCAGGTCAAGGTCAATATCGAGCAGAACCACGCAATCCTGGCTGGCCATTCCTTCGAGCATGAAATCAAGCTCGCCGCGGCGCTCGGCATTTTCGGTTCACTCGACATCAACCGCGGCGACTACCAGTCGGGATGGGATACCGACCAGTTCGCCATGAACGTGCCTGAGCTTACGCTGGCGATGTACGAAGTGCTCAAAGCCGGCGGATTCGATAGCGGAGGGATGAATTTCGATGCAAAAATTCGCCGGCAAAGCATAAATTCAGATGATCTTTTGCATGCCCATGTCGGATCGATGGATGCCGTTGCCCGCGCCCTTTTGTGTGCCGCGGCGCTGATCGAGGACGGTACATACGACCAGCATCTGGCGGATCGGTATGCCGGTTGGGCGGGCGATATGGGACAGGCAATTCTTAATGGCGAAAAGAGCCTTGATGATCTTGCCAACCATATCCACACCGGCAATCTAGATCCGCAGCCGCGTTCGGGGCAGCAGGAATATCTGGAAAAACTGATCAACCGTTTTGTCTGAATAACGCCATGGCGCACGATCGCCAAAGATCGGAGGAAAAGTCCATGAAAAACATGAAGGGACCGGCGATCTTTCTCGCCCAATTCGGCGGTGACGAACCGCCGTTCAATTCGCTGAAGTCGATCGCTGAATGGGCCGCCGGCCATGGCTACAAGGCAATTCAGCTACCCAGTTGGGACGGGAATCTGTTTGACCTATCAAGGGCTGCGGAGAGCAAGGACTATTGCGATGAAGTGGCGGGCGTATGCCGGGAAGTGGGAGTAGAGATCACCGATCTTTCAACCCATTTGCAGGGCCAGTTGGTCGCCGTGCATCCAGCCTATGACGACTCCTTTGACGGCTTTGCCGCACCGGAAGTGCGCGGCAACCCGAAAGCCCGGCAGGAATGGGCGGTCGACCAAATGATGAAGGCGGCCAAAGCGTCAGGGCATTTCGGCCACCGCACCCAGGTGGGCTTTCCCGGCGCACTGGCCTGGCCTTATGTCTATCCTTGGCCACAACGGCCCGCCGGACTAATAGATACAGCGTTTGCCGAACTGGCACGGCGCTGGCGTCCGATACTGGACGCCATGGATGAAAACGGCGTCGACCTGTGTTTCGAAATCCATCCGGGCGAAGATGTTTTTGACGGCGCGACGTTCGAAATATTCCTGGAGCAACTGGACAATCATCCGCGCTGCTGCATCAATTACGATCCATCGCACTTTGTGTTGATGCAGCTAGACTATATCGATTTCATCGACATCTATCACGAGCGGATCAAGGCGTTTCACGTCAAGGATGCAGAGTTCAATCCAACCGGCCGGCAAGGTGTCCATTCCGGCTACCAGCCCTGGGTAAACCGCGCCGCGCGGTTCCGCTCGCTTGGCGACGGGCAGGTCGATTTCGGTGCGATCTTTTCCAAGCTTGCGCAATACGATTACGATTCCTGGGCGGTGCTGGAATGGGAATGTGCACTGAAGCACCCTGAAGACGGTGCGGCGGAAGGCGCGCCGTTCATCGCCGCGCATATCATTCGCGTCACCGAAAAGGCATTCGACGATTTTGCCGCAGGCGGAGCGGACGAAGCCGCCAATAAGCGTATGATGGGGATTGGATAGGACAGGCCATGGCAATCGAGGGACGTAGCGACGCGGTGGCCGGCCCGATCCGGCTCGGAATGGTTGGCGGTGGCCAAGGAGCCTTCATTGGAGCGGTGCACCGGCTGGCGGCGCGCATGGACGATCACTACACGCTGGTGGCCGGGGCTCTGTCGTCCGATCCGGATCGGGCAAGGGCGTCTGGCCATGAAATCGGGCTCGCCGACGACCGCAATTACGGCTCTTATCTGGAAATGGCGAAGCGGGAAGCGCGGCTGAAAAGCGGCATTGAGGCGGTTGTCATCGTGACGCCGAACAATTCGCACTTTCCGATCGCCCGAGAATTCCTCAAGCGCGCAATTCATGTGATCTGCGACAAGCCGATGACCACCAACGTCAAGGATGCCCGCAAGCTGGCGGAACTGGTGAAGAAATCCGGCAAGGTATTCGTGCTCACCCACAACTATACCGGCTATCCGTTGGTCCGGCAGGCCCGAGCGATGGTTCAGGCCGGCGAACTGGGCGACATTCGCGTCGTGCAGGCCGAATATCCGCAAGACTGGCTGACCACTAGGCTTGAGGATACCGGCCAGAAGCAGGCTGATTGGCGTACCGATCCAGCCCGCTCCGGCGCCGGTGGCTGCATCGGCGACATCGGCACCCATGCCTATAATCTTGCCTGTTTCGTCACGGGTCTCGAACTGGAATCGCTTTGCGCAGATCTTGCCACCTTTGTTGAAGGCCGCAGGCTGGATGACAATGTCCACATTCTGCTGCGTTTTTCCGGTGGCGCCCGCGGCATGCTCTGGGCAAGCCAAGTGGCGCCGGGCAACGAGAATGCGCTGAAGCTTCGCGTCTATGGCACCAAGGGCGGGCTCGAGTGGGAACAGGAAAATCCCAACCAGCTATGGTTCACCCCGTTCGGCGAACCCAGGATGCTGATTACCCGCGGCAGCGCCGGCGCGGGCGAAGAGGCGGGCCGCATGACGCGTATCCCCGCGGGCCACCCGGAAGGCTATCTTGAATGCTTCGCCAACATCTATGCGGAAGCGGCACACGCTATCCGCGCGGCGCGGGCAGGCCAGGATACGGATGGAAAAGTGCTGTTTCCGACAGTAGAAGATGGAGTGAAGGGCGTCGAATTTGTTGAAGCCGCGGTGAAATCTTCACGCTCGGGAGGGCGCTGGACGCAGGTTTGAGCCCGTCAGGACACACCGAAAAATGGAGCTTGGGACACCATATCGGCTCCATTGACATGTTTAGTAGATATAGTTTTACTAAACAAATTACTGAACACTCGGACGCAAACCATGAGGGCGCGAAGTCGGGAAAAAAGCAATTCGGACGCGCCGGAAGGGCGATCCGGGTGACATCCGAATACCGCTTTGAATGGCGGGATCCGGATGCAGTCCAAACCAGGGAGAGAACCAGATGAAAAGAGTGCTGAAGACTGCACTGGCTGCGGCCACTGCCGGTTTTGTACTGATGGGCGTCCAGACCAAGGCCCAAGCAGCGGAACTGACGCTTTGCTGGGCTGCATGGGACCCGGCGAATGCTCTCGTCGAGCTGTCGAAAGACTTCACCGCTCAGTCGGGCACCGAAATGAAGTTCGAGTTCGTGCCATGGCCGAACTTTGCCGACCGGGTGCTCAATGAGTTGAATTCGGGCGGCAAGCTTTGCGATCTGTTGATCGGCGATTCACAATGGATCGGCGGCTCCGCGGAAAATGGTTATTATGTGAAGCTGAACGACTTTTTCGCGAAGGAAGGCATCTCGATGGATGACTTTCTGGCAGCCACCGTCTATGCCTATTCGACTTGGCCCAAGGGCACGCCGAACTACTGGGCGTTGCCGGCCATGGGCGATGCCAATGGCTGGTTC
>CAXMRP010000125.1:0-13347 GCA_964196155.1 uncultured Polyangiaceae bacterium
GACCCGAAAACTCACTGTCATGGTCCGGCTTGATCGAACCATCGGCCTGCACCGTGCACAGCTGGAATGGCTCCTCCGGTTGATCCCCCGATCAAGTCGGGGGATGACAGTGAGAGGCCGGGGGAGGAGGATGACAGTGAGTGGAACCAAACATCTAAGCGCCAGGCTTCAGATCTTCGGGAATGTCCCAGAAGCCGCGGTTGGCTTCGCGGAATGCATCGACACGGCTTCTGCCGATGTCCTTCAGTGTCCTCTCGCCCAGCGCAAGGAGTAGCCGGCGCTGCCGGGCGACATCCAGACATATCAGAAAATAGTGCGCAAAGCGGAGCAGATCCTGTCCCAGTTCCCGCACGCCAGCCGCACGGACCAAATACGGGTCTCCAGAATATTCGGTTTCCGCAGACATGGTCGAATCTCCTTGTTTGAACATGTTTCGTTTATTCGTTGACCATGGAGATAGCAGCGCTCATTGCATAATGAAAATGAATGTTTATGATCATTACCATAATGACTCCTTATGGAGAGAGAGATGACCCGCGAGATTGATCTTTCTTTGCTCCGCGCTTTTGTTGCGGTGTCGGAGACAAGTGGCATGACTGCGGCGGGGCGGCATTTGAACCTGACCCAGGCCGCCGTCAGCCAGCAGATCAAGCGTCTTGAGGAGCAGTTCGATACTGAGCTTTTCGACCGCAGCCAGCGCCATCTCGCCCCGACGGCAAGCGGCGAAAGACTGTTCGCCCACGCTGAGCGTATTCTTTCGCTCAATGACGAAATCTGGGGGCTAATGACATCGCGCGGCTTTGAGGGGCAGGTCCGTATTGGCGTCCCCCACGATATCGTCGGGGTGTTCATGCCGAAAATCCTTCGAGGGTTTGCCAAGGCCTGGCCGCGCGTCGAGGTGTCGCTGGATTGCAGCCATTCGACCGCATTGCTTCGCGCGCTGGATCGAGGGGAAATCGATCTCATCGTCACCACTGAGGCCGAACCAAACGAAAGAAGCCAACTTCTGCTGTCTGACCAACTCGTTTGGGTTGGGAGCCCGGGCGGCTCCGCCCATGAACGCTCGCCCCTGCCTGTTACGTTAGGTGATGAACAATGCACGTTCCGGGCGGCGGCGGTGAAAGGGCTTGGCGCCATGGGGCGCGATTGGCGCTTCACCTGTGCTTCCAGCACCATGTCGGCTTTTCGCGCCACACTTGAGGCCGACCTTGCGGTGGCGCCACTGCTATCGCAGACCGTGCCGGAGGAGTTGGAGATTCTCGGTGCGGAGAGTGGACTTCCGGCCCTTCCGATCTACTACATCAATCTTTATCTCGCGCCGACTGATCCGAGCACGATTTCTCTGGAACTGGCGAAACACATCACCAGGAGCTTTGCGATCCGCCATCCCAAAGCCGCATGAATTCTTTGGCGGTTTGGAAAACCGGAACATCCTTGGTGGGCGGCAATGCGCCTTGCCACTTCACCGATTAACGCCACACCGGTTCAATCGCCACCATGCGCCGTTCCCTGTGCGCAATGATTGCGGCCTCGGCGATGGCCTGCGCCCTTAGGCCATCGGTCATGGACGCATGCACCTGCGCTTCGCCGCGGACCGCGGCGACAAAGGCCGCCAATTCGTCGACATAGGTCGGCGCAAACCGTTCGTACCAGTCGCGGTTGAGGCCCGGAGCCGAAACATGCGCGCCAGCGCGCTTGATCGCTCCCGGCACCGACTGCCGGTCGGCGAGCAGCAGTCCGTCACTGCCGAATATTTCGACGAGTTCATCGACGCCATAGGCGGTGCGCCGGCCGAAATCAAACCCGGCCAAAGCCCCGTCCTGCAACCTCAACGTCACGATGGCGGTGTCGACGTCGTCAAAATCGGCGAAACGCGGATCAATGAGACAGTCGCCCATGACAGCGACCTCCACCGGATCGGAGCCGGCAAGCCAGCAGGCCAGATCATAAAAATGCGCGCCCTTTTCCCGGATCATTCCACCCGAATGCACCGCCGTCTCTGGCGCCGGCGGAGTGGCACTGCGGGACACCAGTCGCAGCATCTCGATTTTGCCGATCTCACCGGCCGACAGCCGGTTGTGAAGGTCCTGATGGGCTGCATCGAGCCGGCGATTGAACCCCATCGCGGCAACCACGCCGGCCTTTTCGATTTCATCGACGCAATGGCGGGCATCGTCGAGCGAATCGGCGATCGGCTTTTCGCACAGAACCGCTTTTCCGGCGCGCGCGGCGGCCAGAACATGGTCATTGTGGGCATCGGTGGACGACGCGATGATAACCGCTTCAACCGTATCGTCCGATAGAGCACGGTCGATCGAATCGTCGGCGTGGCCGCCGAACAAGCGGCAAAGTTCATCGGCGCGCCGGTGATCGAAATCGACGACATGGGCGAGGGAACAGGTGGCGCTGTGACCAATGTTGCGGGCGTGGATGCGACCGATCACGCCGGCACCGATAAGCGCGATTTTCATCATGCGTTCCGTTCGATCTCGGCGAAATCGACCTTCGCATCGACCCAGCGACCATTGTTTGCATTCGATTCCACTGCCGCCTCGACAAATTTCATGCCGAGGACGCCGTCGCGGGCGGTAGCGAAGGTCAATTGCCGGCCATCGATGTGATGTCCGGTTTGCTTTGCGTGAATGGCGGCCGCGACATCGTCGTAGAAATTGGCGAAGGCTTCCAGGATGCCCTGGGGATGACCGATTTTCATTCTGCTGGCGCCGCGTGCGGCCTCGCTCAGCCATGCCTCGCCGCGCCGCACCAGCTGCTGCGGCTCCGAAACCGGCCGGATCCACAACTCATCGGGCCGCTCCTGCTCCCATTCCAGGCTGCCGCGATCGCCAAAAACGCGAATGCGCAATCCATTGCCCAGGCCAGCCGCCACGAAACTGGCCCACAATTGTCCGCGTACACCGCCATCAAAGCGGAGATTCACATTGGCGTTGTCGTCGCCGGTCCGCCCCGGCACCATTGTCTGAATGTCGGCGGATACGGCTTCCAGCTCCAGGCCGGTGATGAATCGCGCAAGGTGGTGAGCGTGGGTACCAATATCGCCCAGAACCGATGACGGCCCGGCGATGTGCGGAGTCATGCGCCATTGCGCCTTGGTGTCGCCCTCCGCCTCAACCAGCCGTGTCCGGCTTCCGGAGGCATATTCGAGCTGGATTGTCCGCAATTGGCCCAGGTCTCCGGCCTTGATCCGTTCACGCGCTTCGCGCGCCATGGCATAGCAGGCATAGATATGGGACAGGCCGAATATAACGTCGCCTGAGCGTGCCGCATTGTACGCGGTGACCGCATCCGTGAACGATGTCGCCAGCGGTTTGTCGCAGATGATGTGAATTCCCTGTTTGATGAAAGCAAGACAGGCTGGGACGTGGCTATCGTTCGGGGTGACGATGCTCACTGCCCTGATGCCGTCGGACAGCTTGCGTTCCGCCACCGCCATCGTTTCGAAATCGGCGTAGACCCGTCCCGGGTCCAACCCGAGGGATTCGCCCATTTGCGCGTTCTTGTCGCGATTCCTGGAAAAGGCGCCCGCGACCAGTTTAAAGGCACCGTCCATGCTGGCGCCATAACGATGCGCCGGGCCGATCCCGGACCCCGGTCCGCCGCCCACCATGCCAAGTCTGATCGATTGTCCTGTTCCCATGCGTATGTGTTCCCAGCGTCCTGATTCCAGTTGCGTATCGGCGCAATCGCCACCGCCACGGCGAAGGTCGAATAAACGAATATGATTTTGCCGGCGTCGGGCAAAAGATCGGCATGGTTCATTCGCGGATATTTTCGCGCATGATGATTTCAACGGGTATGTTGTCAAAACGGACCGGCTGCCCGGCGATACTGTTTACGACCGCGCTGATTGCCACATCCGCCACGCGCGCCATGTCCTGATGCAACACGGCGTCCATGACACCGCTGAGCAGGCATTGCTTTGTCAGCGGCGTGAGATTGAACGCCACATAGGTCACATCGTCCTCGCGGCCGCTTTCCAGCATGGCCTTTTCGATGCCTCTGTTTCCGCTGCCGACGCTGTAGATGCCCTTCAGGTCATCGTGGCCGGCGAGAAGTTCCGCGGCCATTTCGTAGTTTTTCCGCGGATCATCAAATCCCTGAATCGCGTCCAGCACTTTCAAATGATCGAACTCGCTGCGAAGCATGGTGCGAAACCCCATCTCGCGCTCCTCATGGCTGCGATAGAGTTGACCGCCCCAGAATATTGCAATTGCCCCAGGCTGCGGACATAGCCGGCCCATCAGGAGTCCCGCAGTGCGGCCCGCCGCCCGGTTGTCGAGGCCGACATAGCCAACAATCTCCGTACTCGGCATATCTGTCAGGATGGTGACAACCGGGATACCGCTGGCGGCGAGTTCTCCAATGGCCGCCCGAACGCTCGGGTGTTCCAGGACCTGAACGATGACGCCGGAGCTTCCGGCCTTCCGGCAGTTTCTCAACGCGCTGGCCAGCGCCGCCGGGTCCATGCGCTGCGGTAGCGCCAATCGAGCCGTGACGCCGCGCTCATTTGACGTCCGTTTGATCTCGCGCACCAATACCTCATTGGAAAATCCGGCGCCGCCAGCGATGATCACATCGACGGTCAGATCGGACGTGATGGTCGGGATGACGATTGGCCGCTTCGGGCCTTTTTCCAGCCATTTTACCGCTTCGACGACCCGGTCGATGGTTTTCTGGCGGACTCCCGGACGGCCGTTAAGCACGCGGTCGACGGTGGCGGTGCTGACCCCGGCCTGCAACGCAATGTCGATGATCCGGGGCTTGCTTTTCGTCTCAGATGCCATCGGCCAACCCTGTTCTGATGCATCAAAACCGGAAAAATCAAATTTTGATGTAAAAACGTTCCGCTGAATCATGCATCAGTGTCAAGAAACAGATGTGCATTACGCTCAGCGCGGTAAGCTTGAATCGAGCGCTGGAGCAAAAACGATGGAGTCGATGTGAAACAGGTCGGTGTGGTTGGATTGGGCGACATGGGTTCGGGTATGGCGAAGAACCTGATCGCCAACGGGTTTGGAGTTTCAGGCTTTGATCTCAGCGAGCAGCGCATGGCGGACTTTGCCGCAATGGGCGGAACCGCGGCAGGGTCCGCGACCGAAGTCGGCGTTGGCGCCGACGCGGTGTTTGTCATGGTGATGAACGGCGATCAGGCGAAGTCCGTCATTCTGGGCGAGGGCCTCGTTTCAACAATGAAACCGGGCGGTGTGATCCTGCTCACCGCGACGATCAAGGCACCCGAAGCCCGCGAAATCGCTGCCGCGCTAAAGGGGTCGGGCGTTGACTTCATTGACAGTCCGGTCAGCGGCGGGTTTCCCGGTGCCCAGGGCGGCACGTTGACCATGATGGCGGCCGGCTCCGATGAAGCCATGGCAAAAGCGAGACCGGCCATGGAGGCGGTGAGCAAAACCATTCACCGGGTCGGAACGGAGCCCGGTATGGGCCAGACTGTGAAAGCCTGCCTGCAATCGCTGATCGGCTCGATCTTCGCCGCCACGTTCGAGGCATCGGCTCTCGCCGCCAAGGCGGGCGTGTCCGGCCAGGTGCTTTACGATGTCTTCAGCACGTCGGGCGCCGGTTGCGGGGTTGCCAATACGGCGCTGGAAAACATCATCGACGACAAGTTCGCAGGCACCGGCAGCCATATCAACACGATGTACAAGGATCTGACCATCGCCATGGACATGGCGCGCGAATTGGGCGTGCCGCTGTTTACCGCATCCTCGGCAATGCAGCTCTTCCAGGCCGGAAAAACGAAATATCCCGACAGCGACAATTGGGTCGTGACACGCATCGTGGAAGACATAGTCGGCGCCGGATTGAGGCGTTGAGGATCGAACTGGAAACAAGGGGACGGGCATGAAACTGGGCGTCATCACCGACGGGATCAGCCGCGATCTGGACCACGCATTGGCGGTTATGGACGAATTTGATCTGGACTATGCCGAGCTCCAGTTCATCGGCGACAAGGAGGTGGGAAACCTGGATGACGGCGAGCGCGCCGCCGCACTGGAACTCATCAAGAAGCACGGGAAAAAGGTATCGTGCATCTCGCGGCACCTGTTCGCTGGCATGCCGATGGCGACATCCAAACCCGGCGACGCGCTGCACACGACGCACATGGACGCGCTGAAACGGTGCATCGACATGGCGCACCAGTTTTCCTGCCCGCTTGTGCGCATCATGACCGGCAAGAAAGAGATGATCCTGTGGGGTTCGCACGGCGCTGAGAAGTGGAACGTGGCGAAAGGGGCATGGGACGCGCAACTGCCGCTGATTGCGCCGGCGGTCGAAGTGGCGCGGGCCGAAGGCATCACGCTGGCCGTTGAAACCGGCAACGGCACCATGGTCAATTCCTGCTGGACCGGCCGCAAGCTGATCGACGATCTCGACGCCTTGGACAGGCTCAAGATCCTCTGGGATCCCGCCAACAATTGCTGGGCGCACGAAACCGCCTGGCCGGACGGCTACGAGACGATGAAGGGCGGCTATCTCGGCCACATCCACATCAAGGACGTTTATGTCGACACGCCAAAGTCGCATCTTGAAGTGCGCTGCATGGGCGAAGGCCAGCTCGCCGACCAGTTCCAGCCAATGGCGGACTCACTCAGGGCGGACAATTATGACGGGGTCATTTCATTTGAAAGCGTCTACCACCCCGGCAATGGCGATTTTGAAGCAGGCTTCCGGCAAAACATCGGCTTGTTCAAAGAGCTTTTCGGCTAGATGACGGCGGTTTCGCAGGAGAGGCAGCATCTTCTGCGGGCGCTCTCAACCCGTCTTGCCGCGGCTTGGAAGGTCGCTGGCCAAATAGACGCTGTCACCGACGCGGAATTGCCGGAAAACCGGAGCGAGGCCTATTTCGTGCAGGACGAAATGGCCAAGGCAATCGGCGATCCTCTGTCCGGCTGGAAGGTTGGCGCCACGAGCGCAAGAATGCGTGAGCTTGATGGCCATGACGATGTCGTGCCGGGGCGCATATTCAGTTCGGTCACCTGGCAAGGCACCAATCTTGACCTGCCTGCCGAGCGTTTTCCAGGGGCGCGTGCGGAATCCGAATTTGCGTTTCGAATTGACCGGGACTTGCCGTTGAGGAAAGCGCCGTGGCGCGCCGACGAACTGGCTCCTATCGCGGTTCTACATCCGGCCATCGAAATTATCGGCAATCGCCACGCGCTGCCCGATGCGACGGCACCGGTTCGCTCTTTGATGACAATCGCCGACAATGGCGGCGGTATCGGTTTCGTGTTTGGTGGTCCGGTCAACAAATGGCAGGGGGTCGATTTCCAAAACCACCACATCGCCCTGTCGGTCGATGGCGGCGCCGAAGCGGAGAATTTCCTCGGCGAGATGCGTTGTGTACCCATTCAGGCGCTTGCTGATCTGGTCAATCACCTTGCAAGCCGCAACGTCAGCCTCAAGGCCGGAGACTTCGTTTCCACGGGAGCGGCAACAGTGCCGCAGCCTGTGCACAAAGGAAGCCATGTGGTAGCCGACTTCGGCACCCTTGGAAAAATGGAAATCCGGTTCGAGTAAAGACCATGGGCCTTGAAAAACCGAAAATTGTTGTCGTGGGCGCCGGCGGAATGGGCGCGTTGTTCGGTTCCATCCTGAAAGATGGCGGCCTTCAGGTAACGCTGGTGGATACGAATCCGGATCACGTTGCCGCCATTTGCGAAAACGGCCTGCAGATTACCGGATTTGGCGGCGATCGGACTGTCGAGATTGCCGCGACAACAGATGCCGGACCCGTCGATGCGGCGGATGTCATCCTGTTTCAGTGCAAGGCCCATGGGTCCCGGGATGCGGCGCGATCCGTCCGGCATCTGGTCAAGGGCGGTGCCGTCTGCATCAGCTTTCAAAATGGGATCGGCAATGAAGAGGTGATCGCTGAAGAAGTCGGGGCCGACAATGTTCTCGGCGGTCTGACCGCCATGGCCGGCGAAATGCTGGGCCTGGGGCGGATTCGCGATTTCTCGCGGGTGCCGTCCTATCTGGGAGAGATGAAGGGCGGCATAAGTGACAGAGCAAGCCAGATTGCGTCGGCGTTCACTTCGGCGGGACTTGAGACCCATGCCAGCGAAGACATCCGCCGCGATACCTGGAAAAAGCTGCTTGGGAATATTGCCTTCAGCGCCTTGTCCGGCGCGACCAATTTAACCTCCGCCGCCTGTCTTGGCGTGCCGGAATTGAAACGGACAAGTCTGCGGGCGCTGGATGAAGCCCTGGCGGTTGCAGCGAGCCTCGGTATCGACCTGGATCGCGAGGAGGTCGTGAAGGGCATGGAGATGATATCCCAGGCCGGAGGAACCGGCGACAACAAGTCGTCGCTGTGCGTCGACATTCTCAATCAGCGCCCGACGGAAGTTGATTTCATCTACGGTTCGGTCATCGCCAGGGCGCGGGAGACCGGTGTCGCGACGCCAACGCTGGACACGCTGGCATCCATCGTGAAAGGACTTGAGAGCCACTATATGAAAGCAAGAACATGAGCAGGTTTCAGGGCAGGACGGCGTTCGTCAGCGGTGGATCGAAAGGGATCGGCCTGGCCTGCGCCCATCGCCTTGCGAGCGAGGACGCCGATGTGTTCCTGGCCGCATCCGACGCAGGGCGCCTTGCAGATGCAGCGGAGAAAATCACCGCCGATACCGGGCGGAAAGTGGCGTTCCATGCCGGTGATCTGCGAACGCTCGAAGGCTGCCGTGATGCGGTCTGTGCGGCCCTGAAACAGTTCGGCGGCTGCGACATCCTCATCAATTCCGCAGGCGCCACAAAGGGCGGCATTTTTCCCGACCAGCCCGACGAGGACATGTTTGACGGTTTTGCGCTCAAGTTTCACGGCGCCGTCCGCCTTTCGCGCTTTTTGTGGCCGGAACTCAAAAAGGCGAAAGGTGCCGTCATCAATATTGTCGGCGGATTCGCACGAACGCCTGCAGCCGATTTCATGGTCGGCGGCGCGGTCAATGCGGCGCTGGCCAATTTTTCCAAGGCGCTCGCCGACAAAGGCTTGCAGGACGATGTCAATGTCAACTGGATCCATCCCGGTCTCACCGTGACGGAAAGGCTGGAGGAAATATTCGCCACGCGCGCCGAGCAGCAAGGCAAGACACGCAATGAGATCGAGGCAGAATCCGTTGCCGCGGAAGGCCTTCGCCGGCTTGGCCAGCCGCAAGACGTGGCGGCATTGGTTGCCTTTCTGTGTTCCGCCGAAGCACGCCATATCCACGGCACCGGAATGACCGTCGATGGCGGTGGCGCAAAGGGATACTGGTGATGGATTTTTCCCTGTCCGCCGAGCAGGTCATGCTGGTCGACACGGTTCGCCAATTCGTGAAAAACGAATTGCGCCCATTGGAGGACGAGGTCGAGCTTAGCGGCACGCTTGCGGTGGAAGATGCCAAACGCATCTTCGAAAAGTCGCAGGCTCTCGGTCTTTACGCCATGAACATCCCGAGCGAGTTTGGCGGCGGTGGCTTGTCGACGATTGACTGGATGCTGGCGGAGGAACAGTTCGGCCACACCTCCGACATCCTCGTGCGCCGCGCTTTCGGCAATGTTTATGAGATTTTGCTGGAAGGAACAGACGAACAGCACCAGCGCTGGCTCATTCCCTCGGTGCGCGGCGAGCGGACTTTTTCCCTTGCCTTCACCGAGCCTGAGGCCGGTTCCGATGCGGCGGCCATAAAGACGAGGGCCGTGCGTGGCGGTGATGGGTGGCTGCTGAACGGCCACAAGCACTTCATTTCCGACGGGCATTATTCCGATTTTTTCGTCGTTACAGCGGTTACAGATCCCGCCGCGGGTCATCGCGGGATTTCAGCTTTCATCGTTGACAAGGACATGCCCGGTTTCACCATCGGCAAGGACCAGCCAATGATGGGCCTGCGCGGCACATCGCACGCAGAGTTGTTTTTTGACGATGTGCGGCTCGGGCCGGAATCCCTGCTGGGCGGGGAAGGCCGGGGTTTGAAACTTGCCCTGTCCACGCTTGGACGGGTTCGGCTGGCGCAAGTCGGCGCCCGCGCCATCGGCAAGGCATGCCGCATTCTTGATCTGACGATTTCCCACGCCCGCGAACGCCAGCAGTTCGGCCATTCGATCGGCGATTTCCAGATGATTCAGCAAATGCTGGCCGACAGTGCGATTGAGATCAATTCAGCACGGCTGGCGCTGCTGTCGACGGCCTGGCAGATCGATCAGAGAGCAGAGGCGCGCGAGCAGATTTCCATGGTCAAGATCCAGGCCTCCGAGACCCTTGGCCGGGTTGCCGACCGTGCGGTGCAGATATTCGGTGGCATGGGCTATTTGAAAGATTTGCCGGTCGAGCGCTACTATCGCGACGCTCGCATCTACCGGATCTTTGACGGTGCTTCCGAAATTCACCGGTCCGTAATTGCGCGCGCCCTGATCGATGATCGCCCCGGGCTTTACAACATGGTGGCGTAATGACGGACGGCAAGTTCGTGAGCGCCGAAGCGGCTGCGGGCCTCATCGGTGACGGTGATACCGTTGGTCTGATTGGCGGCGGCGGCGGGTTGGTCGAAGCATCTTTGCTGCATGAAAGCGTCGAAGCTCGGTTTTTAAAATCAGGACATCCGCGAAACCTCACCTGCGTTCATGCGCTTGGCATTGGCGACCGCAACAATCGAGGCATGAACCGTTTTGCCCATGAGGGCATGGTCAAGCGGGTGATCGGCGGCCATTGGGTGTGGTCGCCGCGGATGCAGCAATTGGCGCACGACAACAAGATCGAAGCCTATGTCCTGCCTGGCGGCGTGACCATGCAGTTGATGCGTGAGATTGCCGCAAAACGCCCGGGCCTGATGACTCATGTCGGTTTGGGAACATTCGTCGATCCGCGGCATGGCGGCGGCAAGATGAATGAGGCTGCAACCGACGACCTTGTAAAACTGATCGAGATCGACGGCCGGGTTTATCTGCGTTACCTGCCGATGCCAGTGAACATTGCCCTGCTGAAAGGTTCGTTCGCCGACGATGACGGCAATATCAGCCTCGATCAGGAACCGGCGAATGTCGACATTTATGCCATGGCGGCGGCGGCCCACAATTGCGGTGGCAAGGTCATTTTCCAGGTCAGGGAGCGTGTGAGAAACGGCGAATTGTCGGCGCGGTCGGTTCGTATCCCCGCAGCGATTGTCGATGCGATCGTTGTCGATGAGGATCAGCGGCAAGGCTACGACCTTATTTACGATCCGGGAATATCCGGTGAGAAACCGGTCGCTGATCCGCGTCCTCCCATGCCGGCGTTTTCGGTCCGGCAGATTGTGGCGCGGCGGGCCCATGAGGAACTGCGCGAAGGCGCCGTGGTCAATTACGGCTTTGGCATTCCTGACGAAGTGGCCAGCATCGTGGCCGCCCGTGGCGAGCAAAAACTCTATTACCAGACCATCGAACATGGCACCTACGGTGGCACGCTGCTCACCGGCAGCCTTTTCGGCTACGCTCGTAATCCAAGCTGCATGATCGACGGGCCCTCGCAGTTTGATTTTTATTCCGGCGGCGGCCTCGATATTGCCTTTCTCGGCTTCGGCGAGATCGACCGCGAAGGCAATGTCAATGTCTCAAAGCTCGGTGGACTTACGGTCGGCCCAGGCGGCTTCATCGATATTGCGCAAAATGCCCGAAAGGTCGTCTTTTGCGGTACATTTGATGCCAAGGGCGCAACGCTGAAATCGGGCGATGGCGCGCTGACGATCAAGCAGCCTGGTGCCGTGCGGAAATTGCTAGATCGAGTGGAACAGATCACCTTTTCCGGCCATCAGGCCACCCAGCAGGGCCAGGAGGTCTGCTACATTACCGAGCGCGCCGTCTTTCAGCTGAGACCCGATGGTGTGCATCTGACCGAGATTGCTCCCGGCATTGATCTCCAGTCCGACATCCTCGACCAGATGGGCTTTGCGCCGAATATCGAGCAGCCTGTCAAAATAATGAATGCCGGCCACTTCCAGGATTGCCGGTAATGGACACGGCCAGGCTTGCCATCGTCGGCGCGGGGGTCATCGGCAAGCGGCACATGGCCGCGATTGCGGTCACGCCGTCCGCTGAACTGGTGGCCATCGCGGATCCTGTTCCGGCAGCAAAATCCGTTGCCGAGGCGAGCGGTATCCAGTGGTTTGCAGAGACCGAAGACATGCTCGGCTCGGCGAAACCGGACGGGGTCATCGTCGCAACCCCGACCGAGCACCATCTCGCACCGGTTCTTGCCGCAATGGATGCCGGCGCCCATGTGCTTGTCGAAAAGCCGGTCACGCCAAGCCTGGCACAAGCCGAAGACATCATCGCAAGATCGGCCGCCACAGGCCGCCATGTTCTGGTTGGACATCACCGGCGCCACTATCGCGTGTTGCACAAGGCGCGGGAACTGGTGCAGGGCGGCGCACTCGGACGGCTTGTCGCCGTTTGCGGCCAGTGGAACGTAAAAAAACCGCCGGCCTATTTCCAATCCGATTGGCGAAAAAAACGGGAGGCCGGCCCGGTTCTGACCAATCTCATCCATGAAATGGACAGCCTGCGCTTCATTTGTGGTGATGTGGCCAGCGTTTCGGCCGAAATGACGTGCGATATTCTGGGCTACGAAAAGGAGGATGCAGCGGCATTGATCGTCCGTTTTGAAAACGGTGCGCTGGGCTCCTTTATCCTGTCCGACCAGACCCCTTCGCCGTGGGCCTGGGAATTTGCCACCGGTGAAAACCCTGCCTTTCCACGATCGGTTCAAAACACCTGCCGGTTCATGGGCACTAGGGCGGCGCTCGATTTTCCAAACCTGACAATGTGGACCGGTGAGGGCGGCGAACCCGACTGGAACCATACGATGACAGCACAGGCGATTGATGCTGATCTCGGCGATGCGTTCGCCGCCCAGTGCAGTCACTTTTGCGCGGTGATCAGGGGTGACGAGGCACCGCGAATCACGGCATCGGACGCGACCAAAACCCTGCAGGCGACCCTGGCGGTTTTCGAAGCCGCGGAAAGCGGAAAGCGGATCGACCTGTAATGGCCTCTCATCACATCGACACCCGCATCGATGGCACCACATTATGGGTGACCATAAACCAGCCCGAGGCAATGAATGCGCTCGATGCCACGGCCCATCGTGACCTGGAGATCATATTCGACGACTATGCCGGACGGCATGATTTACGCGTTGCGGTTATCACCGGTGCCGGGGAGAAGGCGTTTTGTGCCGGTTCTGACTTGAAGGCGCGCGAAACTGCCGGTGGTGATGATCTGCCCGATACCGGCTTTGCCGGAATTACTGGGCGCTTCGATCTCCACAAACCGGTCATCGCTGCTGTCAACGGCCACGCAATC
>CAXMRP010000126.1:0-17467 GCA_964196155.1 uncultured Polyangiaceae bacterium
CGCGCTGAACCAACCGCATTGAAAATGCAAGCGGCTTGGGGCGGCGGGATTTGGCTCGGAAATGCCCAGTCATTTGCGAAGCGCATCTCCGATATGAGCGGTGGTTCACTAACCATCGACGTGTTGCCAGTGAACTCGGTCGTAAAGACCAGTCAGATGCAGGACGCGGTGCATCGGGGTGTCTTGGATGCAGTGCACTATGTGCCAGCCTATTGGTATTCAAAATCCAAAACAGCCTCGCTGTTTGGCACCGGGCCTTGTTTCGGCTGGTCCTCGCAAGAGGTTCTGGGCTGGGTCCACTACGGTGGCGGAATGGAACTCTTCAACGAGCTGATGGCCAGCCTTCGACTGAATGTCGTTTCATTTTTCAATTCACCGATGCCGGCGCAGCCGCTTGGCTGGTTCAAGGAACAGATCACCGACGCGAGCCAGATGGTGGGTCTGAAGTACCGGACGGTTGGCCTTGCGGCAGACGTTCTGTTGGAAATGGGCATGTCGGTCGTGCAGCTTCCGGGCGGCGAAATTCAGCCCGCCATGAAGTCCGGCCTGATCGACGCGGCCGAGTTCAACAACCCGACATCCGACCGAGAGTTCGGCATGCAGGACGTGTCCAAGCACTATCATCTTGCCTCGTTCCACCAAAGCCAGGAATTCTTTGAAATCTCGTTCAACAAGGACGTGTTCAACGGATTGGCGTCTGAGCATCAGGCCATCATCAAGAGTGCGTCAGAAGCGGAGAATTCGGACTTCTACTGGGGCAACACAAAGGCTTATTCCGATGATCTGGTAAAGTTGGAAACACTTGAAGGTGTCAATGTCTATCGAACTCCGGACTCTGTGCTTTCGGCCCAGTTGGACGCATGGGATATCGTGATCGACCGGATATCGGCAGAGGATCCGTTCTTTGCGAAGGTGATTGACAGCCAGAAGACCTACGCAAAGTCGGTGATGAACTACCTCAACCTGAACCAGCCCGACTACAAGCTGGCCTTTGCGCATTACTTCGGCTGATCGCCGGAAATGTGGTATCTTTGATTGGGGGCCGCACCACGCGGCCCCCGGTTTGCCATCAGCGCCTCGTGGGGGAAGAGCGTGGTCAAGTTAATCTATTCCATCGAAGGGCTTAGCCAGTGGGTCGGGCGCGCCTTCGGCTGGTGCATTTTGATCCTGACGCTGTCGGTCGCCTATGAAGTGTTTGTCCGATATGTGCTGAATTCGCCGACCGTCTGGGCCTTTGACATGATGGTTCAGATGTATGGCGCGCTGTTCCTGATGGCCGGTCCCTATGCGCTGGCGCAGGACACCCATGTGCGCGGCGATGTTGTGTACCGCCTGTTTCCGGTGCGATGGCAGGCCCGGATCGATTTCATCCTCTATATCCTGTTCTTTTTCCCCGGCATGATGGCGCTGTTCTGGTATGGCGCCGAAATCGCCGCCGACAGCTGGCGCTACGAGGAAGTCAGCTGGAACAGCCCGGCGCGCATCCAGATTTATTTCTTCAAGACATTGATCCCGGTCGCCGGATTTTTGCTGATGCTCCAGGGCATTGCCGAGATGATGCGCTGTTGGCGGGCGATGAAAACCGGTCGCTGGATGCAACGCCTCGACGATGTCCACGAAACCGAAGACCTGCTGATGCAGGACGGCAATCCGGGTCAATGAAGTTGATCGGCAAATCGCGACAAAAGAGCAAATAATATGACCGATCCGCAAGTCGCAATTGTGATGCTGAGCCTGTTTATCGTGCTGGTTCTGCTCGGTTTTCCAATTGCATTCACGCTGATCGCGATGGGTGTCGGCTTTGGTTACTACGCCTATTATCAAGGCGGCATCGAGACCGTCGCCGATGTCTTTACCAACAATATTTTCTATCTCCTGAACCAGAATACCTATTCGGTAATGGAGAACGACACGCTGGTCGCCATCCCGCTATTCCTGTTCATGGGCTATGTCGTGGAACGCGCCAATATCGTCAACCGGCTGTTCTATTCGCTGCAGATGGCGGCGCGAAACCTGCCCGGCTCCATGGCTATTGCCGCCCTGATCACCTGCACGGTGTTTTCCACCGCTTCCGGCATTGTCGGCGCGGTCGTCACGCTGATGGGGCTCCTGGCATTCCCGGCCATGGCCAGCGCCTCGTACAACAAACAATTTGCCGCCGGCGTCATCTGCGCCGGCGGTACACTGGGTATTTTGATCCCGCCATCGATTATGTTGATTGTTTATGCCGCGATCGCCGAACTGTCGCCGCTGCGCCTGTACGCAGCCGCGATGTTTCCGGGGCTTTTGCTGGCCGGTCTCTACATCGTCTACGTGATCGTTCGCGTCTATATCAATCCGCAGATCGCGCCCAAGCCCAGACAGGAAGATATCCCGCCGGCAAAGAAGATATATTTTGATCTTCTCGTCTCGTTCGTTCCCCTGACCGTGCTGATCATGGTGGTATTGGGATCCATTCTCGGCGGTCTGGCAACGCCAGCTGAAGCGGCGGCGATGGGCGCATTTGGCGGTCTGTTGCTGGCGGCATTGTACCGCGCCCTGACCTGGCAGAAAATCAAGGAAAGTGTCTTCCTGACCGCCAAGGCGACAGCCATGGTCTGCTGGCTGTTTGTCGGGTCGTGGACCTTCGCCTCGGTGTTTTCCTATCTCGGCGGCCATACCGTCATCGAGAACTGGTTCCTGAGCATGGACCTGGCGCCATGGCAGTTCCTGGTGATGGTGCAGCTGATCATCTTCCTGCTCGGCTGGCCGCTGGAATGGTCCGAAATCCTGATTATCTTCGTGCCGATCTTCCTGCCGATGCTCGATACGTTCGGGGTCAACCCCTACTTCTTCGCCATGCTAGTGGCGCTCAACCTGCAAACCTCTTTCCTGACCCCGCCGATGGCGATGTCCGCATACTATTTGAAAGGGGTGCTCAAGGACGAGATTGAACTTGTCGATATTTTCAAGGGGATAATGCCCTATCTCGGCATCGTCATATTCTCGATGGTCCTGATGTATCAGTTCCCGGGCATCGCCCTGTGGCTGCCGGACTATCTCTTTGGTGAATATATTCCTTGATCCGTGATGGTACATTCCGCTTTGCATAACGAACAACCGGCGGCGCATTCTGTCCGGCAGATCAAGGATGGCC
This sequence comes from uncultured Polyangiaceae bacterium, assembly GCA_964196155.1. Taxonomy (GTDB): domain Bacteria; phylum Pseudomonadota; class Alphaproteobacteria; order Rhizobiales; family Afifellaceae; genus CAXMRP01. The sequence continues at coordinate 3,137 of CAXMRP010000126.1, forward strand.
TGCTGACATCGGTGGCGCTTGTAACTGCGTGTCTCACCCGTATCGAGGATACCGATCCGCAGCTGAAGGCGTGGGCCCATCTGGACGCCGAGGGCGCGCTGGAACAGGCGCAGGCGCTGGACGCCATTCGCCAGGCTGGCAAGCCGCTCGGCCCCTTGCACGGCATTCCGGTCGGTCTGAAAGACATTATCGACACTTCGGGTTTGCCGACCGAGCGCGGCACGTCAATTTTTGCCGGTCGCCAACCCGATGCCGACGCGGCGGTCGTTGAGCGCCTGCGCGAGGCCGGCGCGGTAATCCTTGGCAAGACCGTGACGACGGAACTGGCCTTTATGCACCCGTCCCCGACCCGAAATCCCCACAATCCAGCCCATTCGCCCGGCGGCTCGTCCAGCGGATCGGCGGCGGCGGTGGCGGCCCTGCAAGTGCCGCTGGCTATCGGTACGCAAACCAACGGCTCGGTCATTCGCCCGGCCTCCTATTGTGGTGTTTTCGGCTTCAAGCCGACACGGGGCATGATTTCCCGCCGCGGCATTTTGAAAACCTCCGGCTCACTGGATCAAGTCGGCGTCTTCGCCCGCGAACTGGAAGATGTCGCATTGCTGGCCGACGCGCTGGCCAGCTACGACCCCGCCGATCCGCTCAGCCCGCCGCGTCCGCGCCCGCGCATGCACGAGGGATTTCAGTCCGATGTGCCGATTGAGCCGATGCTGGCCTGGTTTGAATTGCCCTATGCCGACCGCCTGTCGGATGAGACCCTGGCCGGGCTTGGCGAGGTCACGGACCTTTTGGGTGCCCGCGTCGAACGGCTGACTGCGCCGCCCCGGTTTGCGACATTGATCGAGACCCAGCGGACTATCCACGAGTATGAATTCTGCCAGGCGCTGGACCAGACGATTACCGACAACTGGGACGCATTGAGCGGCGAACTTCAGGGCGTAGTCACCCATGGCCGCACGATCGGCCGGTCAGCCTATCAGGATGCGCTTGGCGAACTGGCGGACGCGGAAGATTTATTTGCCGTGTTTTTCCGGGATTTCGACGCCATCATCGCGCCGAGCGCGGTCGGCGTGGCGCCACTATTCAACGATGGAACCGGCGACCCGATCTGTAGTACGGTATGGACAGTTGGCGGACTGCCCTGTGTGAGCCTGCCGCTGCTGGTCGGCGAATCCGGTCTGCCGATCGGCGTTCAACTTATTGCCGGCAAGGAAGAAGACGATCGCCTGCTGCGGACAGCCAAATGGGTTGTCGCGGCGCTGCAAGATGAACCGGCCTGAGTTCAGGAAGCCGGGTATCGGAAAACCGGAATGCAGGAAGAAAACGGATGCTGTCAAAATCACAAAAATTGATTGTTGCGCTGATCGGCACGGCTCTAATGGCGGTGTTTGTTATTGGTCTGGCTCACAGTATCTCGACCGGGTTTGCCGGGTTCTGGGGTGGCCTGCCGTTCTGGGTGATTATCATCATCGTCTTGTCGATGGCCGTCTATGATTTCTGGGATGAATGCCTTTCCAGCAAGAAAACCAATGGCGCATCGCCGTCCACGACGAAACAATAATCCGCAAGGTATAGCGCCGCCCGATCGCCCGAGCGCCTGTTCAGGTCGTTGACCGGATGACCAGGCCGGGCCTGATGCGCTCGATAGCCGGTTCACTGTCGGTGTCGCCTGTCTTGATCAGTTCGATCATCCGGTCCACCGCAATATTGCTGACTTCATCGGCGGCATAATGGACGGTCGACAGCGGCGGTGAACTAAATTCCGCGGCTTCGGTATTGTCATAACCCATCACCGCCAGTTCGTCGGGCACGGCAATGTCGTGGGTTTGACACCAGCGCAAGGCGCCGATTGCCAGAGAATCGGTCGAGGTAAAAACCGCCGTCACTTTCGGGTCGAGCCGGCTGACTTGATCCATCGCCTGATAGCCCTGTGCCGCCGTATTGCCTTCGGGAATGATCAGCGAAAGAACTTCATCGCAAAGCCCGGCATCGGCAATCGCCTGTTTGGCGCCCATCAGTTTTTCGGTGTTGTTGATCGCATTGCCGCCGTCAATGATCGCGATCCGGCGGTGGCCTTTCGACAACAGATGATCGATGGCCCGGCAGGCGCCGATCCGGTTATCGACCGACACCACATCCAGCCCGGCATCCGGCAGACTGGCCAGAAGGATCATCGGGATGCCCGATGCGCGGACAGACTTCAGATGGTCCAGACTGGTGCGGTCAGCGGGGTAAATCAGGATGCCATCAACCTGATAGGACTGGAACCACTGCAACGCTTTCTTTTCATTGTCGAGATGACAGTCACTGGCCGCAAACAGCATCCCGTAGCCAGCCAGCGACAGTTTGCGTTCGATTGTCCGCGCCGCCAGGGTCTGCGTCGGGTTCATGATATCCGTCATGATCAGGCCAACCGTATTGGACGCCTGGCTGACCAGAGAGCGGGCGATCCGGTTGGGAAAATAGTTGAGCCGCTCGGCTTCCTTCAGGATCAGCGCGCGGGTCAACGCGCCAATACGCGGACTGTCGCGTAACGCCAATGAGACCGTATTCATCGAATACCCGGTCGCATCGGCAATATCCTGAAGTCTGACCCGTGCTCTGCCCATCGTTTAGTCTGCAATCGTTCAATCAGCCCCCGCAGACAAACATCTGGATCGGATGATGTCCACAAGCCGATACCCGATCAGTCACTCACCAGTCCGCGACCCGGTCACCGCCGTTGAATTGCGCACTTTTGTTTGTGTACTCGAACAGTTCGATTTTCACGCCATTGGGATCGCGCAGCCAGCACTGATAGGTGTCGTCGCAAGCCAGTTTCTTCGGCCGCGTCAGCGCAACGCCCTGGGCTTCGATATGGGCAATGGCCGCGTCGAGATCTTCGACCTCCAGGCACAGATGGTTGATCTGGTTCAACTCGGAAAATTCCGCTTCGGCCTTGTGGAATACCTCGACATGAGACCGGCCACCGGCATTCAGATAACAGCCGAAAATCTTGTCGTCGCGCTGGAAATTGAATGCCACATCCATGCCCAATGCCTTTTCGTAGAAGGATTTGGTTTCATCGATGTCATTGGCAAAGATACACACATGGGCAACTTGCTTGACCTTGATTCCCGTCATTTCGGTTTTCCTGTTTGATCAGTATTGAAAATGTCTGTGGCCGGTTGCCCAAAGTTGGGGAGAATCGCCGACCATATTACGCGATGCCCAGACGCAAATGACTAGGCGCAAACGATCAGGCGCAAATGACCAGGCATATCTTGTCAGGAACCGGCATAAATAGTAAACGCTATTAATAATCATTCGCAGCGGAAAATGGCACGATGTTTTCCCGTCGACTTTTATTGACCAAAGGCACCCTTTTGGGTGGCCTGGGCATCTTTCGGTCCGCAAGCGGCGCGTCGGCCGCAACCGACCATGCCGCTGACGGATCACATATCCAAAACCGGGTTGTCGGGGCAGTTGATCACGACCGAAACGGCTTCGATCCGGCTGATCTGCTGACGGACTGGGATACCGGGGACGTTTCGCGGCAGCCTGATGGAACAATTCTCAGAGAATTCCAGATCACTGCAATCGACAAGGAAATCGAGATCGCACCGGGCGTAATGTTTCCGGCATGGACCTACAACGGCCGGGTTCCCGGCCCGACGATGCGGGTAAGCGAGGGAGACCTGGTTCGAATTGAATTCTTGAACGCCGGCAGCCATCCCCACACAATTCATTTTCATGGAATCCATTCGGCCCGGATGGACGGGGTACCCGGTGCCGGCCAGGTCGCGCCGGGTGAGGCATTTACCTATGAATTCACGGCCCGGCCATATGGCTGTCACCTGTATCACTGTCATTCATTTCCGCTGAAGCGGCATATCCACAAGGGCCTTTATGGTGCGTTTATCGTCGATCCCGATCCGGATATTCACCCCGAGCACTTGGATATTGCCCTGAGCCGGCAGCTCGGATCCGATGAAAATGGCAAGTGGCAGGAATTCGTCATGGTCATGAACGGCTTTGATACCAATTTCGATGATGAGAACGAATTCTACGCGGTCAACACAATCGCCTTCGCCTATCAGGACAGCGCCATTCGCCTCGAGCGCGCGCGGCCGGTACGGATTTACCTGGTCAATGTCACCGAATTCGACCCGATCAACTCCTTTCATCTGCATGCGAATTTCTTTGATTACTTCGATCATGGAACCACGCTGACGCCGACATTGAAGACAGTCGACACGGTGATGCAATGCCAGGCCCAGCGCGGCATTCTCGAGTTCAGTTTCAAAGATCACGAACCCGGCCGCTACATGTTTCATGCCCACCAGACCGAGTTCGCAGAGCTCGGGTGGATGGCTCATTTCGAGGTCGTATGATCATGTTGAAACGTGCCTCGATCATCCTGCCGCTCGCAATGATCGCGGTGTTGATTGGGTTGTTTTTGATTGCGCGACCGTTCGACTATCTGAGCAAGGGCGCACCGCCAGGCGAGGAACTGAAGGTTGAGACGGTCAGGCTCGACGCGGCGGGTATTCATGCGTTTGTGCGGGCCGCCGGCTCGGTGCCGATGTCGGTTGCGCAGGTTCAGGTTGATGGTGCCTATCGCGATTTCCAGCAAGACCCGGCCGGCCTGATCGGCTATCTCAGATCAGCGCGCATCGACATACCCTATCCGTGGATTAACGGAGAGACCCACCATTTACTGTTTGTCACCTCGACCGGAACGACGTTCGAGCATTCGATCGACATCGCCGTTGCAACCCCGGGAACGCAGATAACCGACTTTGTCGGTCTGGCATTGGTCGGTCTGTTCGTCGGTTTCGTTCCGATTCTCATTGGTTTCGCATTCTACCCGGCGTTGATGGGCTTTGGTGAGGCCGGGCGCGAGTTTGCCATGGCCCTGACGGTAGGTCTTCTTGCTTTTCTGCTGATCGATACCATCAGCGAAGGGCTCGAAATTGCGCAGAACGCCGTGAGCGGATTCAAGGCCGAACTTATGGTTTGGCTGAGCGCGCTCCTCACTGCCCTTGTGTTGCTTGCCATCGGACGGCGCAAGGGAAGACCACCCGAAGGCCCGGCCCTGGCCATGTTCATTGCCATCGGGATAGGTGTGCACAATCTCGGTGAGGGCCTGGCGATTGGCGCTTCATTGGCTGTCGGCGAAGTCGCGCTTGCTTCGTTTCTGGTCCTGGGGTTTGCGTTGCACAACGTCACCGAGGGCATAGCGATTTCATCACCGCTTCGAAAAGGTTCGCTGTCGGTTTCCACGCTGTTCTGGTTGGCGGCCATCGCTGGCGGTCCGGCAATTGTCGGAACACTGTCGGGCGGGCTTTCGATCTCGCCATTCTGGAATGCGCTGGCATTCGGTGTCGGGGCCGGCGCGATCCTGCAGGTGATTGTGGAAGTCGGCGGGGTGTTCGTGCGGCGCCGGCGCGATGGTGCGGTTGCATTTAATCCCGCGGCAGGCCTTTCAGGTTTTACGTTTGGCATTGTCGTCATGTATGCCACGACGTTCATTGTGCGGGGTTAGCCGAAGCGCATTCCGAAAAGTGGAAACTGGTTTTCGGAAAACATGCGCGACAATCAACACGATCGTTCGAGCCGGATCACACTGTCTGCGCCGACTGGGCAACCTCGGCGTTGACGATCTGGCTCAATTCTTCGGCGAATGTGTCGATTGCCCGCGTGGTACGGCGAGCCGACGAGATGATTGTCGCCAGCTTCAGTCCCGACGGCCGTTGTTCTTTCAAGGGCACGGCGACAACGGTTCCTTCCGCAAGCTCCTGAATGAACCCGAACCGGGTGAAGAAGCCGATACCGACGCCGCGAAGGATCATGCCCTTGCTGGCCACAATCGTATTTGTCACCAGAACCGGCGCCGAATCCCGTTTCAGCACGGCAATTTCATCGCCCAGAAAAGCGCGCGTCGGGCCGCTGTCTTCCTGAAGGATAAAATCGGACGACAGGCACTCCGACACCGAGAGCCTGTCATGGGCACTGAGTGGATGGGAGCGGTGCATGATGACGCACAGCGGTGCCGGCACCAGATGCAACACGGCAATGCCGGGTGCCTCGGCCGATTCAAACGTCAGGCCGATATCGGCGCTGTCATTGCTGACCAGTCGGGTGACGCCGACCGGATCAGCCGTTTCGATCCGGAATGTCACGCCGGGATATTTCTTGCGAAAGGCGATGATCGCCCGCGGCAGGATGTGAACGGTCAAACTGTCGAGGGTGGCGATCCGCACAGTCCCGGTCAGATGGCCAAGGGTCTCGGCGATTTCGCTGCGCACCGCCTCAAAGTCGTGCAAGGTGCGGCGGGCATGTTCAATCACCAGGGTACCATGCGCCGTGGGTTTCAGGCCGCTCGCCCGGCGCTCGAACAGTTCGATGCCGAACAGCGCCTCCAGTTGCAGGATCTGGCGATTGATCGCCGAGGCCGAGATATTGAGTTCCTCCGACGCCCGCCGGATCGAACCATACCGGGCAACCGCATCAATATACCGAAGGGCCGAGTGATGCATGGCGGTCAGTCAGTATTGGGCGGGGCAGCGTGCACGCGGGGATCATCCAGTTTGCTCTTGAATTCATCATCGTCATAGCCGCCGGGCATGCCCCAGCCGGTCACTTCCGGGCCGAAGAAATCCCGGTTGATCTGCGTATAGGTTAGCCATTTTTCAGGAACCTTGTCTTCAACGAAAATCGCATCGACAGGGCAGACCGAAACGCAAAGGCCACAATTCACGCACTCGTCCGGCTGGATATACATCATCCGGCCACCGGGATAGATGCAGTCGACCGGGCAGACCAGCAGGCATTCGCCGTCTTTGATATCGATGCACGGTGCGGTGATGACGTAGGTCACAAGAGCGCATTCCGAAAAGTGGGAACCGGTTTTCGGATTAAAATGCGCGTAAAAACAAAGGGCAAGAGTGTATTGAGTGTTTCGATAATCACGAAAAACGCCCTAGCGGCCCGTCCATACCGGTTTGCGCTTTTCCACGAACGCCCGCACGCCCTCAATGCCATCGTCGCTGGCCAGCGCCGCCATCAGCGGATCGGTCCGCGACCGCACCGCGTCGCTGGCCGGCATGTGGACGGTGTTGCGAACGGTATGCTTGATCGCCCGCACCGAAAGCGGCGCGCAGGCAAGGATCGCCTCGACCCACCGGTCGACGGCATCATCGAGGCCGCCCGGCGTCGCGATCTCGTTGACGAGGCCCCACCGTTCCATGTCGGCAGCCGGAACGCGGGCGCCGGTCATCATCATGCCCATTGCAACGTTTCGGGGAATGAGCCGGGGCAGCATGATCATGCCGCCATCAAGCGGCAGGCGGCCAACCCGGGCTTCGGTCAGGCCAAAACTCGCGGTCTCGCTGGCCACGACAATGTCGGCGCCCAGCACCATCTCAAACCCGCCGCCAAGGGCAAAGCCGTTCACCCGCGCAATCACCGGCACATCCAAAGTGGTGCGCAGGGCAATACCGCCAAATCCGTTCGGCCGGCTCTGCGCCCAGTAATCCACGCCGTTGGCAGATTGCGGCTCCTTCATGTCGGCCCCGGCGCTGAATGCCCGCTCGCCGGCACCGGTTAGCACAATGCAGCGCACATCGTCCCGCGCCTCGATATCCTGCCAGATGGTATCGAGCGCCGCTTCGCTGGCGGCATCGATGGCATTGAGGCGATCCGGGCGATCAAACGTCACCCGGGCAACATGATCGGCAAATTCGAAATTGATGCTCATTCGGCAGCCGATGCCAGACCGAGTTCCGCCAGCACCTCGCCGGTATGTTCGCCCAGCGTCGGTGGCGCATGGCGCACGGCAACCGGCGCGTCCGACATGTCGATCGGCGAACCGACCAGCCGCACCGGCCCGCCCTTGGTTGCCGGCAGATCGAGTATCATGCCATTTTGGGCGGTTTGCGGATCGTCCAGCGCCTGTTGCAGGGTGTTGACCGGGGCGCACAGGATATCCACCGCCTCAAGCTGCTCCACCCAATAGCCGGTGGTGTTGGACGCAAATGTTTCGCGGAACAGCGCCTGCAACGCGTCGCGATGACCGCGCTGGGCATCCAGATCGCGATATTCGGGCTGGGCAGACCAGTCTTCGATCTGGAAGGCCTGGCAAATGTCGCGCAGCGGATTTTCCTTGAAGGCGCCGACCAGCACGATGGCACCATCGGTGGTCTCGAACACCCCGCTCAGCGGCATCGCCGCCCAGTTCAGTTCCTTGTCCCGCATCATCAGGCTCGCTGCTTCTTGCATCTGCATGGCGATCATCGAGTTGAACAGCGCCACCGAAACCTGCTGGCCTTTGCCGGTTTTCTCCCGCTGCAAAAGCGCAAGAAGAATGCCCTGCACCAGATGCATGCCGGCCGAATAGTCAGCCAGCGCTGTGGGATAGACCGACAGCGGATCGCTGTCGTCGGCCCGCCGCCACATCGCGCCCGACATGGCCTGCGCCAACACATCCTGACCGCCCTTCTTGGCGTAGGGGCCAGCCAGGCCGTAGCCGGTTCCGACCGCATAGATAATCCGCTCATTGATGGCTTTGACATCATCATAACCGATGCCGTTCCGCTCCATCACGCCGGGACGGAAATTGTTGACCACGACATCGGCGGTCTCGATCAGTGCCCGGATCGCCGCCCGGCCATCTTCGGTTTTGACATCGAAGGTTGCCGATCGCTTGTTGCGGTTGAGGCTGCAAAATACCGGATTGTTGAGCCCGTCCGGGTCCGAACCAAGGCTCCACCGCGACAGGTCGCCGACCTTTTCGCGCTCGACCTTGATCACGTCGGCGCCATAGTCGCCGAGCATTTGCGTACAGCACGGACCCAGCATGATCTGGGTAAAATCAATGACCCGGATACCCGCCAGCGGCAGGCCAGCCGAAGTGGAAGCGTTGGGGTTAGAAGCATTGTTGGTCATTTACACAGCCTCCTTCAGCAGTGCGTTTTCGGCCGGCACATCGCCCGGATCGGCACCCTGGTCGCGCAATTGTTTCTGGATCGCGTTGACATCGGCATGGCGAACAAGAACGCCGGCGTTGAGCGCTTGCACCGCGGCAACGCCGGCGGCCTCGCCCTGCGCCATGCACGGCGGAATTTCCCGGCTCGTTTTTTGCGCCTGCGGCGTCGCCGAATAATGCCGGCCGGCGACGATCAGCTAATCGACCTCTTTTGGCAACAGCGCCCGGAACAGCGTGTAATAATCGCGCCCCCGGCAAACACTGTCGGCAAAATGAACCCGCTTCATCACATCGGATTTCTGCACGACATATTCGCCCTTCAACAGCCGAGTTTGGCGCACCCCGGTCTGCGGCGCAAAGTCGACGATGTAGGCCTTTTCAAAGCCCGGCATCGATGTGCGCACATAGTCCAGCAGCGTTTGAATGCGCCTGCGGCCCTCGATCTCGGCGGCCACCAGATCCTTGACCGCCAGCCCGTCAAGCCCGGTCATGTGCGGGCAGTTGAGCCAGATCACGTTGGGCAGCGGCGTTTTGAGCCACCAGAAATTCCAGGCGCCGCCGATGATTTTCTTGGCGGCGCTGTCGATGGCGTCAAATTTCTCCGGCTCTTCAATCTCAAAGCGCTCGGCCGCATCCGTATCGACACCGCCCATGCGCGATACCGTCGTCAGGATAAACCGGCCCGTTTCAAAATCCACACCGGCCGAAGCGGCAACATCCAGATCGCCCGTCGCATCAATCACGACGCGGCCCAAGAGCGCGTGCCGGCCTTCCTTTGATTCCACCACAACCCCGGTTGCCGCGCCGTTCTCGACAAGCGTCTCGCAGAACCAGGAATGAAGCCTGAGATTAACCCCGGCCTCCACGCACATATCCAGGCTAGCCTGCTTGAAGCCATCGGGATCGAAGGCGGCGGCAAAAATGATCGGATGCGGCAACGAATGGGTGTGGAAATCAAACACCCCCCAGCGCGACCATTTTTTCCACATCTCGACTGATTGCCGGATCTTCGGATCCCGGTCGGTATCGGGCGGGAACACCGCAAGACCCCGCTTGTGCATCCGGTCAATGGATTCCATCGCCAGACCACGCACCGAGATTTCCGTATCATTGTGCATGTCATCGAGCACCAGCACCATGCCGCCCGACGCCAGACCGCCCAGATACGGATAGCGCTCAACCAATGTCACGCTGGCGCCATTGCGGGCGGCCGACACTGCCGCTGAAATGCCCGCCGGGCCGCCGCCGACCACCAGCACATCGCTTTCGGCCCGCACCGGGACCGCGCCGCGTGAACTTTGAACTATGTCGCGCGAAACCATGCGCTCCTCCTCGTCGGGTTATCTAAATTGCGTTGGCCGGCCGCCACTTGAGCAGCCAGCGTTCGGCAAGGGTTGTCAGTGTGAAGAAGGTCACCGCCAGCCCGGCGCCGAGAAAAACGGTGGCATACAGCAGCGGTGAGCGGAAATTGTAGGTCGCCTCGATGATCAGCGCCCCCAGTCCGTAATTGGAACCGATCCACTCGCCGACAATGGCGCCGATCACGCAGGTCGTGGAGGCGATTTTCAGCGCCGCGAACAGGTAGGGCAGGGAAGACTGCAACCGCACTTTGAACAGCACTTCACGCTTGCTGGCCGACAGCACCCGCATCAGCTCCACCATTTGCGGCGAGACCGATTTCAGCCCCCGCACCATGTTTACCAGCGTCGGGAAAAAACAGATCAGCGATGCAATGACGATCTTTGGCGCAAAGCCGTTGCCAAGCAGCAGAACCAGGATCGGCGCCACCGCGATAATCGGGATCGTGTTGATGAACACGGCGATCGGATAAAACGCCTTTTCGGCAAGCCGTGAATGGACAAACCAGATCGCCAGCAGCACCGCCACAACATTGCCGACGACAAATCCGGCAAACGCTTCCATCAGCGTCGGCCAGAAATTGCCCAACAGCACATCGCCCTTTGTGCCGAAGACCTTGATCACATCGAGCGGGCTCGGGGCGATGAACTGGCGCACGCCGAAGACGACAATGATCAACTGCCACAAGACAACGAGCCCGATGGCGGCGGCGATTGCCGGCAGCCGGTCGCGCCATCGCGCCGCCCGTGCGGCGGACCGGGCCTGCGCCTCGGCCTTTGCCGCATCTATGGGGGATTGCTGCGCCGTGCCGGCGCCGGTCACGCTCATGATGCCTGCTCCAGAAGGTCACGCAAATGGCCGGTAACGTTCACGAATTCCAGGCTGTCGCGCATCGCCAGATGCCGGTCGTTGGGAAGATCAACATCGAAATAGGACAGAACCCGGCCCGGATTGGCGGAAAGAACCAGGGTCTTGCGCCCAAGAAAAGCCGCTTCAGGGATCGAGTGGGTCACAAACAGGATGGTGGTGCCGGTATCGCGCCAGATCCGCAGCAATTCTACATTGAGCTTGTCGCGGGTAATTTCATCGAGCGCGCCAAACGGTTCGTCCATCAACAGGATTTTCGGCTTGCACACCAGCGCCCGGGCAATCGAGACCCGTTGCCGCATGCCGCCGGACAATTCATGGGGCAGGGCGTTTTCGCGGCCCTCCAGTCCAACCAGCGCCAAAAGTTCTTCCGGCGCGGCGTGTTGCTCGATCCTGCCGCCACCGCCGACTTCAAGCGGCAATCGCACATTGTCGAGCGCCGAGCGCCAGGGCAGCAGCGTTGCATCCTGAAAAACAAAGGCAAATTCCCGCGCCCGCCGCGCCACGTCCGGCGACTGGCCAAACACCGCGACAGAGCCTTGCGAGGACGGTACCAGGTCGGCGACCAGCCGCAAAAGCGTCGACTTTCCGCAGCCCGAGGGGCCAAGGATTGTCACCAGGTCGCCGGTCTCAAAATCGATCGTGATGTCGGACAGGGCGACAACGGTATCGGCATGCTCGCCAAACGTCACCGAGGCATGATCGATCGAAATCGCCGCTTGCGAGCCCGTGGCCGAACCGGGGTCGGCAACCGACCCCGGTTCGATTGTGGCAACAGCCATTTCAGCCAACCTTTTTGCGGATATCTGTCGTGGCGTTGAGAATATCCAGCGTCATCACATCACCCAGATCGGGCGTCTTGCCTTCAAACTGGCCGAGCGAGGCGTAGACATCCAGTTGCGCCGCCCAGTTATCGGTATTCATCGCGCCCCAGCCCGCCGAGGCCGTGGTTTCGTTGAAGCCGAAGCCGAGCACCGTACCGATGGCGTCCATCTCGCTGGCCTTGTCGAGATTGCCATATTCGGCAACCAGATGATCGACCGCCGCTTCCGGATTGTCCTTGGCAAAGCCCCAACCGCGTGCCGATGCGGTCAGGAAACTGGCCAGTGCCTCGGGCTGGTTCGCCAGTGCATCATCGGTTGTGTAATAGACATTGGCGTAAAGCTGGATGCCGGTGTCCCACAACATCATGTCGACCCGGTCATCGCCGAGAATTTTCAGGGCATTGGTGTTGGTCATCCAGCCGGTCACCGCCTGCGCCTGCCCGGTCATCAGCTGGTTCATGTCCGAACCCATATTGACCGCATCGACCTGATCTTCGGCGATGCCGTTTTTGGCCAGAAGCGCTTTCAGCAGGATCATCGCGGTCGGCTGGGTCGCGATTGTCTTGCCGATCATGTCCTTCGGCTCGCGGATCGCGGCATTGTTCAGCGAGAAATAAGTGAACGGATGTTTTTGATATCCGGCGGCAAACGCCTTGATCGGGATGCCGGCCGAACGGGCGATCATCAGCGAAGGACTGGACGAAAGCTGGCCAACATCGGCGCGCTCGGCGGCAACCGATGCCACACCATCGACACCGGGACCGCCCGGTGTGATCTCAAGATCGATGCCTTCTTCCTTGTAATATCCCAGCCGCTTGGCGACCACTTCGCCGATCAGGCCATTTGATGCCAGCCAGCCCAGTTGCATGCTGATCTTGGTCATGCCGCTCTGCGCCCGCGCCACCGAAATGAACGATTGGCCGCTAAGCCCGGACAGCGCCGCCGCGCCGCCCAGTGCTGAAATTCCCTGAATGGCCTGGCGTCGTGAAACGCTTCTTTTGGCCTGGTCCCGAGATGTCGCCTGGTTCTGTGATGTCATGCAGTCCTCCCTTGGAAATTGGAGACCCTCGCAATGGTATGAAATCCCGGAAAATCAGCAGCATTTGCTGCCAAGCGGTCAATTTGCGAGGCTCACGAGACAATTATGACAGGGTTTGTGCGTACGCGATATCAACAGAAATCGAGAGATGTGTGCGAATTAAGTGCACACGTAACCGCGAAATATGCGCTAGGTGCTGGGAATGCCGGCGATCCATCGGCCGATCTCACCTTCCATCATCTTCGAGAACGGCGCCGGTGTGATCGCCGCCGGCGGCGAAAACGGGTCGGAAAGCGCAAAGATAATATACAGGATCAGGCCGGTATAACCGGCGAAGATAACGATCAGCGTCATGTTGAGCGGACGCGGTGGAAACACGAAATACGGCACACAGATAAACACAACGCCGCCGGCGGCGGCCAGCCAGAACAAACTCGCCGTGGTGTTCTCCGCCGCGTTGATACGGGACTGGCGTTGCGCGGCAATGACATGCACCCGGTCAAGCATATGGTCCCGGAGCGCATTTTCACGTGGGTTTTCCGGTGTCAGATTGAGCACATGCTGGTAGATCGCTTCCCAGTGAATGTAACTAGAATTAGACAGGTTGCCGGTTTCGCGCAGCGCCGGCCAGTCCTCGGTCAATACCTACTTTGCATACTGTGCGACGACCAGGCGCATTTCCTTCGCATCGGTGTCACTGTAGCGGCCGATATCGAAAAAGATGTCGTTCACTGCGGTGGCCTCCACCACCAGTCCGGCGCGAATTTCACTGTTGTTTTCGATTTCCTGTGCGAACACCAACGCCAGGATCAGGGCGTGCAGCGCCGCAACCCGAAAGGTGACTGATCCGGCCAGATCCTGGGTCTTGTCTTCAATCAGATGCACCGCCGCGTAGCGCATCAGCCCGTACGACGCCAACGCCACGGCAACCGCCAGCCCGACAAAGAACAATCCGAAGGCCAGGTGCGAAAAAAGTTCAATCATGGAAGCCCCCGGCGATTGCACAGACTAAAGTGCTCGATTTCTCTGCCAGATGTTATCGTCGGAGCCAATGGGGAAGTTCCCGGCTTAGAGCGCATTCGGCAAAAGTGGGAACCGGTTTTCGGACTAAAATGCGTAAAAGCACCTAGGGTCAGGACCCATTAAATTCAAAGGCGCCGAATGTCCGCTCCGAGCCCTTTGCAGACTTGGCAATCGTGTCGCAGGTTGGATAGCCGCGAACGACGCGTTCGATCACAGCTGACCCCAAGCTGCCTTTCACCAATTCACCGCGA
>CAXMRP010000127.1:0-3575 GCA_964196155.1 uncultured Polyangiaceae bacterium
GCGGGAGGCAAGATAGACAAGCAATCACTCCCCGATCCGGATTGGGAGCAGCGCATCGGCGCAGTTGAGTATATCGCGCCACGAAACGATGTTGAGGAAAGACTGGCGGCAATCTGGGCGGATGCGCTCACCATGCCGGCAATCGGCGTCACCGACGATTTCTTCGACAACGGAGGCCATTCGCTTTTGGCCATCCGCATCTTTGCGGGCGTGGAAAAGGAATTTGGCAAGTCGTTGCCGCTCGCCACTTTGTTTCAGGCCCCGACCATCGAACAGTTCGCAAAGGTTCTGACCGGCGATCCGGCCGCCGGGAGAAACAGATTTCACCCCGCTGTCGTGCCAATTCAACCCGGCGGCACGCGGCCTGCCTTCTTCTGTGTCGGTGGTGGCGTTATCAATCTCAAGAACATCGCCCGGCAGCTCGGTTACGATCAGCCGTTCCATGCGCTCCAGTGGCAGGGGCTGACAGACGGCCAGATGATCGAGGGCACTTTGCGGGAAATCGCCGCGACCTTCATTGAGGCGATGAAGACCGTTCAGCCTGTCGGCCCCTACCACCTTGGCGGCAGTTTCACCGCCGGGATGGTGGCTGTCGAGATGGCGCGCCAGCTCCAGTCACAAAGCGAGGAAGTCGCCTTGCTCGTCGGCTTCGACGCGATCGTTGAACGATATGCGTCACCGACCGCCGATCCGGATATCAACCGCGAAAAGAAACGGCGGAGTGTGCCCGCCAAGATTTTCCGTCTGATCGGAAAAGGACCGCGATTTATCTGGGAAAATCACCTGACCAACCCGGTCTACCGGGAAAAATTCCAACATGTCCTGTGGAAAGTCGCGCTAAGATTCTATCTCGGCATCGGTCGTCCGCTGCCAAGCTGGATGCGCACCGGGATGGGCGAGGAATTCTTCATCCTCCGGGTCACGGAAAAGCATGAGCCCGCGGAGAAATTCAACGGGGATCTGGAACTCTATCTCACGCCTCGTAATTACCGGAAATACAGCCAGCTGACAAAATGTGGCTGGAACGCGTGGATCGCCGGTGATGTCCGAGGTCATCAGACACCGGGAGAGCCCTGCACGATCATGTTGGCGCCGAATGTGGAGCGCCTCGCCGGCCAATTCAGGCAATGCATCCACAGCTCGATAGTCGAATCGGGAGCCGGTGCCTGATGCAACCGCCGGCGGCAATGATGTCGCGTCGGCCGGACTGCGATCGCCCGGACGTATCTTTGAATGCATCGCTCCACGGGTTCACTGCGCCGGGATTGGGAGCGGATCTCGGCCCGCTGCTACCTCGGACAGTCCATGTCTGGGCGATCAACGTCGATAGCCAGAATGATCCCAACCCACATCATGCCAGCTTAAGCCCTGCGGAATGGCGCCGCGCGCAAGGCTTCAGGTTTGAGCGCGACCGGCACCGGTTTATCGCCCGGCGCGATGCGTTGCGGCAATTGCTGGGACGGTATCTGGCGCTTGAACCGGCTGAGATCGAGATTGACAAGGGCGAGGGTCGCAAGCCGGCGGTGGCCGGACCGCACCGCAAGTATGGCGCCACCGGCGTCCCGCCCGATATCCAGTTCAGTTGCAGTCACTCCGAGGGCTTGGCGCTGTTGGCATTTGCTCACGGCATTCCGGTCGGCGTCGACCTGGAACGGCTTCGGCCGATGCCGGAAGTGGAAGACGTCGCCCGGCGGTTCTTCGCACCGCGCGAATATCGGGCGTTGGTGGATATGCCGCTGCAAGACCGGCCTGCCGGCTTTTACAAGTGCTGGACGCGAAAGGAAGCCGTCGTCAAGGCGCTTGGCCTTGGCCTCGCAATGCCGCTGGACAGTTTCACCGTCTCATTCGCGCCGGGCCGGCCGGCGCGGCTCCTGCACCTGGACGCCGGTGATCGGAACAACTGGACGCTTGTGCCGTTGCAGCTGTCTCCCGGATATTTCGCAGCTTTGGCGATCTGCGCCCGCCGTCCGGTAAATATCGTCACATCCTGGAGATAAACCCTCCGGGCTTTTCAAAATTTGCCCGCTTTTCTCAGGCGTGCTTCATCCGGTATTTATCCGTCTGGCCGAGGCCAAAGCTGCTGCGCTTCGACACCGGCAGCAGCTTTATTGTTGTTCCGGCCGGCAGCGTTGGCGCTCTCATCAGTTCAGTACGGTCCGACCAGACCAGATCGCGCGGCATCGCCGTGGCGCTTGTCGCCGATATCGTGACGATGATGGCAAGTCCCGCCATAAAACCCAGGCCCGCGGCAAGGCCCGCCAGCGTCAGCGGCGGCAGAGATGTCGGTTTGGCCGGAACAGCCGGGTCCTGAATCAGCTTGACGCTGGCCAGTCCGGCAGCGTCGAGGTCGGTACCGGTCTGGACGTCGTTGATCTGGTTGAGGACCTTCAAATAGGCCGTCTCGGCCGCACCACGCTGTTGCTTAAGCACGTCGTAAATGGCTTTTTGCGACACTAGGGAGCGCTGCTGTGAGCTAACCGCCAGG
Organism: uncultured Polyangiaceae bacterium; assembly: GCA_964196155.1. Lineage (GTDB taxonomy): Bacteria > Pseudomonadota > Alphaproteobacteria > Rhizobiales > Afifellaceae > CAXMRP01. The sequence goes on from CAXMRP010000127.1 coordinate 2,486, forward strand.
AACTGGGATCGCACGAGCGCAAGCTGCGCTTCCAGACCATCCACGGCTGCGTTCGCTCGGAGTAATTCCATACGCCCGCTTGCAGTATTTCTGGCGCTCTGCAATGCATTTTGCCGCGGTTTCGCCGCCGCGATCTCGCCGGTAAGCCGGTCGATCTTCCCGGCCAAAGTGGCTTCTCGCTGGTTCAGTCCTTCCAGTGTTACATTGAAATCACCGATACCCAGTTCGTCCTGAAAAGCAATGATGCGCGTGCCGGCTTCTTCGAAAGCTACTGATTTTTTGCCGAGTTGTGCTTGCAGAAAACGGTTTTCCGGTGTGGCGAACAACGTCTGACGACTGTCAAAATAGGCGGCGAGCAGCGCGTCGAGCACATCGACAGCCACGTCCGGATCGGTGTGCCGGAAAGAAACATGGATGACGCTGGAATCATTGACGCCCTTGATGTTCAGATTGCGGGCAAGCATGGCGCGAGCAGCCGTCGCCTCATTGCCCGGCGGTGCGATAATTCCCCAATCGATGGTTTTGCCGCGCAGGCCGGCAAGCAACTGGCCGAACAGCGATGAGGCCTTATCGTCCGCCTCATCGCCGCCTGCGCCGGCAACGCGATCGGCACCGACTGACCGGATGACCGCTTCCTGCAGGTCTGCGCTGTTCAAAATGCTCATTTCGGCATTGACCGCGATCTCCGCCCGCCAGGGCGACCAGGATTCTTCATCGCCGCGCAATGGCCGGAAGATGTATTCTCGGCCGAACGTCACCAGCACACTGGCCTTGGCTTCATAGTCCGGCGTCCGGTTTGTCGAAAATGCCAGGGCTGACAATCCGGCCACGATCGGCAGCAAGACCAGCAGCACCAGGATCAACCCTATGCCGGCACGCCGTTGCCGTTCACCGGCGACGTCGGCAAATTCCCTGCTTGATAAGACTTCACTCATTGGATGGCTCGCTCCAGGTTTGATTGACGAGCGATTGGCCAGCCGTCCAGGCGCGGGACGGCGATGACCAGGTCGCGTTGGGTGATTTGATTTTTCGCATAGCGCGCGCAGACCGGCAGCGTCAGGGCCATGCCGCACAGCAGCCAGAACATGCG
>CAXMRP010000128.1:0-5416 GCA_964196155.1 uncultured Polyangiaceae bacterium
CCGGCCTTGAACAGCGGTTCGCCGATCAGCTGGGTGATGAGATTGCGCTGCGCCGCCGCACAATCGGTTCAGTGATCGGCCATGGTTTCGAAGCTGAATTGCCGGTGGCTGTGGCGCTGGCCGCAGCCAGCCTTGGCGAACGGTATTACTATCCCCCGCTTGACCGGTCCGATCCGGAAGGATCGACCGGGGGCGGGCAATCCGCACCCGAAAACATCATAGTGACGGCATTCGGACATTGGCGCGGCGAAGGCGCGGCCCTGCTGAAAATGGCCGATTGACCCGGCGCGATTGCCGGTTAATTTCAGCATCCTAAGGACGGGAACTGCAACATGGATACACCGCTTGTCGCCATTACCGGGGTTGGCGTTGTCACATCGCTGGGTGCCGGTGTCGCCGACAACTGGCAAGCGCTGACAGCGGGGCGCTCTGGTATTCACACAATCAGCCGGTTCCCGATCGACGGATTGCGGACAACGATCGCCGGCACAGTCGACTTTCTGGAAGAACCCTTTGATTCATCGAGCGACCGGTCAACGCGCATGGCCGAACTGGTAGCCGAAGAAGCAATCGCCACCGCGGGCATCGATAATCACAATTTCCCCGGCCCCCTGTTCATGGCAGTGCCGCCGGTGGAACTGGAATGGCCCCACCGTATTGCCCTTGCCAATGCCGGGCGGGGCAAGGGCACTGACGACTGGTCGTATGAGCGTCTGCTTGATGGTGCCGGGTCAGTGGCCGGGAACGGTCAGTCCGGCGCCGTTTACCGCTCGACGATCTATGCCGGCATTGCCGAGCGGACAGCAGACCGGTTCGGCACCAAGGGCGCGCCAATTTCCTTGTCAACGGCCTGCGCATCGGGCGGCACCGCGGTGCAGCTTAGCGTCGAGGCTATCCGGCGGGGCGATTGCCAGGCGGCGCTGTGCATTGGTACCGATGGATCGGTTAATCCCGAGGCACTGGTCCGGTTTTCGCTGTTGTCCGCCCTGTCCACCCAGAATGATCCGGCCAACGCGGCTTCCAAACCCTTTTCCAGCAACCGGGACGGGTTTGTCATGGCGGAGGGCGCCGGCGCGATTGTGCTGGAAAATCTCGATCATGCCCGGGCGCGCGGCGCGAAAATTCTCGGATTTGTGCGCGGTATCGGCGAGAAGGCCGACGATTTCCACCGCACCCGCTCCAAACCGGACGGTTCAGCGGTGATCGGCGCAATCCGCAAGGTGCTGGATGATGCCGGCATGACACCCGATGCGATCGATTATGTGAATGCCCACGGCACAGCAACCCCGGAAAATGACAAAATGGAGTGTATGGCGCTGGAAAGCGTCTTCGGCGACCGGATTACCGATATTGCGGTCAGTTCCAACAAGTCGATGATCGGGCACACGATCACCGCCGCCGGTGCCGTCGAAGCGGTGTTTTCGCTTCTGACCATTCAAAATGGCCGCATCCCACCGACGATCAACTATACCGACCCCGATCCCACGATCCCGCTGGACGTGGTTCCGAACGTGGCGCGCGATGCCCCGGTTGAGGCGGTCATGTCCAACTCCTTCGGATTTGGCGGGCAAAATGTCTGCCTGATCGTGACGGCACCTTGAGCTGGTTTGAATAATGCGTGCATTGCAATTGTTCGGCGACAGGGACCTGCGATCTGTCGATATTGAGCCGCCCGCCGATCCCGGCCCCGGGCAAGTGCAGGTGGCGATCCACGGCGTCGCGCTCAACCATATCGATGTATGGGGCTGGCGCGGCATGGCCTTTGCCAAGCGCGCGCTGCCGCTGATTGTCGGCGCCGAGGCGGCCGGCACCATCGTCGCGACCGGCACCGATGTGGATACGCTGCAAGTTGGCGACAGGGTTGCGCTCTACGGCGCCGAAACTTGCGGCACCTGCCCGCAATGCCAGGCGGGACGTGATAATCTGTGCGAAAATGTTGCCGGCGTACATGGATTTCATCTGGATGGATTTTGTGTTGAGCGGGTTAATATGAAAGCGCGACTTTGCGTGCGGGTGCCCGATGGCGTGGCGCTGGACGACGCGACATGCGCGCCCATTACCTTCGGGACGGTGCAGCACATGCTGTTTGACAACGCCGGGTTGAAGGCGGGTGAGTGGATCCTTGTCCACGCTGGCGGCAGCGGCATCGGCACGGCGGCAATTCAGATGGCCAAGGCAGTCGGTGCAACGGTCATCACCACCGCCGGTACCGATGAAAAAACCGCCAAAGCCAAAACCCTCGGCGCTGACCATGTGATCAATTGTCGCGAGGATCGGTTTGAAAGCCTGGTGCGGAAAATCACCGCCAAGCGGGGTGTCGATGTGGTTTTTGAACACACTGGCGCGGAGACCTGGAATGGTTCGCTGCTGTCGATGAAACCGGGCGGCCGGCTGGTTACCTGCGGATCGACAACCGGGGTCAGCGCCACCATGAACCTGATGCAGTTGTTCCAGCGGCAGTACCGGATATTCGGCAGCTTCGGCTGCCGGATCGCCAACCTTGGCGAGGCGATGGAAAAAATGGCAAAGGACGACGGCGTGGGCCTGTCCGCTGTAATCGACAGCGCTCTGACATTTGACACCGTGGATAGCGGCCTTCAGCGCATGGAAAACCGCCAAGTGTTTGGCAAGATCATTGTCCGGCTCTAGCGTGCGAAACCGGGCCGGATAAACGAACATGAATGGCATGCCGACACGTCCGCGCCGGTTGAAACGGGGATTTTATCGCTACCTGTCGCCGGGGATCGACTGGATCGTCGCCAGCATCGTCATTGCATTCCTAAGTCTGATACGGCTGCTGCCGCCGGACCGGGTTATTCGCGGGTTTGCCGCCATAGGCAGCCGGTTGGGTCGATTTTTACCAGAAAATCGGGTCGCCGATGCCAATCTGGCCGCGGCGTTCCCGCAAATGGATGACGCCAGCCGCCGGGCTCTTGGCCGCCAAATCTGGGGTCATCTGGGCCGGCTCGGCGCCGAGTATGCATTCCTGGACAAGATATTTGATTTTGATCCCGATAATCCCGGAACGGGTCGATTTGAAATCGTCGGCACAGAAAAATTCCAGTCGATCCGCGATCGGGGCAAACCGGCAATATTGTTTACCGGCCATCTGGCGAATTTTGAGATTCTTGCCGTTTGCGCGGCGAAATTCGAATTGGGCATGACGTCAATGTTCCGCCCGCCCAACAACAAACGCATCGCCCGCAACCTTTTTCGCGCCCGCAAGAAGATGATGGAAAATATGGTCCCGTCGATGACCGGTGCTGCTTACCAACTTGGCCATGTTCTTGAGCAAAACGGCCGCGTTGGCGTGTTAATCGATCAATATTTTCGCCGTGGCCCCAAGATCCAGTTCTTCGGCCGGCCAACGCGGACCAATCCGCTGCTCGGCGTGCTGGCCCGCCGTCATCAGTGCGAAGTCTATGGCGCCCGGTGTATTCGCCTGCCTGGCGAGCGCTTTCGGCTGGAGTTGACCGGTCCCTATGATCTGCCGCGCGATGAAAGCGGCGAAATCGATGTCGAACAGACCATGCAGCTTGTTACGTCGGTACTGGAGGAATGGGTGCGCGAGTATCCCGCACAATGGTTGTGGGCGCATCGCCGCTGGCGATAGGACTTATTCGGCGACCCGCAAATCTGCGGTGCGAAGGCGCCGGACCAGAAGTTTTAATACATTCAGCGCAAAATTCGGTTCTTCGGATATTAAAAACAGGAACACCCTGATGGTGATCGGTATGATCTCCACCTGGCTTGTGGCGACGGCCTTTGTCGTGCGAGTGCGGGGCTCGATCAGGGCCAGTTCGCCGAACAAGGCAGAGGTGCCGAGCGTCTCGACATCGTCGGCGCCGTGGTGGATCTCGACGGTGCCGGACTTGACGACATAAGCCATATCGTCCGCATCGCCGACGTCGAAAATCGCCGCGCCCGGGGCATAGGAGACCGGCTCCTGACCGCTGCGTGCCAGCAATGAGAAGTCAATCAGGTCAGTTCTCTTTTCTATCATCGCAATTTTATTTCCCGCCAGAACTGACGCTGATTCACTCTCGCGCACTTAATAACGCGAAACCGGAAAGTGAAAACCCCCTAAGAATTGGCCGCCGGCCAAAATTGGGTCCCGACAATGAGTCCATGCGCCGTGTTATGCCCGCGATGACAATTCATGCCTTATTTTTAGTTAGGCTGTTATGATAAATACGGCCAATTGATCCTGCATTGTTGGCAAATACGCTATGCTGCCCCCGGAGGTCGAAGAACAATGAACATGCGAATGCACTCAGTATTGGGCTTGCTCATGGCCCTGGCGATCGGCCATGTCTCAATCGGCGGCGCGTTTGCCGCAGCACGGCCCGATGCGCGGACGCTGACCTGCGCCGAAATCGATATCTTGGTTCGCAAGGCCGGCAAGATTGTTATGTCGCTATCCGACACGCGATATACGTTGATCGTGTCCAGTCGCAATTACTGCCTTCCCGGACAGGTAACCCGAACCTTGCGGATAAACACCAAGGACCAGAAACGTTGCTGGGCCGGCTATGAATGTGTGTCTCGGGAAAACCAGTACGACAGATAGCATTGGTGACACTGCCGGGACCGACATGAGGTCCCGCCGGAGCGTTGCCCTACATCACTGCGCCGATTTGCCACGGCACAAATTCATTGTCGCCGAGGCCCAGTTCCTCGCTCTTGGTGCGCTCGCCCGACGCGACCGCTACAATCCGTTCGAAGATTTGCCGGCCCTTTTCCTCGATCGAAATGCCTTCCTCAATGATATCGCCGCAATTGATATCCATGTCCTCGGCCATCGCCCGGTACATCACAGAATTGGTCGCCAACTTGATCGTCGGCGAGGGTTTGCTGCCAAACGCCGATCCGCGGCCCGTGGTGAAACAGACAATCTGCGCCCCGGAGGCGATCTGGCCCGTAACCGACGCCGGGTCATAACCGGGGCTGTCCATGAAGACGAAACCGGGTGTGTTCGCCGGCGCACCATAGTGCACCACGTCGGTGAGTGCTGTTGTCCCGCCCTTGGCGGCGGCGCCAAGGGATTTTTCAAGGATGGTGGTCAGGCCACCAGCCTTGTTGCCGGGTGAGGGATTGTTGTCCATCTCGCCGCCATTGCGCCTGGTGTAATCCTCCCACCAGCGAATGCGCTCAATCAGCTTTTCGCCCACTTCCCGCGAAACAGCGCGCCGAACGAGCAGTTGCTCGGCGCCGTAAATTTCTGGTGTTTCGGCCAGAATTCCGGTGCCGCCGCGCCGCGCCAGAAGATCGGCAGCATGACCGAGCGCCGGATTGGCCGTAATGCCGGAAAACCCGTCAGAGCCGCCACATTGCAGCGCGACGGCCAGTTGGCTTACCGGGATCGGCTCGCGCCGCACATCGTTGACCGATGGCAGCATCTGTTTGACATAGTCGA
>CAXMRP010000129.1:0-28279 GCA_964196155.1 uncultured Polyangiaceae bacterium
AGTCGCCCAGCATCACCGACGAGGGAGTCGTCCGGCTCCGGGCCCGCATCGGCGTCGTCCAGCCCCATCCCCAGCCCCCGCACTACCGCGATCCGGGAATCGACGCCTTCCGGCACGTGGCCGAGGCTTACGGCGACGACAACCCGCTGTGGGGTGATCCCGACTACGCAGCGCACACCGTCTGGGGAGGTCCGATCGCTCCACCCCACCTCAACGGTGGCGACACGCTGATCGGCACCAACGAGGTGGCGGAGCTGGACGCTGACACCAAGGCGCTGCTGAAGGGCGACCCCCTCCGCGGCGCCCACGCCTACTACGCCGGCAGCTTCCGCGAGTGGTGGAACCCGCTGCGACCCGGCACCGCCTGCTGTTCCAGATCAAGCGATGCGCCGCCCCATGTACCGGCGAAATCAGCCTGGACGACTATGTCAAACTCGCCAATGAGGCTCACGCCTTCCTGTCTGGCAAGAGCCGGAAAGTAAAAGCCGAACTGGCCGCCACCATGGAAGCGGCCGCCAAACAGCTCGATTTTGAGACCGCCGCCATTTGTCGCGACCGGCTCGCAGCCCTATCCCATGTTCAGGCCCGTCAGGACGTCAACACGGCATCGGTCGACGAGGCGGACCTGTTTGCCATTCACCAGGACGGCGGGCAGACCTGCATCCAGGTGTTTTTCTTCCGCACTGGCCAGAACTGGGGCAACCGCGCTTTCTATCCCCGCGCCGACCGCAGCCTGGAACCCGACGCCGTGCTGGAGGCATTTCTCGCACAGTTTTACGACGGCAAGCCCGTCCCCCGGCAAATCCTGACCTCCCTCGACTTTGCCGAGCGGGCGCTGCTCGCCGATGCGCTAAGTGAGCGGGCCGGGTTCCGGGTCCGGATCGATGTGCCAAAGCGCGGTGCCCGCAAGGCGTTGATCGATCAGGCGCTGTCCAATGCCCGCGAAGCGCTGGGCCGCAAATTGTCCGACACCGCAACCCAGACAATGCTCCTGAAAGGGCTGGCGGAAACCTTCGCGCTTACCCATCCGCCGCGGCGGATCGAGGTCTATGACAACAGCCACGTCTCCGGCACCAATGCCGTCGGCGGCATGATCGTTTCCGGCCCCACCGGATTTTCCAAAACCCACTACCGCAAATTCAACATCAAAATGCTGGATTCCGCCGCCGGCGACGATTACGCCATGATGCGCGAAGTGCTGCACCGGCGGTTTTCACGGCTTTTGAAGGAACACGGGTCCCGGCCAGATGGGCAGGATACCGATACGGCTACAACCGACGCGGCTGCAGAAGACCTCTCCCCGGACGACACCCTGCCAGCCTGGCCGGATCTGCTGCTGATCGACGGCGGCAAGGGGCAGTTGTCGGTGACGATGGAGGTGTTGGCCGAACTGGAGATCACCGGCCTGCCGGTGATCGCCGTTGCCAAGGGACGGGACCGGGACGCAGGCCGTGAACAATTCTTCATGCCCGGCCGCAAGACCCAGACCCTGCCGCCCCGCGATCCGGTGCTTTATTTCGTCCAACGCCTGCGCGATGAGGCACACCGATTTGCCATCGGCGCGCACCGCACGCGGCGCAAGGCCGGCATTGTCAAAAATCCGCTGGACGAGATCGCCGGCATCGGCCCGGCCCGCAAGAAGGCACTGCTGACTACCTTCGGCACGGCAAAGGCGGTCAGTCGCGCCGGTGTCGATGATCTGATGACCGTTGAAGGCATATCACGGCAGACGGCCGAACTGATCTACGATCACTTCCACGAGCACCAATAATCCTTCGCGCTCCGCATCGGTGCAATCAGATCTGGCCTATTCCGCTGCTTCCGGGATCATCTGCAAATCAAGCGCGACCGCGCTGCGCCGCCAAAGCAATCTGTCGAGGGAAACAGCGCCGGCGCCCCGCACTACCAGATAGACCAGCGGAAATGCCCAGAGCAGCCGCTGATCCGCGATCACCGCGTCGGGGAATCGGTCAAACATTGCGCCGATCGATTTTTCCTCCAGCCCGTGCACCGTGACATCCACATAGGACTGAACCGCGATAAAGATTACCATGCCCAGCGCCGCGACCCGAGTGAACAGGCCCAGGACTATGAACGTCGGCAGGATGAATTCCGAATAGGCACCCAGATGAACGATCAACCCAAAGGGCAGGAACGGCACCTGCGAAGGATCGAAATCAAACTGTTCCACCACTGGCGCTACGATCTGGAAATAGGCGCCATCAGAAACCGACAGAAATCCAAACAGCCCGTCGCCGATCTTTGTCTTGGCCGAGTTGTAAAAATAAAGCAGCAAAACACTGGCGAAAACCAACCGCGCCGCCAGACCGGGGAACCAGCCGCCCAGCGCCCGCTCGATGCCGGAAAAAACCGCGTTATGCAGTCGGGTAAAAAAACGGATGACCGACATGGCGAACAAACCTTCCTTGCAGTTCAGGACGCGGCAGCAACAGACGCACGAATATCGACTACAGCACCGGTTTCGAACAGGCCGGTAAGGTGCGTGGCCAGATCAAATTCCGCACATTCTGCTGTTGCCCTGCCCGCGGCCTCCTCCAGTGTCATGCTATCGGCGAGCGCGCTGAAGAATGCATATCCCCCGGCCGGCAACAGCCGCACATCCACATCCGCCTGCGGGCGCACGACAAGTACATCCTCGGCGCGGCCAAGATCAACATCCTCGTGGTTTGCGCGCTCGGTATTGGCTGCCCAAAGCGCCACCACCGGATGGCTTGATCGCAACAGTTGCACTGATGGATGAAATGTCATCCTCACCGAACCGACTAGCGCCGGGTCAATTGCGCCCAGCGCCGCAATGCCCACCGAATCCACCTCGGCAGCGTGATAAGCCCGTGTCCATGCCCATTCCAGCCGGGCGACATCGCCCAGATAGGTGATTTTTTGTGCCGGCGGGAATGTGTCCAGAAATCTGGCAAAATCACCGCCATAGTCGATCAACACCGGCGATCTCGGCGGATGGCTCAACACAAATTCGCGGGCGACGGCGCGAAAAAATTCTTCCCCGACCAATGAATACACTGCCGGAAAAGTAGCGGCAATCGCATCAACCAGGCTAACTGCGACATTGTTGCGATAGACATTGAACCGGCGCTCCGGTGCTTCATCGCCGCGTCCGCGAACAGCAACCGGCAACGCAGCTTTGGAACGCAGCAGTGCGCTGGCAAATCCATCCTGAATGTCACCCAGCGACAGCATGGCTTTTTCCGGCATCGGTGCGCGGTTCCGGATCGGCAAGAATTACCTCGGCGGCCTGCGCTTCGGCAAACAGCGCCGGCCAGTCCGGCACATCATTGTCCCACTCGACCAGCGTCGGCACCGGCCCGGCCCTATTCACAGCCCGCCGGTACAAAGCCCAGACCGGATCTTCAACGGCCCGGTCATGGGCATCGATCAACAGCGGCCGGCCCAGATCATCGGTGTCCGGTGCATGACCGCCCAGATGAAATTCGCCAACACGCTCGATTGGGAATTCGTCGATATAGCGCTCCGGCGAATAGCCGTGATTGGTCGCCGACACATAGACATTGTTGACATCAAGCAGCAGGCCGCAGCCCGCGCGTGCCACAATCGCATTCAGGAATTCAATCTCGCTCATCGTGCTGCCCTTGAAGGCCACATACGTCGATGGATTTTCCAGAAGCATTTTCCGGCCGACGAAATTCTGTACTTCGTCGACGTGATCAGCGACCCGCACTGCGATTTCGGGCGTATAGGGCACGGGTAACAGGTCGTTGAAATAAACTTCGTCATGGCTCGACCATGCCAGATGTTCGGAAAACAGTCCCGGCTGATAGCGATCAACCAACGCCTTCAATCGTGCCAGATGATCCTTATTGAGGGGGCCATCGGATCCAATCGACAGGCCGACACCATGGAGTGACAGCGCGTAACGCTCGCGGATCGCGGTCAAATAGCGATGCGGCGGCCCACCTGCCCCCATGTAATTTTCCGGATGCACCTCGAACCAGCCAATATCAGGCCCATCGCGCAATATATCATCATAGTGCTGGGCCTTGAGCCCGACACCGGCGCGATTCGGAACATGTCGCGGCATGAACGTTACGGCACTGGCTTCCGACATCACGATCCTGTGGCAGTTGGGTTTAATCTGGTCAGGTATCAAAGCCAACCGGCCGCACAATTTGCGGCCGGCTGGCAATTTTCAAAATATCTTCAGGCAGGCAGATCGCGGGTCAGCTCGCTGAGCGAACCTTCGCGGTCATCCGGCAGCGAGAACATCGCATCTTCCATGTTGTGACCATACATTTCGCACGATCCGGCAGCGACCAGCTTCCAGGCATTACCCTGATAGTCGACCGAGGATGTGCCGGCGCAGGTTGTGCCCGCGCCCGCTTTGCAGTCATTGGCGCCAGCAAGCGAGATGCCGTAACATTTTTCCTTGCCCGCGGCGGCGGCCGACGTCGTCAGGTTTGCACCGGAAATAGCTGTGGCAACGGCGCCGGCGACAAATGCTGCGGTGATGGCTGAGGTCTTGATGGTCATGAGTGGATATCTCCTGAGTGTGATCCGGTTGTCGGTCAAAAACTATATTGCTCGCAGAACACTGCTAATGCCATTCACTTGGACAATGCGGCGATAAATTGGAAATAAATGTCTTTCAACGGATCGTGACCATTCGTGCCAATGAACTTGCACCGCTGTGAACAGCCTGTGAGGCCGGCGCAAAACAGGCCGGTGTACCAGTGCAAACAGGCGAACCATCATTGACGTGACACTGCCGCCGCAGCATGGTGCGCCGATGAATGCGAGTACAGAAAAAGCATCCTCCGAGCCCGGCGATACGCCGCCGCAACTGGACGCTTTTAACATACCCAATCTGTTGACCTACGGCCGCATCGCCGCGGCGCCACTGGTCGGCGTAACGTTTTTCATACCCGGCAATGCCGGGCCATGGATCGCATTCATCATTTTTGTCGTGGCCTCCATAACCGACTATTTCGACGGCTATCTGGCCCGCATCTGGAACCAGCAATCGGCGCTCGGCCGTATGCTCGACCCGATTGCTGACAAGTTGCTGGTCGCCGTAGCCATTCTCGTGCTGGTCGCCGACGGCATGCTGGCCGGCTGGACGATCTGGGCTGCCATCATCATCTTGATGCGCGAAATCCTTGTCTCCGGCCTGCGCGAATTTCTCGCCGAATTGCGGGTCAGCGTACCAGTCACAACAATGGCCAAGTGGAAGACCACGCTGCAACTGGTCGCCATCGCCACCTTGTTGATCGCACCGGCTTTGCAGGGCGCCAAGATCGGCATGCTGATCGATAGCGCGCTGGCCATGTTCTGGGTTGCCGCGCTGGTCACGCTTTACACCGGCTACGATTATTTTCGCGCCGGCTTCAAGCATCTCCTGAACGACAAATGACGCGGCTCGTCTATTTCGCCTGGGTGCGCGAGAAGGTCGGCGTGATGGAAGAGGAATTCGCCATCCCCGAGACGGTTGCGACGGTCGGCGATCTGATTACCACCCTGGCTGCCCGTGATGAAACCTATGCCGCCGCCTTTTGTGAACCGACGATGATCCGAACTGCGATCGACAAGATCCACGCCGAACATGATGCGCCGGTGGCAGGCGCGGACGAAATTGCCTTCTTCCCGCCAATGACCGGCGGTTAAGGTCCGCAGGACATCAAACTGGCCGGAATTGCCTGATGAATTCCCAACAAGACAACGCCATACAGTGCATCCTACAGATCAGGATAGACGCTGAACCATTTGATATAGGAATAGAATCTCGAAAAATATCAGACGGCCGGACCGATATCGGTGCCGTTGTCGCGTTCATCGGCCAGTGCCGCGATGAGGACGGTCAACTGGCCGCGCTGGAGCTGGAGCATTATCCCGACATGGCCGAAGCGGAGATCGGCCGCATCGCCGACAAGGCCATCCGGCGTTGGCCGCTTCAGGCCGTGACTATCATCCATCGCCATGGCCGCATTGCCCCCGGCAAGCCGATCGTACTGGTCGTTACTGCGTCCAGCCATCGCCAGGCAGCCTTTGAAGCGGCATCATTCCTGATGGATTTTCTGAAAACCCGCGCGCCTTTCTGGAAAAAGGAGCACCGGATTGACGGTTCTGAAGGCGAATGGGTCGACGCCCGTGAGGCGGACGACGATGCCGCCGATCGCTGGAAGCAGAAACCGCGCCCTATTAGGAAGCGATAGTTAGGAAGTCGTGGTCAAACCGTGGCGGTCAGGCCGTTTTCAATGACCAGCTCTGCGCGAACGTGCTCCGGCAGAACTGCCGCCGCATAATCGTCCATCAGCGTTTCGCAGATTGTGCCCGGCACAAAGCGGTGTTCGCCAATTTCTGAAACCGGCGTCACTTCGACTGCCGTGCCGGTGATGAAGCACTCCGAGAACCCGACGAGTTCGTCCGGCATGATCCGCCGCTCGATCACCTCGATACCGCGCGCCTTTGCCAGATCGATCGCAGTGCGCCGGGTCAATCCGTTCAGGAAACAATCGGCAATCGGCGTGTGGATAACACCGTCGGTCACGAAAAATATGTTGGCGCCAGTACATTCTGCCACCCGCCCCTGCCAGTCGAGCATCATGGCGTCAGCATAGCCTTTGCGCTCGGCAGCGTGCTTGGACAGCGTGCAGATCATGTAGAGGCCGGCAGCCTTGGAATCGCACGGCGCGGTCGCCGGATCGGGCCGGCGATAGATGGCATTGTCGAGACGGATGCCCTTCAAACGCTCCGCCGGATCAAAATAGGACGGCCAGTCCCAAGCCCCGATCGCCACGTTGATGCGATTGCTTTGCGCCGAAACGCCCATCATCTCGCTGCCGCGCCAGGCAACCGGGCGAACATAGGCGTCCTTGGAGCCATTGACCTTAAGCACAAGCTGCTTGGCTTCTTCGATGGCGTCGATGGAATAGGGAATTTCGAAATCCAGCAACGCCGCCGACTTGTGCAGGCGTTCGGTATGGTCCCGGCTCTTGAAGATCACGCCACCATAGGCACGCTCGCCTTCAAAAACGCAACTGGCATAATGTAAGCCGTGGGACAGCACATGCAGCTTGGCGTCTTCCCACGCCACAAGATCGCCATTCATCCAGATCTTGCCAGTCATATTGTCAAAGGGAACGCCTGCCATGGACTTGATCCTTCTAATTCTGGCCTGCAAGAACGATAGCCGGCCACCAATATCACCGGATTTCCCGGGCTGTTATGCTGCACGATGCGCCATTTCTGATTGATTGCAGGAGTAGAAAAACACCCTGAAGCCGAAAAACAGTCGCGCAGACCCATTGCAACAACTAGCAAAATCGTTAAAATATGTCAACATGGCTGACATAAATATGCCGATCGCATCAACCGATACAGTCCCACCTGCGCCGCCGGCCACACCGACGGCGATCGATCTGATCGAATTGCTGTTTTTCGCCTATCGTGATTTCACATCCGATCCGGACGCTATTCTGGCCGAGTTTGGATTCGGCCGCGCCCACCATCGGGTGTTGCATTTTGTTAACCGTAACCCCGGGTTAACCGTTGCCGATCTGCTGGCAATTTTGAAGATTACCAAGCAGAGCTTGGGACGGGTGCTGCGGCAACTGGTCGAATCAGGTTTTGTGGTACAACGGGCCGGACCGATCGATCGCCGCCAGCGGTTGCTTTATCCGACCGAAAGCGGCCACGAACTTGCCGATCAGTTGAGCCAGCCTCAGTCTCGCCGCATCGCCCGTGCACTCGATGAACTGGCGCCGGACGCGCGCGAAACTGTTGCACGGTTTCTGTTTTCGATGATTGATCCGGGCGATCAGACAAGGGTTGCCGAGCTTGTTGGCCAAAACGAAGATCCGAAGTAAAGACGACGCCAAAATGACAAGAACAGTGACATCAACGTGACAGGCATCAGCAATAATCCGGCCAGTTCCGTCCACGTGCTTGAGGACGAGGCCGCCCATCTGCTCGTGATCGACGATGACAGCCGCATCCGCACCCTGCTGACCCGATACCTGACCACCAACGGGTTTCGCGTAACCGCCGCCGATTCGGCCGAGGAAGCTCGGCGCAACATGGTCGGTATGGCGTTCGACCTTTTGATCGTCGATGTCATGATGCCGGGCGAAAGCGGTGTGGACCTGACCGCCGATTTGCGCAAAACTTCAGATGTACCGATCCTCATGCTGACTGCGCGTTCCGAAGCCGAAAGCCGCATCAACGGGCTGGAATGCGGTGCCGACGATTATCTTGCCAAGCCCTTTGAACCGCGCGAATTGCTGCTGCGCATCGCCAATATTCTGAAACGTGGCGGCCTGCCTCCGGTGCCGGAAATCGAATTCGTCCGCTTCGGGCCGTTTACATTTCACATCGCCCGTGGCGAGTTGAAACGCGGCATCGATCCGGTTCGCGTGACCGATCGCGAACGCGAGATCCTGCGGATATTTGCCGGCCATCCCGGCGAGACGATCCACCGCCATGAACTGACCAGCGCATCCGGCGCCCGTGGCGAGCGCACCATTGATGTGCAGATCAACCGCCTGCGCCGCAAAATCGAGGCCGACCCGGCCAATCCGGTTCACCTTCAGACCGTGCGCGGAATTGGCTACCGGTTGCTTGTGGACTAGGGTCCGAACCTTCTGCTCCTAAAAGCGGCCAATATGGCGCCGCTGGAGCGAAATGGGGCAGGCCCACGCGAAACCATGGTATCGCTGAGCGACATCGCGACACAGGCCAGACGGCGCAGCAGGGGCATGTGGCGAAGCCTGACCCGCATGCGGCTGCGCATGCCCAAGGGCCTTTACGCCCGGTCCATTATTATCGTCGTCGCCCCGATCGTGCTTTTGCAGTCCGTCGTTGCCTATGTGTTCATGGAGCGCCACTGGCAGACCGTAACCCGGCGCCTTTCCAATGCCGTCACTGGTGATATCGCCGCCATTGTGCAAGTGATCGACACCTACCCCCAGGATGAACATTTTAATGAAATCACGCGCATAGCCGCTGAATCCCTCGGGCTGAACATCGCTATATTGCCGCCGGGCGATCTGCCGCCTGTCGCCGCAAAACCATTCTTTTCGCTGCTCGACCAAACTTTGTCGCGCGAGATCAGTCGACAGATCGGCCAACCGTTCTGGATCGATACGGTCGGCCGGTCCAATATTGTTGAAATCCGTATCAAGTTCCCCGACAAGATCCTGCGGGTCTTCGCCCGCCGCAGCCAGACCTATGCCTCCAATTCGGAGATATTCCTGTTCTGGATGGTCGGCACGTCACTGGTATTGATCGCCATCGCCCTGTTGTTTTTGCGCAACCAGATCCGCCCGATTGTCACACTCGCCGACGCCATGGAGAGTTTCGGTAAAGGCCGCGCGGTCGATACATTCACCCACCGTGGCGCCCGCGAGGTCCGTCAGGCAAGCCAGGCATTTTTTGCCATGCGCGAGCGCATCGAGCGCCAGATCGAACAGCGTACCACAATGCTGTCCGGTGTCAGTCATGACCTGCGCACGGTGCTCACCCGGTTTCAGCTCGAACTGGCGATGCTTGAAGATATCGCCGATACCGGGGCGTTGCGGGCCGACATCGCCGAGATGGGCGCCATGCTGGAGGAATATATCGCCTTTGCCCGCGGCGATGCCGCCGAGGACAGCGCGCCAGTCAATGTTCAGGCAACGCTGGAGGAAATCGTTGACCGCCAGCGCGGCAAAGACACAACGGTAACGCTAAATTTCAGCGGTGAGCCGGTGGTCGATGTGCGGCCGGTAGCGTTTCGCCGCTGCCTGTCCAACCTAGTCGCCAATGCCGGGAAATACGCAAAGACCATCGCCATCACCGCCCGCCATCGCCGCGGCTGGCTGACCGTCACGATCGATGACGACGGACCAGGAATTCCCGAGGCCGAGCGCGAAGCGGTATTTCGCCCCTTTTACCGCCTCGATGAAGGCCGCAATGTCGATCAGGGCGGCTCCGGCCTTGGCTTGTCGATCGCTCTGGATACCGCCCGCAGTCACGGCGGCCAGATCGAATTGGAAGAAAGCCCGCTGGGCGGCCTGCGCGCCCGGGTCCGTATTCCGGCATAAAATTGGGCTCTGACTCAGAACAGCCGCCCGCCGTCTGGTACTTCTTGACTCGGCCGCAAAAGCACGACTTCACCATCGGCGTCGGGCACCCCAAGGGTCAAAACTTCGGACATCATCGGACCAATCTGCCGGGGCGGAAAGTTGACCACTGCCATCACTTGAGTACCAACCAGCGCGTCCGGCTCGTAGTATCTGGTGATCTGCGCCGATGATTTTTTCATCCCGATCTGCGGTCCGAAATCTATTCTCAACTTGATCGCCGGCTTGCGCGCCTCGGGAACCGATGCCGCTTCGACAATTGTACCCACGCGAATATCGACTTTGAGGAAATCATCAAAACCGATTGTCGGTGTGACCGGCTCACCCGCTTCGCCGTCGTCCCCACTGCTTTCAGACGCCATCGGGCACCGTTCTGTCCCCAGCGCCACTTGCCATTTCTGCATTCTTGTTGCTGTCGCCGCGCGAAGGCCGCGACAGTCGGCCGCCGCAAATCCGTTGCGCCAGGCACTCAAGCCTGCCAAGGCGCACCATCATCCGCTCGCCGCCGCGCAGATGCCGGTCCAGCGCCGCCATGGTCCGGGCAAGGCCGGGATCATCGTCGGCAAGCCACAAGCGCAATACCCGCGCCCATACGCTCACAAGCCCCTGTGCCCTGATCGCACCGCCTTTTCCCGAATGGGATATCCCGGCACCAGCCATCATCCACGCCATCGACCGGCAAGTCAGTGCGTTCAGATGCAGCGCCACCACCGGATCGCGGCGGGCTACCCTGGCCAGCGCGGCGATGGCTGGTTTGTATTTTTGAATCTGCTCCAGGCGGGAAAACAGGATGTCGAACAGGCGCTCGCGCGGCTCTTCTTCCGCAATTGAGTTGTCAACACCATCGAGCACCACCTTGTCGACCCGGGCGGAAAACGCCGCCAGAATATCCATAGGGCCGCCATAAATAGTGCGCAGCGATCCTAAAGATACGCCCGCCCGCTCTGCAATCTGAGGCAGCGTCACCGCGTCCAGCGATGTTTCACCGAGCAGCGCCATGAATGCATCAATGATGGCGTTTTGGGTTTTTATCGAAACCATGATTGGTTATGTGACCTCCCGATTGTAGGGACAAGGATTGCCGCGCCGCTAACCGGCACAAGCGCGCCTCGTGATTGATCAGCCCAGCATAACCGAACGGGCCTTTGCGGCAAGAACCGCCCGTTCCAGCAGCGGTCCGAAACCCGCGTCGGCATCCATCAGTATTTCCAGCGCAGCCTGCGTTGTGCCCCCGGGCGAAGTGACATTTTTGCGAAGGGTCGAAGCGGCAAGGTCACTCTGGGCCAGCAACGCACCGCCGCCGATGACGGTCTGCCGCGCCAATTCGGCGGCAAGATCAGGCGGTAGGCCGGCAGTGACCGCAGCTTCGGTCAGGCATTCAGCAAGCAAAAACACGTAGGCCGGACCGGACCCCGATACCGCCGTGACCGCGTCCATCAGCGTTTCGTCGGTAATCCACGCCACCTTGCCGACCGCATCCATCAACGTCTCGATCAACTGGCGGTTTTCCGTGTCGGCATGCTCGTTGGCGCAAAGCACCGACATACCCTCGCCAGCCAGCGCCGGTGTGTTGGGCATGACACGGATTATCGCCTGCTCCGGCGAGAATGTCGCGCTGAGCGTTTCCATTGTGATGCCGGCAGCGACAGAGACGACAATAGCATCACCGGGCACGTTTCCGCCAATTGCAGCCAGCACCTCACCCATGATTTGAGGCTTGACCGACAAGACAATCAACCGGGTAGACCCGGCCGGTTGATCGGAAAACTGAAGCCCCTGATTGCGGTAACCTTCAGCGATATTTTCCGGCAGTCCCGGATCGATAATGGTCACACCAGCCGCGTCCATGCCGCGATCCAACCAGGCATCGAGTAACGCCGTGCCCATTTTACCCGCGCCAACAAGCGTGAGCGGTGTCGCATTATTGATCATGACTTTGTTCCGGCAAATTGATCGCCGTTTATCGGTAGTCAGACGTCAACTGGCAACCGTACACTGACGGGTCCGACGTCGGAAAATCCCGCTCAGGCTTCGCCCTGGGTTTCGAACATCACTGCCGACAGTGCGTCTTCTGGAGTTTTTCCAGCCCAAAGTACAAACTGGAATGCCTGATAATAGCGTTCGCACGAATCCACCGCAGCGCCCAGCATCGCCTCCAGCTGCCCGCTACCCGCCTCCACGCCGTCAGTCAAAAGCAGCGCGTTGCGATACATGATAACGCCCTCGGCCTGCCACAGATCGAAATGGCCCAGCCACATCTGCTCATTGACCAGTGCCAGCAGGCGCGAAATGTCTGCTTTCGGCCGCTCGCCGACCTTGTAATCAAAGGCGCAGGCCAGATGCAGCGCTTCCAGTTCGCCCATCCACGAAATCGAAATATTGTAATCGCACCAACTGCCCGTCACCGAGATGGTAATCTCGTCTTCACCGGACCGATCGAACGCCCAGTCGTGCACCGACGCAATTTGTTCGGCCAGATCCACCGGGTTGGCGTAGGCGGTGGCTTCCATTTCCATCAGGCTCATGCGAATTCCTCGCGTCCAATGTTGCGATAAGAATTGAAGACAACACTTGCGACTACGCGACACGGCACCGAATTAGCCGAAAACGAATCAATCGAATCAGGCACTTAACCCATCTACTGTCATTTTGCGGTGCAACGCGACTGTTTCGTACCAGTTTCGTGCCAGATTGGTAAAAGGACGAATCTCTTGCCACCAACACCTAGCGCGTCAGCGCCGATGGGCGAACGATGAACGCCCTGCTTCGGACCGTTTTCCACTGGCAATCTGAAGATAAATCTTGATGTGGGACGACAGGCACAGCGTTGCCGCGATTGGCATCACAAGAACGCCGGCATCCATACCGTCAACGCATCTGAAGAAATCTGAATCAACGAACTTCGGCGAATGTCGCTACGCGGCCGTGCTCGATCGGCCAGCCAAATTGGCTCCGGTCTATTTGGTCTTGGTCGATTTCGACGCAGCAGCAGGCTTCGCCTTTGCCTTGCCGGCCCGGCGCGCAGCCGGTTTGGGACCAGAACCAGCGCCTTCGAGCTTGGCGATCCGCGCCTCAAGGGCCGCGACTTTGTCCGACAAGGACTGGTTTTCTTCCCGCGCCTTCACCGCCATATCGCGCACAGCATCGAATTCTTCGCGCTGCACCAAATCCATATCACCCAGAAAGCGCTCCGCCTGACCCTTGAACAGGGTCTCCGCCTCCTTTTTGACACCCTGCGCCACGCCGGCAGCATCGTTCATCAATTTGGCAAATTCATCCATGATGCGGTTTGTCGTCTGGGTCATCGGTTCCTCCGGGCTGGCAAGGCCAGCATGAGACAGGCGCCAGCGCGTCTGCAACTGTCTCGCAGGTCCCGCCAATCAGCGCACAATGTCCTGCTCATATATGGGCCCACACGCCGGGCGCAAGCATTCACCATCCGGTGTGGTGACAATAAGGTTGACCGGGCTGCGTAAACAACTGCGCCGTGGCGCCAACGGAATGCTTGACCGGCGCACAAGCCCCGGTCATCGTCGCGCCCGATCCTCAACGCTGTTTGATACTGATAAAGGGCCTGAATGCCGGTCATCGTCTTGCCATTTCCTGCTATCGACCCGGTGCTGATCGCTTTCGGTCCGCTCGCCATCCGCTGGTACGGGTTGGCCTACCTGGCCGGTATTCTGCTCGGGTGGCGCTATTGCCGGGCCCTTGCCGGCAACCCGCGCCTTTGGGGCGACCGGCCGGCACCCGTGAGTCTGGTTGACATTGATGACTTCGTATTGTGGCTGACCGCCGGCATCGTGCTCGGCGGGCGTCTCGGCTATGTGCTGTTCTACAATTTTGCCGGCTATGCCGCCAATCCGGCAGCGATCCTGCGCATATGGGATGGCGGCATGTCGTTCCATGGCGGCCTGCTCGGCGTGGTCCTGGCCATGACCCTGTTTGCGATCCGCCGCGGCATCCCGCTCCTGTCGCTTTTTGATGTAGTGGCAGCCGGCATCCCCTTTGGCCTGTTGTTCGGGCGGCTGGCCAATTTCATCAATGGCGAGTTGTTCGGGCGGGCAACCGATGTGCCCTGGGCAATGGTATTTCCCGCAGGCGGTCCCCTGCCCCGCCATCCCAGTCAGCTATATGAAGCGGCTCTCGAAGGCGTGGTCCTGCTGATTGTGCTGCGTATTTTTACACATGGCCTGACTAGCCTCGCCCGCCCCGGCCTTACCGCCGGCACTTTCGTTGCAGGCTATGGGATTTGCCGTATCGCGGTTGAGTTTTTCCGCCAGCCCGATGCCCATATCGGCTTCATCGGTGGCCAACTGACCATGGGCATGATCTTGTCACTGCCGATGATATTGATCGGGCTGTTCTTCATGATCCGGGCAAAAACTTCGCCAGCGAACAACGCGCCAGACGCCCAGCGCACAAGATGACCTATACACCGCTGGGCCAGGCGATCTGTCGGTTCATCGCAGCAAACGGCCCCATCTCGATCGCCGACTATATGGCCCGGTGCCTGTCCGACCCCAAATATGGCTACTACATCACCCGCGACCCACTCGGGGCCGATGGCGATTTCACAACCGCGCCGGAAATCAGCCAGATGTTCGGCGAACTCATCGGGGCCTGGCTCGCCCATGTGGGACAAATCACCGATCTGTCGTCACCGACGCGGTTGCCAATTCGTATCGTCGAATTTGGCCCCGGTCGTGGCACGCTGATGGCCGATATCCTGCGGACAATACGCTCGGTGCCGGGTTTTGCCGGCGATCTCGCCATCGATCTGGTGGAGATGAGCCCGGTCCTGCGCGAACGCCAACAAGCCGCCCTTGCCCGATATGACTGTCCAGTGACCTGGCACGAGAATATCGAATCGATCCCGCCCGAACCGGCGCTCTTCGTCGCCAACGAATTTTTCGATGCCCTGCCAATCTACCAGTATGTCGCCCATGCCGGCCGTTGGCACGAGCGCATGATCGGGCTGGATCCGTCCGCCGATGCCGGCAACAAATTGATTTTCACGCTCGGATCACCTTTGCCCGATACAAACGAAAATCGATTGTTTGCCACCATCGATTGCGCAACACCGGCTGATGGTACCATCCGCGAGGCCTGTCCCGCGGCAGAAGCGATCCTTGCCGCCATCGCCGCTCGCATTGCCAATCAGGGCGGGGCGGCGCTGATCATCGACTATGGCTACGATCAGACGGCCAGACCGCAATTCGGCACACTTCAGGCCGTGCGTAATCACAAATTCACCGACCCGCTTGCCGAACCCGGAATGGCCGACTTGACCGCCCATGTAGATTTTACAGCACTCGGCGCGACAGCTCGGGCTGCCGGGGCAGTGGCATATGGTCCAGTAAGTCAGGGCGAATTTTTGAACGCGCTTGGTCTGAACGAACGCGCCGCTACCTTGAAAAAAGGCAAGGACGATGCTGCTGCTACCAGTATTGACGCAGCGGCCGACCGTCTTGCCGGTACGGCATCCGATCAGATGGGCACGTTGTTCAAGGCTATGGCGATTGTGCCCCCCGACTCGCCACCCCCACCACCATTTGAGCGCTGAGCGTTTCGGACCTGGGTCAAAAACCAACTCTAGATTGTTGCCATTTGATGCCAACTCAATTGTTTGACAACGCTTCACCAGGCAGACAGGCTGGCAAAATGGAGGCGGGCACTATCCATACCCAACCGATCGAATCGCCGGTTC
Organism: uncultured Polyangiaceae bacterium; assembly: GCA_964196155.1. Classification (GTDB taxonomy): domain Bacteria; phylum Pseudomonadota; class Alphaproteobacteria; order Rhizobiales; family Afifellaceae; genus CAXMRP01. The sequence goes on from CAXMRP010000129.1 coordinate 15,817, forward strand.
TTGCGGAATTGGCGGGGATTCGCCATGCCTATTTCACCCGCCATGGCGGCGTATCGGACGGCCTCTATGCCTCATTCAACACCGGTCTGGGATCAGATGACAGCCGCGAAAACGTCCTGGCCAACCGCGCCCGCGCCTGCGCCTATCTCGGTGTCGAACCCGAGGTTCTGGCCACACCCTACCAGATCCACAGCCCCACAGCAGTCCACGTTCGTGACGTCTGGCTACCGGGCGAAGGCCCACGGGCCGATGCACTGGTCACCGACCGCCCCGGAATTGCCGTTGGCGTCGGCACCGCCGATTGCGGCCCGGTGCTGTTTGCCGAACCCGAAGCCGGCATCATCGCCGCCACCCATGCCGGCTGGAAGGGCGCCATCGGTGGCGTGCTGGAATCAACAATCGATCTGATGGAGGATCTCGGTGCCGACCGGCGGCGCATTTCCGCAGTGCTTGGGCCGACAATTGCCGCAACCGCTTATGAAGTCGGCCAGGAGTTTTTCGATCATTTTGTCGCTGATAATGCCGTAAACAGCCGGTTCTTTACAGCCGCAGACCGCGCCGACCATGCCATGTTCGACCTGCCGGCTTACATTCTGGACCGGCTGACCCACGCCGGCATACGCTTTGCAGAAGCGCTCAATTTATGCACTTACGCCGATCCGCAACGTTTCTTTTCTTTTCGGCGCGCCACCCACAAGAGCGAGGCCGACTATGGCCGCCTTCTGTCGGCAATCGTGATCTGCGACCCGTAAACCGAAACGGCCGGGTGCCCCAGACCAGTCCTTTGATCTGAAAAACAGCAAACGGAACCAGACAAACCGATGGCTCTTCACTTTGAAACCGCCGAATTCGACACACGCATGGCCAGCGTCCTCGCCGCCATGGCTGAGCGCGATCTTGGAGCGCTTTTGCTGTTTGCGCCCGAAAGTCATTACTGGCTGACCGGCTACGACACGTTCGGCTATTGCTTTTTCCAGTGCCTGATTCTTCGCGCCGACGGTAAGCTGACCCTTCTCACCCGGTCGGCAGACCTGCGACAGGCCCGCCAGACATCGCTGATCGAAGACATCCACGTGTGGACTGATCGCCCCTCAGTCAACCGGGCGCAGGCGCTGCGCGACCTTCTTAACGATATGGATCTGCTCGGCACCCCGATTGGTGTTGAATACGATACGCACGGCCTCACCGCCGCCAGTGGCCGGGCGCTTGACGATGTCCTGCATACGTTTTCGGACCTATCCGATGCCTCCGACATCATCCCCCGTCTGCGGTTGATCAAAAGCCCCGCCGAAATGGCTTATGTGACCCGAGCGTCGGAACTTGCCGACGCCGCCCTGGAAATCGGATTGGAAAAAATCGGCCCCGGTGCCGACGAAGGCGAAATTCTTGCTGCCATGCAGGGCTCGATACTGGCAGCCGGCGGCGATTATCCCGGCAATCCCTTTATCATCGGTTCGGGCGCCGACGCGCTTCTGTGCCGGACCAAGACCGGCCGGCGCACTCTAGACGCCAATGATCAGATGACGATGGAATTTGCCGGCGTTTACCGGCTTTATCATGCCGCCCTGATGCGCACGATTGTCATCGGCAAACCGACGCCGCGCCATCTGGAATTGCACGAGGCGTCTTGTGATGCCTTGTCCGCCGTGCAAGCCGTCATGCGACCCGGCCACACTTTTGGTGATGTCTTCACCGCCCATGCCACCGCGCTGGAAAACCATGGCATGACCCGCCATCGTCTCAATGCCTGCGGTTATTCGCTCGGTGCCCGCTACGCGCCAAGCTGGATGGACTGGCCAATGTTCATTCGCGACAATCCGGTCGAGATAGAACCGGACATGATCCTGTTTGCCCACATGATCTTGATGGACACCGATACAGGTACTGCCATGTGCATCGGCCGAACGTACAAGACAACACAAGGCGCACCCGAACCACTGTCCCGCTTCGGCACCGAGCTTTTGAACCGCTAGATGAGCGCGTATCCATTCCACAAAGCGAACGCGGCCTGCCCACCAAGGCGAGAAGGTCAATGGCAGACGGGTTTTGCACGCCGTAGCCGGTTGCTTGCTTTTGGCCTGTGTCTCGCGCTCGCCGGTTGCCAGAGTCTTGCTGTTCCCGATTTCAAGTGGCGCAAACCGGCGCCGTCCCTGGCGGCAAACGGGCCGGCCGGCAATGCCAACGCGGCCGCATCACCTTCGCTGCCGCCGCCGGTATCAGCTGCGCGCGCCCGGTTGGCCTTTGTACCCTTGAGTGGCGCGCCCCGACCGATCGCCGATCAATTGGCCAAAGCTATCGCCCACCAGTCCACATCCCGCCAATTGCAGTTGACCAGCGCCAATGACCCGGCGGTGACCTATTTGATCAAGGGATACATATCGACCGCACCTGACGGCGACAAAACCCAGCTTGTCTATGTCTGGGACATCCTCGGCACCGACCGCCGCCGGCTTCATCGCATCTCCGGCTGGACCCATATTGTCAGCGTCGATGGTGACCCGTGGGCCAGCGTCGGACCGGCCGCCATCGATACGGTTGCGTCGGCATCGCTGGATGCCCTTGTCGCCTGGTTTGGCACCTCCTGACGGCGATACCGGCACAATCCGCGCCAACAATTCACAATTCTGTCGCATTTCCTCACTTTGGCCGGTTGTCGCAGCCTGACACCATTGTTAAAAGGCCGCGTTGATCAGGCAAAACAGGGGCGTAAACCCTGACCCGATCAGCAAGCCGGGGCGGCGCAGGGGAATAGTTGCCATGAAAATCGTTGCGGGCAACGCCAACGGTACGCTGGGCGCCGAAATTGCTAGTTATCTCGATCTTGAACCGGCCGAGTGCGCCGTGCGGCGGTTTGCCGATCAGGAGATATTCGTCGAAATTCAAGAGAATGTTCGCGGCGAGGATGTGTTCGTCATCCAGTCGACGAGCTTTCCGGCCAACGACCATTTGATGGAATTGCTGATTATCATTGACGCGCTGCGGCGCTCATCGGCAAAACGCATCACCGCGGTCGTGCCCTATTTTGGTTACGCCCGGCAGGACCGCCGAACCAGCGGCCGCACGCCAATATCAGCCAAGCTGGTCGCTAATCTGATCACCCATGCCGGCACCGACCGTGTGTTGACTATTGATCTCCATGCCGGCCAGATTCAGGGCTTTTTCGATATCCCCACCGACAATCTGTTTTCTGTGCCGGTGTTTTCCCGCGACATTCTCGAGCGCAAGACCAATGGCAGCCTGACGGTTGTCTCGCCCGACGTGGGCGGCGTGGTGCGCGCCCGGGCTCTGGCCAAGCGGCTCGGCGCCGATCTGGCCATTGTCGACAAGCGCCGCGAAAGCGCCGGCGAATCCGAAGTCATGAACATTATCGGCTTCGTCGAGGGCCGCGATTGTCTGCTGTTTGACGATATCGTCGATTCCGGCGGCACCCTGTGCAACGCCGCCGACGCGTTGTTGGAAAAAGGCGCTACATCGGTTCAGGCCTATATCACCCACGGCGTCTTGTCTGGCGGCGCGGTGGCCCGGGTTACCGCCTCACAGCTGACCGAACTGGTGATCACCGATTCCATCGAACCATCAAGCGCCGTGCAGGCGGCCCACAATATCCGCGTGGTCTCCGTCGCCAGCCTGTTGGGCGAAGCCATTCGCCGCACCGCGCTCGAAAAATCTGTCTCCAGCCTGTTCGACTAAGGTTTTACCAATTAGGCAGCCCTGCCCGGCCCAGTAAGCCCGATCGGCGATTGCCAGAAAAATGCCGCCCACCGCACATTGCCAATCCTGTTGCCCTGGCCTATAAGCGCGCTCGCGCGCCAGACACCCTTGGAGGCGGCGCGCAAACCGGCCGCTTTGACAGCGGCTTTTATTGTTCAAAAATTCAAGGAGTGCATCCATGAGCGATACTTACGAGCTCACGGCTGAGGTGCGCGAACGGGCCGGCAAGGGGGCCGCCCGAGCTGTGCGTCGCGAGGGAAAAATCCCGGCCGTAATTTATGGCGACAAGAAACCACCTGTCGCAATTGTCCTACCCGCCAGGGAATTGGCCCTGCGTCTTCACGCCGGCGGCTTTCTGACGACGGTTGGGACCATCGATGTCGGTGGCGACAAAGTGCGGGTGATCCCCAAGGATTACCAGCTCGATCCGGTTCGGGACAATTTGATGCACGTTGATTTTTTCCGTGTCGCCAAGGGTGCCAGGCTGACGCTGGAAATTCCGGTCAACTTCGTCAACGAGGAAGAATCCGAAGGACTGAAACGCGGTGGCGTTCTCAACGTTGTTCGCCATACGGTCGAGCTGGATGTGCCAGCCGACGCCATTCCCGATGAACTGGTCGCCGATCTGACAGGTCTGGACATCGGCGACGGTGTTCATATCTCCTCCATCACGCTTCCCGAAGGTGTCACGCCAACAATTACCGATCGTGACTTCACCATCGCGACCATCGCCGCGCCTGCCGGCCTGACCGAGGCCGAGGACGCCGGTGACGACGAAGAGATGGAAGAGCCTGAACTGGTCGGCGAAGAAGGCGAAGACGCCGACGACGCCGACGACGAAGCCGAAAAAACCGATAACAGCTAGGCTCCATCGATGCTGCTGATCGCCGGCCTAGGAAATCCCGGCCGGCGATACGCCGGCAACCGACACAATATCGGCTTCATGGTGGCGGACGAAATCCATCGTCGCCACCGCCTGTCGGCATGGCGTGCCCGGTTTGAGGGCGAGGTTTGCGAAGGCCAGTTGGGCGGCGAAAAAGCCCTGATCCTGAAACCGGCGACTTTCATGAATGAATCCGGCCGTGCGCTCGGCCAGGCCATGCGGTTTTACAAGCTTGATCCATCAAACATCGTTGTCATCTACGATGAACTGGATCTGGCGCCCGGCAAAGTGCGCATGAAGGCCGGCGGCGGCCACCCCAGCCACAATGGCTTGCGGTCAATCACTGCCCATATCGGCAATGATTATCGCCGCATGCGGATCGGCATCGGCCATCCCGGCCACAAAAGCCTCGTCCATGGTTATGTGTTGAAGGATTTCCCCCGCACCGATCAGGACTGGGTCTCGGCAATTGTCAGCACCATCGCCGACCACGCGCCGCTTCTGGCGTCAGGAGATGATTCCAGTTTCATGAACAAAGTGCATCTGAGTCTGGTCGATACCGGTCTGTTCGATGACAATGCGGACGAGACCGATGTGGCAAATCCGGCGGACAAAAGGCGGCCGACCCGCAAATCCGGAGCCGAGGCAAACGGTGACAAACCGGATAAGACCTCCGACCGAAGTTCAGCATCCCGTCACGGGCCGTTAAGCGACAGCCTGCGCAAATTGTTCGGACTGGGAACCAAGGACTAATCCATGGGTTTTCGTTGTGGCATCGTCGGCTTGCCTAATATCGGCAAGTCGACACTATTCAATGCGCTGACACGCACGGCATCGGCACAGGCGGCCAATTATCCCTTTTGCACGATCGAACCCAACACCGGCGATGTTGCGGTCCCCGATCCCCGTCTGGAAAACCTGGCGCGGACCGCCGGGTCCGCACAGACCATCCATACGCGGCTGACTTTCGTCGACATTGCCGGCCTGGTGCGCGGCGCGGCCAAGGGCGAAGGGCTCGGAAACCAGTTTCTCGCCAATATCCGCGAAGTCGATGCCATCGCCCATGTGCTGCGCTGTTTTGAAGATGATGATGTCACCCATGTCGAGGGTCGTATCGCTCCGCTCGCCGATGCCGAAACCGTCGAGACCGAATTGATGCTTGCTGATCTGGACAGCCTTGAGCGCCGCATCGATCCGTTGCGCAAGAAGGCAGCGGCAAAAGACAAGGAGGCCCGGACCCTCCTTCCGCTGATGGAAGCGGCCCTAGCCGCGCTACAGGACGGCAAGATGGTCCGCACCATCCGCGAGGATCTGGCCGAGCCGGAACGCAAGATCCTGCGCTCCCTTGGATTGTTGACTGCCAAGCCGGTTCTTTATGTCTGCAATGTCGGTGAAGAAGACGCCGCTGCCGGCAATGACGCCGCGACAAAAGTGGCCGCCCGGGCGCAAGCCATGGGCGCTGGCTGCGTGTATATTTCCGCCGCCATTGAAGCGGAAATCGCCCAGTTACCGGCCGAGGAGCAAGCTGATTATCTGGAAACCATCGGACTGACCGAGCCGGGTCTCAACCAGATGATCAGAGCCGGCTATGAATTGCTCGAACTGATTACCTATTTCACCGCCGGCCCCAAGGAGGCGCGTGCCTGGACCATTCGGCGCGGCACCAAGGCACCGGGTGCCGCCGGTGCGATCCACAGCGATTTTGAGCGAGGCTTCATTCGCGCCCAGACGATCGCCCTTGATGACTATCTGACCCTGGGCGGCGAAACTGCTGCCAAAGAGGCCGGCAAAGCCCGTGACGAAGGCAAAGAGTATGTTGTTCAGGATGGCGACGTGATCCTGTTCAAGTTCGCTACCTGATGTTTCTTGGCCAATAGTATAGAGCTGCGACATTCATACCCGCCTGCTACGTCGCCTCCTGATTTGTTCCGCTCCGCCGCCGTGTCGACAGGCCGGCACCGGTATAAAGCGGGCAGGACGCCATGCATCCTGTAGCCAATAAATATAGGCCAGCGATCCAAAACCATCCCCACACATCATTACTTTCGAAAAGCAGGGTCACGGCAACTAGTCCCGCGATCACCCACACGATCCGATCGATACGGCCAATGTTTATTTTCTGAAGCATCACAACACCCCTCATGGCAATACAGCGCCATCGAAGGATATTACTTAATTTCAGAAGAAGAAGATGTATTCACAATCATTAAAGAAACGAAAATGACCCGTGAACAAATTTGGTAAGATTTATTTCGAAACGAAAACGTATTTCTGCCGGGCAGTCCTGAAATCGGACAGCTGCTTTGGCACCGATTCTGTAGGCAGCGTCCACACTACCGGTGTGATCGCCGACCTGATCAGGTGGCGCGTCCGGTAAATGGCGAAGATCCTCATTCAATGAGGCGTGCTGGCCCACACTTTTTTCTTGGTGTAATAAAGCAGGCTGGCAAAGACAATCAGAAAGATGATGACATTGAATCCCATCGACTTGCGGACCACCAGATGGGGCTCGGCTGCCCACATCAAGAACGACACAACATCCCGGGAATACTGATCGATAGTCTGCGGCACATCGTTAGCCGTATCCTCATCCTGGTTTTGGGCATAGTCGATCTGGTCATCGGACAGCGGCGGCGCCATGGCGATCTGATCGCCGGCAATGAAGAACGGATTGTAGTTCATCCCATCGCGCAACTCCTTGCCTGCCGGCGCGTCTTCATAGCCCGTCAGCAGCGAAAAAATGTAATCCGGCCCGCCTTCCTGATACTGGGTGAAAATATCAAAAACAAAGGTCGGGAAACCCCGTTCCACACCGCGGGATTTGGCAACCAGCGACAAGTCGGGCGGATAGGCGCCACCGTTTGAGGCGGCCGCAGCATTTTTGTTGGCAAACGGCGCCGGCAAGCGATCAGCCGGAATCCCCGGCCGCTCAATCATTTCGCCCTCGTCGTCCGGACCATCGGCAATATCATATTCGGCGGCCAGCGCCTTGACTTCGGCCTCGGTAAAATGTGGTCCGCGTTCGCTGGCAAGGTTGCGAAAAGCCACAAGGTCCATCGAGTGACACGAAGAGCACACCTCCCGGTACACCTGAAATCCACGCTGCAGTTGCTGCGGATCAAAGTTGCCGAACGGGCCGGAAAATGTCCAGTCGACATGGTGCGGATGTTTCAACGGATAATGCGCCGGCCCACCTTCCTCCTCAGCAGCAAATGCCGCCGAAAAGACAAACGCAAACGCCGCAATCGCTGCCAGTGCCAAGCCAGATAATTTCGTCGCACGCATCATGATCGCCCTAGTCCCCTGCTAACTTTGCACTTGCCTCTTGGCCGTTGCCCGCTAGCCACGTGTTTGTGGAGCCGCTGTTGCGCCCGCCGGTTTTGCAGCCGCACCACCATCTTCACCGTCAGCTCCCCCCAGAACCGCATCGGCAATCGACGCCGGACGTGGTTTCGGCGTCTCGTACAGGCCGAGAATCGGAAGCAAGATCAGGAAGTGGAAGAAATACCAGAAAGTACAAATCCGCGCCGCGATCACATAGCCGCCCTCAGCCGGCTTGGCGCCGAGCCAGCCGAGCAGGATGCACACCGCAACCAAGATCCAGAAAAACTGCTTGTAGAGTGGGCGGTAAACCGCTGAGCGAACCTTCGACGTGTCCAGCCACGGCACGATGAACAGCACGCCGATCGACCCGAACATGGCGATCACACCGCCAAGCTTCGAAGGGATCGCCCGCAAAATCGCGTAGAACGGCAGGTAATACCACTCCGGCACAATGTGGCTGGGCGTCACAAGCGGATCAGCCTGTTTGTAATTGTCCGGATGGCCGAGGAAATTGGGCTGGTAGAAGACAAAATAGGCAAACAGCAACAGGAAACACACCAGCGCGAAACTGTCTTTGGCCGTCGCGTGCGGGGTAAACGGCACCGTCTCGCGCTTGTTCTTGACCTCAACGCCGGTCGGGTTGGACTGGCCGGTCATGTGCAGCGCCCAAACATGAAGGATGACCACACCGAAGATCATGAATGATAAGAGATAATGCAGCGAGTAGAACCGGTTCAGCGTCGGATTATCGACTGAAAACCCACCCCAGAGCCATGTCACCACCGATTCGCCAATCAGCGGTATCGCTGAAAACAGGTTGGTGATGACCGTCGCACCCCAGAAGCTCATCTGGCCCCACGGCAACACATAACCCATAAACCCGGTCGCCATCATCAACAGGTAGATGATTACGCCCAGGATCCACAACAGCTCCCGCGGTTCCTTGTAGGAGCCGTAATACAGCCCCCGGAAAATATGCACATAGACCGCGACGAAAAACATCGAGGCACCAACCGCATGCATATAGCGTAACAGCCAACCGAAATTCACATCGCGCATAATATGTTCGACCGAATCGAACGCCATGTCCGCATGGGCGGTGTAATGCATCGCCAACACGATCCCGGTCAGGATCTGCGATACCAGCATGACCGTCAAAATGCCGCCGAACGTGTACCAGTAGTTCAGGTTGCGCGGCACCGGATAAGCAACGAAGGAATCATACAAGAGCCGCGGCAGCGGCAGCCGCCTGTCGACCCAGCGTTCGATGCCGGTGGAAGGATTGTAACTGGAATGGCCGTCTGCTGACATCGTCATATTCCCCCGTCAGCCGATGCGGATCGTCGTGTCATCGACAAATTCATATACCGGCACTGCGAGATTTTCCGGCGCCGGCCCTTTGCGGATACGGCCCGCTGTATCGTAGTGCGAACCGTGGCACGGGCAGAACCAGCCGCCGAAATCGCCCTGTTCGCCGAGTGGTATGCAACCGAAATGGGTGCACACGCCAACCATGATGATCCACTCCTCACGGCCGACAACACCGCGGTTTTCGTCCGTTGCCTCAGCCCCGGACAAGTTGGCGTTGCGGGCATCGCTGTCTTTAAGTTCATCAAGCGGCACAGCGCGCGCTGCCGCCACTTCTTTCTCAGTCCGGTAGCGAATGAACACCGGCTTGCCGCGCCACGACACCTTGATCGATTGTCCCGGCTCCATCGACGATACATCGATTTCCACCGAAGCCAGCGCCAGCGCCGAAGCGTCCGGGTTCATCTGGTCGATCATCGGCCAGGCCACCGCCGCTGCGCCCACAGCACCCATGGCGCCCGTCGCGATCAGGAAGAAGTCCCGGCGATTGGGATCGCTGTCCGCGTCCGGTCCAGTCCCATGCCCAGCACTAGTTTGTGCGGTTGTTTCAGCCACTTCGCGCCCTCACTGTACCCATGTCCATCACAATCCAAACACGATCGCTGCTGATAATAGCACCAATCATGCAGCCCCGTTTAACAGGACCCGCGTTGTCGGTCCAATCCCACGGCCAACAGTTTCCACTGCTGACTTTACGGCGAACCGGCGCCGGTTTTGTCAAGATTCCGCCCCCCTGTCCAGATGGTCAACGAAGTGATGGCAGTTTGTCGCGGCATTGTGGTTTCAAGATCAGCTTGTGTGTGAAAATAAAGTGGCCGGTCGGGTACGTTTTCAGGCACCCGTTCGCGCCACCAGGGCTATTCGGCAGCGACCTTCGGCACACCCTGCCCGACATCCAGAAATCCGCCTGATTGCCGCGCCCACAGACGGGCATAAAGGCCATTGGCTACCAACAGTTCGTCATGGCGGCCTTCCTCGACAATCTGCCCCTTGTCCATCACGATCAACCGGTCCATCGCCGCAATTGTCGAAAGCCGGTGGGCAATCGCGATCACCGTCTTGCCCTCCATCAGCCGCCGGAAACTGTCCTGGATTGCCGCCTCGATTTCCGAATCAAGCGCCGATGTGGCTTCGTCGAGAACCAGGATCGGCGCATCTTTCAGAACAACCCGTGCGATGGCGATGCGTTGGCGCTGGCCGCCAGACAGTTTCACCCCGCGCTCACCCACATGGGCATCCAGACCGGTCCGGCCGGCAAGGTCGGCAAGATCGCCAATAAATCCTTCGGCTTTGGCCGCGGTCAGCGCCGCCTCGATTTCGGCTTCGGACGCATCGGGCCGGCCATAGCGGATATTGTCGCGGACCGAACGATGGAGAAGCGAAGTATCCTGGGTCACCAGCCCAATCGCCGCCCGCAGCGAATTCTGTGTAACCGCACAAATATCCTGACCATCAATGGTAATTTGCCCGGATTCGGTGTCGTAAAAGCGCAGCAGCAGGTTTACCACGGTCGATTTTCCGGCGCCCGATGGCCCGATCAATCCAACTTTTTCACCCGGCGCGATAGTGAGCGACAGGTCATCAAGAACGCCGCCATCCTTGCCATAATTAAAGCGGACATGATCATAGACCACCGCGCCCTGATTGACGCTCAGCGCCGGCGCGCCGGGCCGGTCAACCAGCGTGTGCTCGCGTGATATCGTGCCGATGCCGTCCTGCACTGTTCCGATATTTTCAAACAGCGCTGCCACTTCCCACATGATCCAGTGCGCCATGCCCCGCAAACGCAGGACAAGGCCGATAGACAGCGCAACAGCGCCGGCGGTGACGATATCGGACGTCCATAGCCAGATACCGGCAAGGCCAACTGAAACCAGCAGGTACCCGTTCAGGATTTCCAGCGTCACATTGAGCCGGGTCACCAGCCGGAACTGGCGATAGACATTGTCCAGAAACGGAGTCATGGAATCCTTCACATAGGTTTCCTCCCGCGACGCATGGGCAAACAGTTTCACTGTCTGGATATTGGTGTATGAATCGACAATACGCCCCGTCACCACCGAGCGCGCATCGGCTTGTTCCTTGGAGATGATCCGCATTTTCGGCAGATAGTATCGGAGCGCCGCAACATAGGCCGCAAACCAGATGACCAGGGGCGCCATGATCCGCCAGTCACTATACCAGAACAGCACCAGTGTCCCGATCAGATAGGCCGCGACATAGACAAAGACTTCCGTCGTCAGCGCCAGCACCTGCCGCACAGCCAGCGCAGTCTGCATGATCTTGGTGGCAACCCGTCCGGCAAAATCATCCTGAAAAAAACTCATCGACTGACGCAGCACATAGCGATGGGCCAGCCAGCGGACTCGCATGGGGAAATTGCCCATCAGCACCTGGTTGTTGATCGATTCATGCACCAGATCGACCAGCGGCATGACAATCAGGATCAAGGCACCGATACCGATCAGCCACCACAGGTGATCGGACCAGAATGTCGCCCTGTCAGCATCGGCCAGAAAATCGACGAGACGGCCCAAAAAGCCGAACAAGGTGACTTCCATGATTGCAAACAGCGCGCCCGTCAGTGAGGCAATTGCGAAATAGCCCCACGCCGGTTGGGCATAGTGCCAGATGAAGGCGTAAAGGCCCGTCGGCGGCATGTCGGGAATGCCGGCGGGAAACGATTCGATACGGTTTTCTAAATTGGAGAACATGGCTTCGGTCCAGTAGAGATCGGGAGTTCAAATTCCCGGCCGGACGAAGCAAAAAAGCAGCGTGGACCAGGTCTCAGATGGCGTAAAATTGAATAACGGTCATCAAAATCTCCAAGCGTTGTTCGTCGCCACTTCACACCGGATCAGGCGATACCGCCAGCCAAAACTGACCCGCACGCAGCCCTGACATCTATCGGTTATTGGGCGGGGCGGCAATTCACATTTCACGCCACAAGACATTTCACCGGCTTCTGTTGCACCAATTCAACAGCATAGCCGGTGAAGCCATCCAAAAAATCCGGTTCGCCTATTGCTGTTGTGCTAGAGCAGGTTTGAGTGTCTCCGATTCATTTTAAGGATTCCATGCGGTGCGCGTTTGTGATTCCCTTTTTGCATTGATTTGCAGGGGATCTTCTGATGACGCGAGCTTACAGTTCTGACCTCCGAGGGCGCGTTCTGGACG